>NZ_JAULSJ010000006.1:0-169161 GCF_030518295.1 Chryseobacterium urinae | reverse complement strand
GGGCTAGAATTGCAGTCCGCCGTTTTGCAATGAACAAAGAGAAGAAGTAATCTCCGGAATACATCTACAAGTAGAAATCGAGGCTTAGTTTTAGAAACAGTAATGACAGATTTAAATTCCGCTGTCACTTGCTGATTAGAACGCCATAGCGAACAAAAATATTCGAAATTTAACAATTCTTTTCTTAGCGATCTTTAGCGTTAAAAAGAAGGTTTTTAGACTGCCGCGTCGCGTCGCTCTTCGCAATGACAATGTCTTGCTGCTCCGGTAGGAAAAAGAAAGCTGCTAAATAACTCTTAAAGTTTCTTTCATATTTCTCTGTTTCTTAAAAAAACACGATATTTGTAACGCGAAAAATTCAAGTAAAATTTTCAAAATAAGCAAGGTTTCTTTTAACCTTGAAAAATAATAAATTATCAGATGAAAATATCAAACAACTGGCTTAAAGATTATATCAAAACGGACCTGAAAACTGAAAGAATCGGTGAGTTCCTTACAGATATAGGACTTGAAGTTGAAGGGATAGAAAAATTTGAAAGCATAAAAGGAAGCCTGGAAGGAATTGTTGTAGGTAAAGTTTTAACCTGCGAGAAACATCCGAATGCAGACAAATTAAAAAAGACAACCGTAGAAGTAGGAAACGGAAAGATTTTAAACATCGTTTGCGGAGCTCCCAATGTGGAAGCCGGACAAACCGTTCCCGTTGCAGTTGTCGGAACAAAAATCTATGATAAAACCGGAAACTTTTTCGAGATCAAAGAAGCAAAAATCCGGGGAGAGGTTTCTCAGGGAATGATCTGTGCAGAAGACGAATTGGGTCTTAGCGACGATCACGGCGGAATTATGGTTTTGGATGAAGAAAAGTTTGAAATCGGAAAAAATTTCGCAGATTACTTTGAAATAACAAACGATGAAGTTCTGGAAATCGGTTTAACGCCGAACAGAACCGATGCAATGTCTCATTACGGTGTTGCAAGAGATCTTCATGCTTATCTTTCCACAAACAAGCAGAAATCTGAGTTCGAAAAAGTATCTTCTGTTGCACTGAACAACGAAGGTTCTCACGATTTTACATTAGAAGTGGAAGACGCAGAATTATGTCCGAGATACATCGGAGCGGTAATCGAAAACGTAAAAGTGGCAGATTCTCCGGCTTGGCTGAAAGACAGACTGAAAGCCATCGGATTAAGCCCGATCAACAATGTTGTAGATATTACCAACTATATCCTTCACGGTTACGGACAGCCGCTTCATGCTTTTGATGCAGATAAAATTGCAGATAAAAAAGTAAAAGTAGGGACAGTAAAAGAAGGAACAAAATTCACGACTTTAGACGGCGTTGAAAGAACTTTAAACGGTTCTGAAATCATCATTAAAGACGGAAAAGATACGCCGATGTGCATTGCCGGAGTTTTCGGAGGTGCCAATTCAGGGGTTTCTGCTGAAACAACTACCATCTTTTTGGAAAGTGCTTATTTCAATCCGGTTGCGGTGAGAAAAGGGGCAAAATTTCACGGATTGAATACCGATGCTTCTTTCAGATTCGAGAGAGGAGTGGATCCTAATATTACAAGAACAGCAATTACGCACGCTATTAAATTAATTCAGGAACTTACTGAAGGAAAACTTGTGGGAGAATTGCTGGAACAGTATCCTAAGAAAATTGAAGATCAGTATGTCATCATCAGATTTTCAAAAATCGAGCAGATTTTAGGAACGAAAATTCACAGAGAAAAAGTAAAAGAAATTTTAAAAGCCCTTGAAATTCAGGTTTTAAATGAAATTCAGAACGGGTATGAAATTTCTGTTCCTGCGTACAGAGCAGACGTTACCAGAGAAATTGACGTTATCGAGGAGATTTTAAGAATCTACGGATACAATAAGATCGATGCACCTCAAAAAATTTCGTTTACGCCGGTAAAACTGGCTGCACAGGATCAGGATGAGCTTGAAAATAACTGGGCAAGAACGTTACAGGGATTAGGTTTCAATGAAGTAATGAACAACTCATTGACTTCACTGAAAGATGAAACGGATGCTGTAAAATTATTAAATCCTTTAAGCAATGATTTGGCATTTATGAGAAAGTCTTTACTGGAAGGGCTTTTGCAGAATGCAATCTACAATATCAACAGAAAAAATCAGGATATTAAATTCTTCGAATTCGGGAAAATCTATCATAAGAGAGATCAATACGAGGAAAGAAAGCAACTGGCTATCCTTGTTTCCGGAAGAGACGTTGCAGAAAACTGGCTGCAGCCGAAATCTGCGACAAGCTTCTATAACCTGAAAGCTTATGTAAAAGTTTTGCTTGAAAGATTATCCATTGATTATAAAGAAGCGGCTTTGTCTGATGAAAGATTTTCTGATGCTTTGGCGTATGAAGCGGACGGAAAAGCTTTGGTAAGGATCGGGAAAGTAGCTCCTCAGATGCTGAAAGATTTCGATATTGAGCAGGAATGTTTCTACGCTGAAATCGAACTTGAATTTGCACAGAAATTACGTTCTGAAAATCAATTGAAATTCAAAGATATTCCTAAATTCAATAAAATCAGAAGAGACCTTGCTTTACTGATTGATAAAAACGTGAATTACGAAGATCTTTATCAGACTGCAAAGAAAAATAAATCTCCGTACCTGAAAAATATTAATTTATTTGACGTTTACGAAGGTAAAAATCTTCCGGAAGGCAAGAAATCTTATGCAATGAGTTTCGAACTTTTAAACGAAGAGAAAACACTGGAAGAAAAAGAAATTACTGCGGTAATGGATTCCTTAATCAAATCTTTCCAGAAAGAATTCAATGCAGAATTAAGAGGGTAAAAAAAATACCTTTCGAATACAATATAAACGGACATTTGTCCGTTTTTTTTATGGGTAAAATTAAAATTGACAGCAATTTAAAGATTGAATGTTTTATTAAATTAACCTCAGTTCGGGATAAGAAAAATTTTAAATAATTGATTTATAGTGTTGTATTATTTTATCGCAAAGAAAAACAAAAGATTTTTTTTACTTATTGAAAGTTTGTAAGGTAAACAAAGACACTTCGTTTATTTAAAAAAGACAAAAATGGTATTACTTTGATAAGTTTTACGCCTTTGTATATCTTAAAAGCTGAATTCCTGATAATTGAATCTCTTTGTTTAACCTTGCGTTTAATACTTATCCCGAACTTAGGTTAAATTCAGATAAATCATATTCAATTACAATTTTATCTGAAGTGTTAAAGAATAATAAAATCTTCCGAAACCCGTTTAAATAATAATAATTCCGTAAATTTGGTTTAAATCAAAAAGTAAACAATGAAGAATTTTTTTTTAAGTATATGTACTGCTGCAGTTTTGGTTTCATGTGGAACAATGTCGAGTTCTTCTGCTTCCAAAGTAGGAAAAGCACAGCCTTCTCTTGCGGGTACAAAATGGGCTTTGGCTGATAATGTGAAAGGGAAAATTCCTACCCTGAATATTGAAGGAGAAAAAATCAGTGGTAATGCGGGATGCAACAATTACTTCGGAACGGCAAAAGTAGATCCTTCTATGGGAAATTTTTCTGCGGGAGCTTTAGGTTCTACAAGAATGGCGTGCGATAATATGAGCGTGGAGAAAAACTTTATGGATATGGTAGGAAAAGCCAATAAATATGTAGTAACCGGAAATGTTCTGGAATTGTATCAGGACAATCTTTTACTTTTAAAATTCAATAAAGCTGAATAAAATAAAAAGGAACTCAATCGAGTTCCTTTTTTATGTTTAAATTGTTATTAATCTTCCTCTTCTTCGTCGTACTTAGCCAACTCTTCATCACACCATTTAAACGCAGCTTCTACTACTTTTGTAGCCTCGTCTGCCATTGTTTCTTCGTCGTCACCTTCCAGATCATCCAGCCACTCAACTTCTTCTTCCTCAACGTTTAAGATAAATCTTGGATATTCTGTATGAACCACGAATAAATCTTCTGGAAATTCCGAATTATCTGCTAATAAAAACTTTGGTAATTTCATTTTTTTAATGTTTTAACTTTAAATCAAAGATAATAAAATTATTGGTATTTGTTCTTGTCAATCTTTATTTTTTGTAAAACTTTATACCTTGTTAACGTTGTTTTCTGAAGCGTATCTTTCGGTTTAAAAGTTAACGTAATATTCGGATTGATGGTACTCATCAGTTCGGCAACCTGTATTTTATCAAGATCTTCCGTGGTTTCAAGATAGAATTTTAAAGGTATTTTATCAAGTTTTTCAGATTGCAGAAACTGCTTCATTTCCTTTCTGTTTTCCAGATAATTGCCTTTGGAAAGCCATGTAAATAACATTCCGGAAAGCAGACTTAAAAAGCCTAAAGCGTACGTTTTAACCTCAAAAACCATGAATAATTTCCTGAAATAAACCAGCCAGACCGGAAGACTGAAAGGAGCCATTAATCTGTAATCGATCGCATTCACAGAATAAAAATACTGAATAAAATACGAGCAGATCATCCCGAAAATACTTACAAAAATATAAAATGCCTCCGTTTCTGAGAGTTTGTATTTAATAAACAAAAATACAATCAGAAGAATATTTAAAAAGCCGATTCCGTAGATCGCATAATTGATCATTCCGCCTCCCGGATCTGCAATGTGAATAAAAGGGTTGAAAGTGGTACACAATCCCTGAAACAATTCAACAAGAAGTTTAGAGGTAGGATGCAGACCGATTTCCAGAAATTGACTGACATAGTTTTCGTTAAAGTAATCGATAAAAAGGAATTTATACAAAACCACAAAAATTCCTCCGATGAGTCCTGAAATAATAAATATTCCCGAATATTTTCTTTTCCAGAAAATCAATCCGAAAAGTCCGGTTCCGCCCATAATGAAAAGAGCACTGTATCTTATGTTATACAATGCAATAAGGCTTAACGAAAGATAAAAAACAGCTTTTCCTTTTTCTAGTTTTCCTTCAATAATTAATGTGGAAACATATAAAAATAAAACTACGAACGGCAAAATCAACGGTTCGCTCATAGTGTATGAGAAAATTGACAAAAAGCTGAATAAAGCACATAAAACAACGGATTCTCTAAAGAAAAATTTCTTTTTCCAGGTGAAAAAAAGAATGAAGAAAAATGCGGAAATTCCTACGATTTTACTTCCCCAGAATTCATCAAACCCGAAAAACGTAAAAAATTTTATTGCTAAAGGATATCCTAAAGGAGTCGTGGTATTGTCGATCGTCGGGAAAACGTGCGCAAATCTCATATAACGGATGGAATCCGGATTTACACGCCCTTTTTCATTAAGCAGAAAACGCAAAATGGTCATCACTAAAGTAATGATGACCATTGATATCTGAATATTTTTTTCTTTAAATTTTATCAAGGTTGCAGTTATTAGGTTATAGATTGCAGATTTAGAGTCTAAATTTATAACTTATAATTCACAACTTAAAAATTATTTAGAAAACATTTTCGCTACTTTTTCTGCTTTTTTGCTTTCGGAGTAATCATAGAAACCTTCTCCTGATTTTACGCCTAATTTTCCTGCCATTACCATGTTTACCAACAATGGATTCGGAGCATATTTAGGATTTTTGAAGCCATCGTACATTACGTTTAAGATCGCTAAACAAACATCAAGACCAATAAAATCGGCAAGTTGAAGCGGTCCCATCGGATGCGCCATTCCCAGTTTCATTACCGTATCGATTTCCTCAACACCAGCAACGCCGTTGTACAATGTCTCGATAGATTCATTAATCATCGGCATTAAAATTCTGTTGGCTACAAATCCGGGATAATCGTTTACTTCTACAGGAACTTTTCCAAGCGTTTTGCTCATTTCATAGATCGCGTCGAACGTTTCTTTGGAAGTGGAGTAGCCTTTAATGATTTCAACCAGTTTCATAATGGGAACCGGATTCATAAAGTGCATTCCGATTACTTTATCTGCTCTTTTTGTAGCCGCCGCAATTTTAGTGATTGAGATAGAAGAAGTATTCGTTGCCAGAATACAGTTTTCAGGAGCAAACTCATCCATCTGTCCGAAAATTTTCAGTTTTAATTCCTGATTTTCCGTTGCTGCTTCCACAATAAGATCCGCAGAACCTACCGCATCCTGAAGTGCTGTAAATGTGGTGATGTTTCCTAAAGTTTCTGCTTTTTGTTCTTCGGTAAGGTTTCCCTTTGCAATTATTCTGTCGAGATTGGTGGTAATGGTTTTAAGACCTCTGTCTAAAGCTTCCTGAGATACATCTACAAGATTTACTTTAAAACCGCTTTGTGCAAATGTGTGCGCAATACCATTTCCCATGGTTCCGGCTCCGATAACTACAATGTTTTTGATCATTTTTCCTTATTTAAGTTTTAATTATTTGCTGTTGATTAAAGTTAAATTTCGTGCATTGGAAAGATCTGCTTTTTTTACCATCAACGTTTCATCAAAACTTACATTCCCGTCTCTGTTAGGTCTTTTCATTTGGTTCTGAGTATTGATGGCAGCTTTCAGTCCTTCTACAAATTTGGTTTTCTGGGTTCTGGAGAATGTATCTGTTCCGATATAAATGTTAAATTCACCTTCTCTTCCCAAACCGCTTTGTTTGTACACTTCGAAATTTTTTATTTTGTTTTTTTTCTGAAACTGATTAATAAAATTCATCACAGGTTTATCCGATGGTGTTCCGCAGCAAATACTGTGATAGCCTACCTGCAGATAATTTTCGCTTTTCTGTGCAAAAAATACTGCGGAAGTGAATAACCCGATTATTAATACTATTTTTTTCATTTTTAATGGTTTTAAAATTAAGCTTAAATTTTTACTTATTAAAATAATCCCAGACTGTTTTTGAAATGTCTGAAATCATTCTACAGTTCACTTCGGTTGTTTCCGTTGAGTTACTGACAAATACAGCTATTGCATAATGCTTGCCATTCGGTAAAGTGATGATCGCAATTTCATTTTCAGCACCCGTTAAACCTGCATTATTCTTGCCGGAAGATCCCGTTTTTCTGGCTACAGGTGTATCTTTCGGAAGCTGCTCAATTAATTTATTTGTTCCTGTGGAAGTGGAAAGCATTACTTTCATCAGATAATCGGTCGATTTTTTTGATAATAATTTTCCGTCATAAAACTTTTTCAGCACATCAACCGCGGAATTCGTTGTACTATAATTTTCATACTGTGCGTTCCAGTCTTTATGCATCGCTTCTTCATTGTATTTGATCTGAAAGTTTTTCACCCCTTTAGCATTCATAAATTTCTGAACAACCTGCGTTCCGCCTAATAATTTTAAAAGAATATCACAGCCGTTATTGTCACTTTTAGCAACGGTGTATTCAATAACTTCACTTAGAGGAACAGTACCGCCATTTGGATATTTTTCGCGAAGAGGCGACCATGTATTTTCATGTAAATTCGATTGGTTAAGGGTAACTTTTTGATCCAAAGAAAGTTTTCCTTTATCTGCATAATCTAAAACCGCAGCAGCAATATGAAACTTGAAAACACTCTGCATCGGAAGTTTTTTATCAGCATTTTTATTGTACGTAAAGCCGTTTTCGAATCCCAGAACGGAAATTCCGACCGTTGCTTTCTTATTTTTAATAATGGAGTTGATTTGCGTTTCTAAAGAGGATTTCTGGGCAAAAACAAAGGCCGAAATCAAAAGAAATAATAAGGTGATTTTTTTCATAATATTTGTTTAATCATATTTTTATTAACCGCAAAAGAAGCAAAAGAAATTCTGTAATGTTTAAATACTTTTTAGTTGATCAAAAGTTTGTAAAGGATAAAAATCTTTGATTTTTAAACTTATGTGTTCTTTTTTTTATTTAAGTATTGAACTTAAAATAACTAAAGTGTTAAAAATTTCCTTCTTTTGCGGTTAAAATAAAATTTAAAATAGTTTTAAAAATAAATCCCTCTTAGAAACTAAAAGGGATTTGCAATTTATGATTTTTTCTTTATCTCACTTCAAAATAATTCAGATTAACCCCATCATTTTCGAAATAAATTCTGATTTTATTTTCTCCTTTTTTAAGATGAATTCCTTTTGCAGAAGCCGTTTTCCAAATTTCATTTCCGCCTGTTGAAGCCAACGAAACTGAAGCTAATTTTTTTCCGGAAGCATCCTCAATCCGTATTTTCACATCGTTTTCACTGGCATATTTTATGTCGAAAGTATACGTTTTATCTGCTTTTGAGTTGATGGTATACTGAAGCCATTCTCCGCTTTCCGTTTTTCCGACGTAATATTCATTGTCTTTTGTTCTGTAAATATCAACACCGTCATTTCTCAGTTGATTTCCTGAATTCCATTCCGATCTTTTTGCAGGATCGCTCACCCAAAGATTAATGAAATCTTTATCCGAATAAGCAGAACCCATTCTTCCCAAATCATAATCGGTTGCAAAGATTTTTCCGGGAGCCTGAAGATTCTTGAAAGGTTTTGTGGAACCGTCTTTTGTCTGCCTGAACATCGCATCAATCACATCGTTTTTAACTTCAACATTGCTGAATTTGTAGTTTTCGGCGATTTGCATCAAAGCTTTCCTGGCGAATTCTTTAGATGGTTTTTCACCTCCGTTCTTCCAATAATCCAATAATTTCTGGTATTCCGGAGTAATTTTTACGTTGGTAATTCCTGCGATATTATCGATTTTTTTCATTGGCCAGAATGCGTAACCGATGTTGTGTTTATCTAAAAGCCGGATCAGCTCTGTAAACCATACATTTGAATTTTCGCCTGTTTCGCCCAGCCAGATCGGGATTTTGTGTTTCTCTCTTAAATCCAGTGCAAATTTCAGCGTGGCGTCATCATTATTATTCCAGTATTTATGAAAACTGAAGACCATATTATCGTCCCAAAGCGGCGTTAAACCGTTATAATTATTTCCCCATCCGTTTCCTTCGATAATAATGATGTGTTTTTTATCAACAGTACGGATCGCTTCCGTAATTTCTTTCTGAAGTTTCCAAAGCGGAGCATTCGACATTTCATCCGTTCCGTTTATATTTTTTCCTGTAAAATTGATATTCGGTTCGTTAATTAAGTCGTAACCACCGATCCATGGAGAATTTTTGTATCTTTCGGCTAGTTTCTTCCATAGTGCAATTGTTTTTTTCTGATTTTCTTCACTTTCCCAAAGAGAAGGTTTCGATTTGTCGTTATCAGAAATATTCACATCATTTCCCTGTCCGCCCGGTGCTGCGTGAAGGTCGAGAATCAGGTACATTTTATTGTCCGCGCACCATTTCAGAAGATCATCAGTCATTTTAAAACCTTCTTCCAGCCATGTATTTTCTCCTTTTTTAGATTCTTTTTCAATCGGTAGAGTGTACAGGTTATAATGCATTGGAAGTCTGATCGAATTAAATCCTGCTTTTTTCAGAAAATCAATGTCCTGTCTGGTAATTCCGTTTTTCAGATAAGCCTTATAAAACTCATTCATTCCGTCTTCACCAATAAGTTCAGCAATTTTCTCCTTGATTTTGTATTGCGGACCTGCAAAGTCGGCTGTTTTCAGCATATATCCTTCCTGAAGCATCCAGCCTCCCAAGCCGAGACCTCGCAACTGAATATTTTCACCTTTATCATTAATAATTCTTTCACCTTGTGTTTTTAAAAGTTGTGATGTCCCAAATTGAGACAATAAAAAAGCGGATAATAGGATGGCTCTTTTCATAGTGATTTTAATTATTGAATTGTTAAGGGATTGTTATAAAGAAATTATTGTTGAATAATGGCAAATATATTTAAAATATGTTGAATAATATTAAAAACAGAAATTGAATTGAAAAAAATAATGATGATTACGAATATTGTGTGGTGCACCTCCGGATCGGGAAGAATGAGAAAATTAGTGCTGTTTCGATGAAATGGAAATAGGCTCTTTAAGTTTGGTTAAAGCCGATTGAGCATAAAAAAACGGGTTTTTAGCCCGTTTCTATCAATAAATTATCGTGTTGTTCGTGAAAATATTTGTGCGGTTTGTGTTAAAAAATTTAAGAAATTAACTTCATAATCTCCAAAGCCACTTTCAGCGCTTCCGTTCCGTCCTCAATAGAAACTTCTACGTGTTTGTCTTCTGTAATAGAGTCTGCAAAAGAATTCAGTTCATCCAAAATGGCATTATTCGGCTGAATATTCGGATATTCAAATAAAATCTGATTTTTCTCTCCCTCTGCGTTTTCAATAATCATATCGAATGGAGTAGGGTGTTCAGGTGCATCTTTCATGCGGATCACTTCCGCTTTTTTCTCAAGAAAATCAACGGAAATATAAGCGTCTTTCTGGAAGAAACGGCTCTTTCTCATCGCTTTCATCGAAATTCTGGAAGTCGTTAAATTCGCAACGCATCCGTTTTCAAATTCAATTCTCGCATTCGCAATATCCGGTGTTTTGCTAACCACACAAACGCCGCTTGCGTGAATATTTTTAACCTTAGATTTAGCAATGCTTAATAAAATATCCAGATCATGAATCATCAGATCCAGAACCACAGAAACATCTGTTCCGCGCGGATTGAATTCTGCTAACCGGTGAATCTCGATAAACATTGGATTCTTAATATACTCTTTCGTTGCAATAAACGCAGGATTATACCTTTCAACGTGTCCTACCTGAGCTTTGATACCTTTTTCCTGACATTTCTGAAGAATTTCTTCCGCCTGTTCCAATGTTTGGGTAACCGGTTTCTCAATGAAAAAATGCAGACCTTTTTCAATTGCTTTTAGCGCATAATCGTAATGATAAATGGTGGGCGTTACAATATCCAGCATATCGATCTGCTCCAGCAATTCCTCAAAATTCTCAAAATATCTATACCCGAATTCCGCTTCCAGTTTTTTTCCGTTTTCTACGTCTTTATCGTGGAAACCGATGAATTCGTATTTATCTGACTGATTTAAAAGTCGTAAATGTATTTTTCCTAAATGTCCGGCTCCTACCAAACCTGCTTTCAACATAGCTGTATTAAATTTCTGTAAATATAACAATTTGTTGTTGGTTGTACGTAGACCCCTATCAGAAAATTAAAAACTGCGTGCAACAGTTTTTAACCCCCGACAAAATTTCATATTTTTGTGCAAACTGTTACCTGCAACCTAATAACTACTATCTATAATGGCGCAAGATTCGTTTGTACATAAAGGAAAAAGAAAGATTTTAGTGGAATATCTCCGAAACAGAATCGGGATTTCGGATGAAAACGTACTTTCAGCGATGAATGAAGTTCCGAGACACCTTTTTATTGAAAGTATTTTCGAAGATTTTGCCTACGAAGACCGAGCTTTTCCTATTCTTGCGCATCAGACGATTTCGCATCCTTCAACCGTTGCCGAACAGTCTGAACTTCTGCAGGTGAAAGAAGGAGAAAAAGTGTTGGAAATAGGAACCGGTTGTGGCTATCAGACCGCCGTCTTAATGGCAATGAAAGCCCATGTTTATACGGTTGAACGACAAAAAGATCTTTTCGATTTTTCCAAAAAGAAACTTCGTGAAATGAATTTATATCCAAAATTTCAGAGTTTCGGAGATGGCTTTGCCGGATTTCCTACTTTTGCTCCGTTTGATAAAATTATCGTGACCTGCGGCGCTTCCGTTTTGCCAACCGAACTTCTGAAACAGCTTAAAGTCGGAGGAAAAATGGTTATTCCTCTCGGACCAACCGATGAGCAGGTTTTATACAGATTTACAAAAATCTCACAGACCGAATTTGAAAAAGAGGAATTCGGGGCTTATAAATTTGTTCCGATGCTTGGAAATACAAATCAGTGATGTTTGTTTAATTGGGATGGATGAAGGGTAAGACCGTTTTCAGAAATAAATTGAAGAATATCTTTTCGGACAGTAAAAATTCATTCAATTTTGCTTTAGCCCAAACTTGCTTCAACACATAAAATAAAACAGAATAAATTTTTTAATTTTAAAGAGTTAAAAAATAAAAATGAATTCTGAAATCTCAAAATATAACAGTTCTCAAGCGGAATCCGATCGGGAAATCTGCGAAAGACTTTCTGAAATTCTCTCTGAGAATCTTATTGATGCTGAATCTAAAATCTGGCATTCTCATCCTGTCTGGTTTTTAGACGGAAATCCGATTGCAGGATATAGCAAACAAAAAAATGGAATAAGACTTATGTTTTGGAGCGGCAAATCTTTCAATGAAGAATTTCTGAACGTTCATGGAGGAAAATTTCAGGATGCGTCTGTTTTTTATAATAGTGTCTCAGAAATTAATGAAGAAGATCTGAAAAGAGCTTTAAAAAAATCTAAAACCATTCAGTGGGATTATAAAAATATAGTGAAGAGGAAAGGTGAATTAATTTTAATTCAAAAAAAACATTTCTTCAAAATTCGGAACGAAAATTGAATAGTCATAATTGTCTAATTAACTAAAATCTTAATATGATGAATACCAAAAGATTTAAAATATTACAAGATTTCAGTAATATTCAGAACAGTTTTAAAATGAATTTCCGAAACAGAGCAGAAGTTAATCAGGATAAAAAAGAATCCGAAAATAATCTTCAGATAAAGGATTTCAAAGCTAAAAAGTCGGAACCGAAAAGAAAAGTAAGAAGATCTGCACTGGAAATCTGGGAAGAAATAGAAGAACTGGCATCCGAATCTTAGAAAAAATAAATTTAATGTATAATTTTTAATATTAAAGTTGAAAAACCTTGCTTGCGAAAAGTGAGGTTTTTTACTTGAAGAAATCATTTAACCATCACAAAAAAATATGAAAATATTCATCAACAAAAAAATTCCTGAAGCAGGAATGCAGCTTCTTAAAGACGCAAATCTTGAAATGTTCATTCCTGAACATGAAAACCTCTCACATGAAGAATGGCTGAGTTACTGCAAAAGCAATGATGCCATTTTAAGCGTGGGAGGAGAGTTTAAATTCGATAAAGACTTCTTCAACGAATGCTCGAATATTAAGGCGATCGCTTTATATTCCGTAGGTTTTGATCATGTGGATATTAAGGAAGCCGATGTAAGAAAGATTCCAGTCGGAAATACACCCGATGTGTTAAGCAAGGCAACTTCAGATGTTGCATTTTTACTTATGCAGTCGGTTGCCCGAAGAGCAAGTTATAATTTTGAAAAAGTAAAATCCGGAAACTGGGGAGATTTTGATCCTCTCCAAGCTTTAGGTCAGGAATTATACGGAAAAACTTTAGGTATTTTCGGTCTCGGAAGAATTGGGTACGAAATGGCAAAAAAATCCAAAGCTGCTTTTGATATGGATATTATTTATCATAATCGTCACCGCAATGAAGAAGCAGAAAAGAATTTGGGAGCCCAATATGTTTCTTTTGACGAACTTATTGAACGAGCCGATGTTTTGAGCATTCATGCCAATTTCAAAACAGAGCAGAAAGAGCTTTTTAATGCTTCTGTTTTCGATAAAATGAAGAAGAATGCAATCTTCATCAATACCGCAAGAGGAGGCTTTCATCATCAGAAAGATCTTTACGATGCACTTTCAGGACACAAAATCTGGGGAGCAGGACTTGATGTTACTAATCCTGAACCTATTTTTAAAGATGATCCTATTTTAGAACTTTCTAACGTTTGTGTGCTTCCTCACATTGGCTCTGCGACGGAAGAAGCAAGAAATGGTATGGCGAAACTGGCGGCTGAAAATCTTATCGCATTTTCGAAAGGAGAAAAAATGCCTGCCTGTGTAAATCCGGAAATTTACGGTTAATATCTTGGAACTATTTTTGTTTAATGATAAGTAACACCAAAAAAATAGCATTATGATACCCGAAAACAGCGAACAGGAACAGGAAAGAAGACTGGAACAACGAGAGTATAAATCCAGTGAAGATATTTTTAATCAGGAAGAGCATATTTCCTTAGACGGAAACGGAAAACCAATTTTTAATGAAAAAAATGATGATGACAAACTGGATAAAGGATTGGATATTCCCGGAGTGGAAGATGATGATGAAATGGAAGAAATCGGGAGTGAAGATGAAGAAAATAACTACTGGAGTCTGAGTGATAATGATGACGATCATGAAGAGGAAAATGACGATGTTTTAAGATAATATCAACTCAGTATCAAATAATTGTAAACCTTGCTGTTCAGGCAAGGTTTTTTTTGTCTATATTTATATTGTAAATTATTATATTATGAACTTATTTAAAAATTTGTTATGAATACCATGTAAATAATTGTTTACAATTGATAATTGTGTCATAAAAAATGGTAAATTTATCAATAAATAGTGATTAAAAAGAAAGCTTGATTATGATAAAACCTTTACAATTTATCCTTGTATGGATGAGTGTTTTCGGGCTTGCCCAAACTCCCGGAAATATCATCATCAAAGACGCAGTCGGCAACGAGAGCTTTAATGTTACCTGTACCAATGGTCTTAATGCAAACGGCTGTATTGATCTTCATGTGGAGTATCCTGTCATTAAGCAGACCACAAATTATGAAGTCGTTTCACAGGCTTTTGCCCCTCCCATTGCTTTGAATCAGGGAACTCCGCTTAATGCTAATTATGATGATGCTTTTCCTACCAAACTGGATCTGCCTTTTCAGTTCTGTTTTTACAATCAGAATTTCAATGCCTTGGTTGTCGGCTCGAACGGAATGGTTACTTTTGATCTGAGCCAGTTGGGAAACATTAACTATCCCAATGTTCAGTGGCAGAATCCCAATGTCAGTCTTCCCAAAAATTCTATTTTCGGAGTGTACAACGACATGGTTTTTTCTGCAAATGATCCCTCCGAAATATATTATTCCACCATCGGAACGGCTCCCTACAGAAAATTCGTAATCAGTTTTTATGAAGGAAGAATTGCAGGATGTACAGAAAGAGTTTCTTCGCAGATTGTTTTGCATGAAACCACGAATGTGATTGAGGTTTTCGTGGATAAAAAACCAACGCCGTGTCCGACAAGAAAATTTGAAAATGCTTTAATAGGCGTAATTAATGCAGACGGAACACTCGGTGTTTCTCCTCCCAACAGAAATACGGGCGTTTGGCAGGCTTTGCAGGAAGGATATAGATTTAATCCGCTTGGAAATGCCATTCAACCGGATGTAATGTGGACGAATTCCGCAGGTCAGACGGTTGCTACAGGAATTCAGGCAACAATTTGCCCTACCCAGAATGAAGTGTATACGGCAACTGCGGTATTTAATACCTGCGGAACCAGCACCCTAACTTTAACAGATGATTTTCCTTTAACATTTGATCCTACTTATCCCGCTGCTAAAAATTTCACACAGGATTACTGCGGAAACAATCCCGTAAACCTTACTTTAAGCAGCTTTCAGGGAAATGTAACCACACAGAATCCGGCGAATTTTGTCTTCAGCT
Source organism: Chryseobacterium urinae (assembly GCF_030518295.1). NCBI lineage: Bacteria > Pseudomonadati > Bacteroidota > Flavobacteriia > Flavobacteriales > Weeksellaceae > Chryseobacterium > Chryseobacterium urinae. The sequence continues at coordinate 153,834 of NZ_JAULSJ010000006.1, read as the reverse complement.
TTCATACAAGCTTGCAGAATGCCCAAAATAACGTCAGTCCGCTGCCGAATAATTATACTTTAACAGCCAGTACGGTTTTATATGTAAGAATTCAGAATCCCAATGTTCCGGGCTGTTACCGGGTTGCTGTTTTAACGTTAAATTTACAGACGAAAAGCTTACTCAAAAATACAGTTGAGATTTGTGATACCAATAACGATGGAGTAGAAGCGAACTATAATTTATCGTTTCTGGATCCTGAACTTTTCCCACCCGGAACTACAGGAATTTCTTATTTTGCAACACAGGCAAATGCTCAGAACAACACCAATGCAATCAGCACCATCAATGTAACGGCAGGAACAACGGTTTGGGTAAGATTGCAGGAAGGAAACTGTACCTATGTTTTAGGTCCGGTCACTTTCCAGTTCAAACCGGGAGTTAATCTCAATTCTCCGATTAACTATAACTATTCAACGTGTGATATCAACAATGATGATGCAGAGCCTTTTGATTTTCCTTTAACTTTCGGACCGCTGATTTCATCACAACCGGGAGCTGTTTTTACCGCATACGCCACCTACAATGAGGCACTTACAGGTTCAGGAGGAGTTTTAAGTACTGTGCATGAAGGAACTTATACCATTTTTATCAGAGTTCAGATTCCGAACGGATGTATTGCGGTTGCTACCGTAAATCTGAATATTACGTTTAATAAAATTGTGGTGAATTCTAAAACAGAATACATCTGCTTTAACGGAACGGATGACATCAGTATCAATTTAAATACCCTTTCAAACGGAATGCTGGTTTCTCCGGCAACAGTTCCTGTGGTAGAGTTTTATTCAAATTATCCCGATGCAAGTTTCGGAATAAATCCTATAAGCCCGAATCAGATCATCACGACCAACGGAAACTTTGTTACGCAGACCTATTATGTACGTTTCGAAATTTCAGATTCGTGTTATACCATAAGACCTATCACGATCAATTTGGTTCATCCGGTGATCGAACAGTCCAGTTTTACGGTTTGTGATTTTAATAATGACAATACAGAAAATGTACAGTTGTCTCAATTTTCATCTGCGATGATTGGAAGCCAGAATGCTGCGGTAACTTTCTACCTTACTGCTGCAGACGCTGCAAGTGGAAACAATCCTGTGAATAACGTTACCTTCACCGGAACACAGCAGTTTTTTGTGAAAATCAACTCGTATAACTGTGAGCAGATTTATCCTTTCACCGTAGGATTAACTTCTACACCTGCCGTAAATCCTCAGGTAACAGTTAACCTGACCAATATTTGTGACAACAATAATGACAATACGGAAATCTATGATCTTACACAGGCACAAAGCCAGATTACAACAAGTTCCAATGTGAATTTCACGTATTATCTGAACTATGATCCGGTGACACACATTTTCACCAATGAAATTACAAACCCTACCCAGTTTGTAGTTACCGGAGGAACTGCAACAGTTTATGTAAAGGTTAAATTTAATAACAACGATTGTTTTTCAGCCGTTAAATTAACCATTCAGATGTCATTCTTACCTCCTGTAGTTCTTAATAATGCGGTATTAAACAAATGTGATGAAGATTTTAATTTAAGTGAAACTTTCCAGTTGAGTGATGCTACTTCTCAGATGTTTATTCCTGCTCAGAACACCTATCCTTTATCGAATATCACCGTTACTTATTATAATACACAGGCGGAAGCCAACGCAGGAAATCCTGCCAACCAGATCGGAAATACCGTTACAACCAATATATCTACCGTTCAGGTCTGGGCAAGATTTCAGGTGAATACAACGGGATGTTACTCCGTAGCGTCAATTGAGCTGAATACGTATTTCCCTCCGAAAGCCATCAATTCTACCATTTCAGTTTGTGATGAAAATCTCGACGGAAGTTATGAAGTGAACCTTTTGAATTTTACCAATTTAATGGTTGATGCACCGAATCCTGCAAATACATTTACCTTCTATCTTACACTTCTGGATGCGCAGAACGGAACCAATCCTATTGCCAATCCTTCCAACTTTACCGCCAATCCTTTCCCTGCACAGATGTGGGTGAATGTGCAGAATATTCCGGGCTGTAACGATATTGCAACCATAACCTTTACTTACGGAAATAAAGTAACCCTACTGAACAACGGACCTTTCCCTTTAGCAACCTGTGATATCGGAAATGACGGATCTGAAACGGTCAATTTAACACAGTTCCAGACACAGATTTATAACGGGGCAAATGTTACCTTTACGTATTATGCTTCATTAGCAGATCTTAATGCGGGAACCAATGCCATTGCCAATCCCTCAGCGTATCTTTATAATCAGGTTTCAGGTTCCAGTACCATTTATGTAAAAGTAAGCGTTCCGGGATTTTGCTCGAATCTTGTTCAGATTCAGCTTTCACTGAAGAAAACGCCTATTTTCGATATCCCGACATTGTATTTCTGTCCGGAAGGCTCATTGAGCAGTTATACTGTAAACATTACCAACTATACCATTGTAAGCTATCAGTGGACTAATCCTGCAGGGCAGACCATCTCTACAACGAATACGATTACAGGAATTAACACAGTAGGAACTTATTCATTAACCGTGACGGCAGACAACGGATGTTCTTACACCAAGACTTTCGAAATCAAACATTATGAAGTTCCCGTTATTACAAGCATTCAGTTTAATGGCAATAATGTAATTATTTATGCTACAGGTTCAAAATCAATACTGTATTCTATCGACGGTATCAATTGGCAGGTAAGCAACAGCTTCAATAATTTACCTACAGGAATTACCACATTCTACGTGAGATTTGCCGACAGCGACTGTATTGTGAAAAAAGACGGTCTGGTATTGGATATCACCAATGCAATTACACCAAACGGTGACGGACTTAATGACCATTGGATAATTAAAGATCTTCAGGTATTCGGAACAAAAATGTCTAACCTTAAAATCTTCGACCGTTATCAGATGCTGATTTTTGAACAGAATTCAAATACCCAGTTCTATTGGGACGGAATGATAAAAGGAAGAGTGCTTCCAACCGCAAGTTACTGGTATGTAATTACCATACCGGACGGCAGAACATTTACCGGCTGGGTTGTGGTGAAAAATCATAATTAAATCTAAAAAATCCTTTCATACTAAACCTCATTGAAATGTTCAGTGAGGTTTTTTATTTTTGAAAATCTTAAACCTTCGAAATTTCCATAATGGAAATTCCCCTCCTCTGGAGGGGTGGCAAAAATTGATGAAAATTTTTGACGGGGTGGTTTAATTGAAGAACACAAAACAATAAAAACAACAAATAATGAAAGAAATCCTTACCATCATCAATGGAGTTCCTGTTCGAAGGAATTTTGTGGAAAATCTTCCCTACAATCCAAAATTAAAACCTCTGTTGCACAGAAAACGTAAAGCCGGAATTTTGAGTGAAGTCATTTTCTGGAAACAGGTTCGCGCAAGAATATTTCATAACATTGATTTTGACAGACAGAGAATCATCGGAAATTACATTGTTGATTTTTATGTGAAAACGCTGGGGTTAGTTATAGAAATTGACGGCTGGAGCCACGAAGGAAAAGAAGTTGATGATGAGGCAAGGCAGAAATATCTGGAATCTTTAGGTCTGACAATATTCAGGATAACAGACTTTGATGTACGACATAATTTGTCTGTTGTGATGAAAGATTTAGAATATTTCATTGTTGAACATTATAAATACAAGTAAAATATTCATCACAAAATTCCCCTCCTCCGGAGGGGTGGATTCGACCAAAGGGAGAAGACGGGGTGGTAAAATCATAGACAAAAACATCACTCGTGATTATTAAAACCACCCCGTCAAAAATTCTTCAGAATTTTCGCCACCCCTCCAGAGGAGGGGAATCTTTCATGCTGTTTCAATTTTTATCACATAAGTTGCAGGGATTTTCTAATTTGAATATCTTTAAAACCACAAAAATAAATCTACTAAACTAACAACGATCAACAAATACATGACATTCCAACAACAGATACAGCAGGGCATACCCAACCGTTTGCCACAGCCGAAACCTTACGAAGCCAACATCAATCATGCGCCGAAGCGTAAAGAAATTTTAGGAGAAGAAGAGAAAAAATTGGCATTGAAGAATGCTTTGCGCTATTTCGAGCCAGAATTTCATGCCGAATTACTGCCGGAATTCAGGGAAGAGCTCGAGAAATATGGAAGAATTTATATGTACCGTTTCCGTCCGGATTATGAGATGAAAGCGAGACCAATCTCTGAATATCCCGGAAAATCGGAGCAGGCAAAAGCCATCATGCTGATGATTCAGAACAATCTGGATTATGCCGTAGCGCAGCATCCTCATGAACTGATTACGTATGGTGGAAATGGGGGAGTATTTTCCAACTGGGCGCAGTATCTTTTAACGATGAAATACCTATCTGAAATGACGGACGAGCAGACCTTGGTCATGTATTCAGGTCATCCGATGGGATTGTTTCCTTCCCATAAAGATGCGCCGAGAGTAGTGGTAACGAACGGAATGATGATTCCCAACTATTCCAAACCGGACGACTGGGAGAAATTCAATGCATTGGGCGTTACACAGTACGGACAAATGACTGCGGGAAGCTATATGTACATCGGTCCGCAGGGAATTGTTCACGGAACAACCATTACGGTACTGAACGCGTTCAGAAAAATCAATAAAGATCCGAAAGGCGGACTGTTCGTGACTTCAGGATTAGGCGGAATGTCCGGCGCGCAGCCGAAAGCAGGAAATATTGCAGGCTGTGTTACCGTTTGTGCCGAAGTCAATCCAAAGATTACCAAAATCCGCCATGAGCAGAAGTGGGTGAACGAAATTCATGAAAATCTTGACGCATTAGTTGCAAGAGTTCGACAGGCGCAGGAAAATAAAGAATCTGTTTCTTTAGCGTACTTGGGAAATATTGTTGAGGTTTGGGAAAAATTCGATCAGGAGAATTTAAGAATCGACATCGGTTCAGACCAGACTTCGCTTCACAATCCTTGGGCGGGAGGATATTATCCTGCGGGACAGAGCTTTGAAGAATCCAATAAAATGATGGCGGAAGATCCGGAACTGTTTAAAGATAAAGTTCAGGAAAGTTTAAGAAGACATGCAGAAGCCATCAACAAACATACTGCAAAAGGAACCTATTTCTTCGATTACGGAAATGCCTTCTTACTGGAATCTTCCAGAGCAGGAGCCGATGTAATGGCGGAAAATCCTACGTTGGGAAGAGAATTTAAATTCCCTTCGTATGTTCAGGATATTATGGGGCCGATGTGTTTTGATTACGGTTTCGGCCCCTTCCGTTGGGTTTGTACGAGCGGAAAACCGGAAGATCTACAGAAAACGGATGATATTGCCTGTGCGGTTTTAGAAGAAATTCAGCAGAATTCCCCTGAAGAAATCCAGCAGCAGATGAAAGACAATATTCAGTGGATCAAAGGAGCACAGGAAAATAATCTGGTGGTCGGTTCGCAGGCAAGAATTTTATATGCCGATGCCGAAGGAAGAATGAAAATTGCAGAAGCCTTCAATAAAGCCATTAAAAACGGAGAAATCGGACCGGTAGTTTTGGGAAGAGATCATCATGATGTTTCCGGAACAGATTCGCCGTACAGAGAGACGTCCAATATTTATGACGGTTCCAGATTTACGGCAGATATGGCGATCCATAATGTGATTGGCGACAGTTTCCGTGGGGCAACCTGGGTTTCGATCCACAACGGAGGCGGAGTAGGATGGGGAGAAGTCATCAACGGTGGCTTCGGAATGCTGCTGGACGGAAGCGATGATGCCGACAGAAGATTAAAATCCATGCTGTTCTGGGACGTGAACAACGGAATCTCAAGACGAAGCTGGGCAAGAAATGAAGGTGCTGTTTTCGCCATCAAAAGAGCCATGGAAATGGAACCGAATCTGAAAGTAACGCTCCCTAATTTTGTGGATGAAAATCTTTTTTAATTTAGAAATGAAATCAACTTTGTCAAAGTTTAAGAACTTTGACAAAGTTTCACAACAAACCGGCTTCAAAACCGGTTTTTTTATTCAGAGACTTTCAAAAAGTTTCATTCTGAACTAAAATGTAAGGCTTCTGAACAAAATTCTGAGCTAAAGTAAAGGGTTTTAATGGTCTGTTTTTAATAGTTTATGTGGTTGGAGTTGCTAAAAACCAAAACATTCCTTTTTAAATTACATCGGATAACAGTACCAGAATTATCATTAAATCAATATCATTTTAAGTTTGGCACTTTTTTAAGTGTACAAGAGTAACTCCTGATATAAGAATTTGAAAATTACAGGACATCTGTTAATTCTTTTTTTAACTCTAAAAACCTTAAAGATGAGCAGCCAGAATAAAGAAGAAATCTGTGTCGAGATCAGCAACGGACAGATTGATATGATTACCGGAATCGTTTACCGCCAGATTATTTCTCAGCGTTCTGTAAAATCATTGCAGATGACGGTGCTTGTTCCGCGAAACGACGAACCGAAACCGGCTATTCTCTATTTTCCCGGAGGTGGTTTTACATCAGCAGATTATAATAAGTTTTATGAAATCAGACACGCATTAGCTCAGGCAGGTTTTGTAGTTGCAGGAGCAGAATACAGAACCATTCCCGATACTTTTCCTGCGCCTGTGGTTGATGGTAAAGCAGCGATACGATATCTAAAGGCACATGCTGAAAATTTTGGAATTGATCCATTACGGATAGGGCTTCTCGGCGATTCTGCGGGAGGCTATCTCGTTCAGATGCTTGGAACCACAATGGGCGAAACTTTTTTCGAAGAAGGAGAGTACCTTGATGAGAATAGCGATGTGGCTTCTGTTGTATCTATGTTTGGCATAAGCGATCTTACTAATATTGGAGAAGGATATGAAGAAAAACTAAAGGCATTTCACCGTTCACCGGCTTCTACGGAGGCTCTTTTGCTTCATGGTCCTGCATTTTACAATTCTCCGGGCAACACTGTATTCGGGGATCTGGATAAAGCAAAATTTGCAAGTCCTGTAGGACATATTAAATCCGGACATCCTCCTTTTATGATCATGCACGGAACCAAAGATCAGCTTGTTTCTCCTGTACAGAGTATCCAGTTGTTCGAGCAATTGAAAGCAAAAAATAACGATGCTAAACTTGTTATGGTAAAAGATGCGGGACATGGAGATATTTTCTGGTTTCAACCTCCTGTTATTCAGAAAATAGTGGATTATTTTAAAGAAACAATCTGATGTGCATTTTCTGCTTCAATTATGAGGAGGGATAATGAAGAGTTTTTCAATATGCCAAACGTAATATTTCGTGCTTTATGATAACATAATATAAAAGAAGCCTTTCATTAGGCAGTTTTTTTATCTAGAGTAATCTTTGTTTTTTAAAACTTTCGATAATATCTTATTATATTCCTTGTCAAAATCAACAGTGTTTCCGTTATCATCTTCGCCATTACAGATCACATATCCAAAGTCGAAAACCGTATCTTTTATCTCTCAATTGTAGAATCCTCCCTAATTCGCAATATAATAGTAAAATCCGTCGCTGATATTCCGGGAACTCATGATCTCAAACAAGTGATTGTTGTTTTCCAGCATTCCCGACTGAGAAAAATAATAGCCGTAAGAATTATCTGAAAATCCGTCCAGAAGAAAGAACATTCCCAAGTCTGTTTTTACAATCGAATAAATATTTACTTTCTTCATCTGTTCAAGGATCTGTTGCTGCAACGAGCTGAAACGGTAGTTCCCTTCCGCTTTTATTTTTGCCGAGATCGGGAAAGGCGATTTTTGCGGAATCAAATAAGACCAGTATCCATTGTTTTCTTTAAAAATACCATCTACCCTTTGCAGAGAACTTTGGTTTACATAAATTAAATTTCTGCTTTTCCCCACTAGTGCAGCCAGTGTTTTAAACTCCGGAAGATGATCCTTCAGAAACTGAATATGCCTGTCCTCGTTAATCATGCCTTGTTTTAAAAACTGATTCGGTTTGTCTGCTGCTTCCTTTTCCGTCAGTTCATACCGCTGAGAAAAACCACCCCAGAAGAAATTGGAGATTTCACTTGATGTGCGTACAGAATCGAGCGCATAGATTTTCTCATGTTGCAAAGGTCGGATATCCCATTTCGAAAAAGGCTTTGAAAACTTCAGATACTCCTCCAGAGGAACTTTACGTTCCACCGTCAAACTGTCTAAATAATTAAACAGTTCCACATCATATTTTTCGGTTTTATTTAAATAGTCCTGACCGAAAACAGATGCCGATAAAACGAAAAACAACAGAATGACAATTTTTTGCATAGAATAAGAAAGCAGTTTCGTGATTATTGAATTGCAGAAACAAATGTAATGAAAAGTTGAGAAGGGAAATGAATGAAAGGTCCTTTTAAATTTTTAATTTAATACAAATACTTCATGGTTACATTTCAAAACTATTCCGGTTATTCAGAATGGAATTTTGCGAAGCATTATGCAATGAAGAATCTTTAGTCTGAAGTTATTTTAGATTTTTCGACTCCACTTCGTTGCGCTCAAAATGATAGTGTTGCAGATTAAATGACAGTGTTTTTAAACACATCAGTCACATAAGATTTTATAATAATTTCTACGCTTTAGATCAGAACACATTAGTCTATGAAAATCTTTGATTTTCTTGCGCCTTAAAGATCTGAGACGAATAAAAATATTGCGTCCTTGCGTTTTCCAAAAAGAATATTTTATCTATAAAAAGTTGAAATTTTGATGATTATACTTAGCTTGTTTTTTACAATTTTCAGCGCTGAAAAACCATAATAAAATTGTAATTTTCGGCAAATAAAAAATATGAAGAAACTCGGGATCATCGGCTGTGGCTGGTTGGGAAATCATTTGGCGGAGCATCTGTCTAAAAACTATGAAATTTTTGCGACCACTACAACAGAATCAAAACTGGATATTCTGAAATCTAAAGGATATCATGTGGATCTGGTAAAATTTTCCGATGAAATTGATGCTTACATGAAACCGTGGAAAACAGCTTCTGAACTGGACGCCATTATTGTTGCCGTTCCTTTTTCTGGACTCAGAGGTTCCAGAATTCCGATGACGGGGAAAAGGGAAAATCTGCTTCGTTTTATAGGAAATTTTAACCGTCAGATTTTTTATACAAGTTCCACAGGCGTTTATCCGGATATCGAAAAAGAATTTACAGAGGATGATCTTCCGGCAGCGGAAGTGGAAAGCGAAAGCTTTATTCTGGAGAAATTTCCTCAAACCAATATCCTGAGATTAGGCGGTTTAATGGGCGGTGAAAGACTGCTGAAAAACTACAATATCTCTCATCTGGATCAGTTGGTGAATCATATTCATTATGCAGACATCTGTTCGGTTGTTGAAAAAATGTTAGACCAGAAATCTCAGGCTAAAGTTTATAATATTGTTGCTCCGATTCATCCCAACAAAGAAGAAATAATCAATGCGCAGAAAGGTCTGACTTATGAAGGGGAGAGAAGAACAAGCGGAAGAATAATTTCCCCTGCAAAATTAATGGAAGAGCTGAATTTTGAATTTCATTATCCCGATCCGAGATATTTTCACCTGAATGTAAATAATTAATGAAAATGATGACTGTTTTATCTTGCGGATCTGTTTTTGAGCCTTTAATGGGGGGGCTGTTTTCTACGGTTAGCTGTATTGGAATTCTGATATTTTTAGCGGTTCGTTTCTTTAAAGGCGAAACTTATACCCTGTTGAAAAATTCAGGAACCGCGAACAAAACCTTCAGTATTATTCTGTATGGTGCAGCAGGAATTGTAGTGACGGCTTTTGTCTGGTTTATTCTCACCTTTGTGTTTACAGCCATTGTTTTCTGGTATACCAAAAATTTTTAGAGTTTTTGACTTAAATTTTAGAGTGTTTTTTAAGTAAAAAGATCCTTCCACAAGCTCAGCATGACTTCTCCGGTGCAGACTGTTATTTTCAACGGTGTAACACTGAGCCTGTAGAAGGTTTATGATAAAATAATTGACGGGCAATTTATTTTTATCTGTTCATCAGTATATTTTCAATCGATTCTAAAATTTCTTTTTCAATATTTTCTTCGGTAATTGTTTCCAGAGTGTATTTCTGCTCCTTAAAAGCAGCGGTTCCTGTTCCGTTTTGGAAGATGGTGTCCTGATGAATTCCGATGCGTTTCAGATTTTTATCGGCAACGAACATGATGTGCGGAAATTTATCATTCGCGTAAAAATTAGATTCCACATTTCTGGAAATCTGAAGTTTCATATGGGTTTGTGAATTAATGCCCAAACCGTTTTTATTTTCTTCATTAAAAGTTACTTTACAGCCAAATCCGTTTTCTCTCAGCATCCTTCTGAATTCCTGCATTTTGGGTTCGATGAGGTTTTTACTCAGCGTTCTGAACCCTTCAATAAACATATCTTCCTCGCTTTTCTTCTTGGCAAGACTTTCCTGCAGTTTTTGTTCTTCCGTTTTTAAATTGGAAAACAGAGAATTGAGCCGTTCTATATTTTCTTCCTTCATGGTAATTAAAAATCAATAAATAATTGTCCTGTTTTTGGGTTCCGAAATATCGTAAAATTTTTTGAGTAGATTGATATAAATTGAATCAGTTTAAATTTAACAACAAAATAATTTCATAAAAAAATTGTCAGCATAATCAAAGTTTTCGAAAGCATGAATCAAAGATTTTTAAAGCTTATGTATTCTTTATCTTTAGCTTAAATGTAACTTAGATTATTGTCTTCATTATTTGAACCGTCGGTTTGCTGTTAATGAAAATTTTGATCCGGTTTAAAAAAATCATTCCCTTTTCCAACCTTTTCATCAAACCATGCATCTTTATAAGAAAAGATCAGTATGAAAATCACGATACCAAAACCATGTCACGAAAACTGGGAACTGATGACACCCGAAGACAAAGGACGATTTTGTGAAGTCTGTTCAAAAACCGTAAGAGACTTCACCAACGCTTCGGATGAAGAAATCATCAATGTTTTTTCCACCACATCAGAAAATATCTGTGGAAATTTCAACGAATCTCAACTCGACAGAGATCTGCAGTATTCTTACCTCAATTCGCTCCTTACCAAATTTGCAGTAGGCTTTGTTTTTACAACAGCGGGCTTTGTCGCACTGAATGCGCAGAAGAAAATGGTTAATGATTCTGTAAAAGCGGAAATGATAGATGAGGTTATTCTCACAGGATTTACTACCAAGAAAGAATGTAAACAAATGGTTACCGGTATTACAACAGTAACTTCTGAAGAACATCCGGCTGAAAAATCTGCAGCTCAATTAAGAGGAATGACTTCTGGTGTAAAGATAAGTGATACAATTCATTCGGATAGGCTGATTCTCGGAGGAATTCATTCCGTCAAAATTGATGATTACATACCTTTGTATGTTCTGGACGGAAAGATCATCAGTGAAAAGAAGTTCCGGAAATTAGACCAGAAGTCCATAAAAACAATGAATATTTTGAAGGGAGCTTCAGCAACTGCAATTTATGGTGAGAAAGGAAAAAACGGAGTTATTCTGGTAAAGACGAAATGATTTTTTCAATGTAAATAATAATAGCAAAATACTATACTAATCAAAAATTTTTAATTGATATGGCTGTCATTTTGAGCGTAACGAAGTGGAGTCGAAAAATCTCAAATAATTCCATTTTAAGAGATTCTTCACTGCATAATGCTTCGCAAAATTCCTTTCAGAATGACAGTTTTACTTTTTTAAAATATAACACATTAGTCACATAAGTTTAGTTTAATAAAATAATTAGAAGTTCACATAAGAAGAAAATCGAAGATTTTCACAAACTAATGTGCTCTGATATAAAGTGTAGAAATTATTTAAAATCTTATGTGACTAATGTGTTTAAAAACTTTTATATTTCACTCTGCAACACTGTCATTTTGAGCGCAACGAAGCGGAGCCAAAAAATCTCAAAAACTACATTTTAAAAGATTCTTCATTGCATAATGCTTCGCAAAATTCCATTCAGAATGACAGATTTACTGTTTTAAAATATAACACATTAGTCACATAAGTTTAGTTTAATTAAATATTTTAAAAGATCACATAAGAAGAAAATCAAAGATTTTCATAAACTAATGTGTTCTAATATAATGCTTAATCTATTTAAAATCTTATGTGACTTAAGTGTTTAAAAACTCATCAACCTGCAAGGCTGTTATTTTGGGTGCAACGAAGTGGAGTCGAAAAATCTAAAACAACTGTATTTTAAGAGATTCTTCATTGCATCAAGCTCCGGAAAATTCCATTCTGAATAACGGAGTAACTCTACTGTTTCAAGATGTAACACATCAATCACATGAGTTTTTATTTTCAATACTTACAAGATCACACAAAAAGAAAATGATAGGTTTCTTTAATCTGGAAACGGAATGTTAATTTTTGTTTTAAATAGAGCAAATCTATTACACGGAGTATTTTAAAACCAATTTTTAGGTCTACCTTTAGTATAGACAAATTTTAACCTTACCAATATTAAAAAAATAAAAGATTTATGAGTTCAGCAAACAGACCGTTATTTCATGAAATATTCAAATCCGAAAACGAAATTCCCGAAGCATATAAAGTTCCTGAAATTCATCAGCGTGAATATCTTCTCAACGGAGAACTGGTGAAATGGAATGGCGATGTGCAGAATATTTATTCCCCTGTCTGTATTCGTACAGAAAAAGGTCTGGAGAGAAAACTGTTGGGAAGTATCCCGAATATCGGTCCCGATGAAGCCATGAAAGTTTTGGAAGCCTGTGTAAAAGCATATGACAACGGACTGGGAGAGTGGCCAACAATGTCTGTGGAAGGGAGAATAAAATGTATGCAGAAATTTGTATACTTAATGATTCAGCAGAGAGATCTTGTGATCAGATTGCTGATGTGGGAGATCGGAAAAACATTAGCAGATTCAACCAAAGAATTCGACAGAACGGTGGATTACATCAACCAGACGATTGATGCGCTGAAAGATCTCGACAGAGAATCTTCCCGTTTTCAGCAGGCGGAAGGTACGATTGCCCAGATCCGAAGAGCGCCGCTTGGTGTGGTGTTAAGCATGGGACCTTTCAATTATCCTTTAAATGAAATCTTCACGACGCTTATTCCTGCGTTGATTATGGGAAATACGATTCTGTTTAAACTTCCAAAACATGGTGTTTTAGCACATTACCCTTTATTAAATGCTTTTAAAGAAGCTTTCCCGAAAGGAACTGTAAATACGTTGTACGGAAAAGGTTCTGAAATTATTACGCCGATTATGGAAAGCGGAAAGGTGAATGTTCTTGCATTCATCGGATCGAGTAAAGTTGCGAACGGACTGAAAAAACTTCATCCGAAAGTTAATCGTTTAAGAGCGATTTTAAGTTTAGATGCTAAGAATGCGGCTATTGTTACAAAACACGCCAATCTGGATGTTGCGGTGAGTGAATGTATTTTGGGATCTCTTTCTTTTAACGGACAGAGATGCACCGCTTTAAAATTAATTTTCGTTCAGAAAGAAGTGGCAGAAGAATTTACCCGCAAATTAACGGAAGCTGTTTCGGCAATGAAACCGGGACTTCCATGGGAAAAGGATGTGAAAATTACTCCGCTTCCGGAAGTGAATAAGCCTTCTTACTTGAAAGAGTGTATAGATGATGCGCTGTCGAAAGGTGCTAAAGTTTTAAATGAAAACGGTGGTTTTACAGAAGAATCTTTTGTTTTTCCGGCAGTCGTTTATCCGGTAAATCATGAAATGAAGCTGTATCATGAAGAGCAGTTCGGTCCTGTAATTCCGGTGGTTCCTTTTGATGATATCGAGGAACCCATCGATTATCAGGTTCATGCAGATCACGGAATGCAGGTGAGTATTTTCAGTGAAGATGCGATGGAAGTTTCCAGATTAATCGATCCTTTTGTGAATCTGGTAAGCCGAGTGAATATCAATTGTCAGGCTCAGCGCGGACCGGATGTTTTTCCGTTCACCGGAAGAAAAGACAGTGCGGAAGGAACGCTTTCTGTTTTTGATGCGCTTCGTTCGTTCTCAATCCGTTCTCTGGTTGCTGCAAAAGTTACAGATTCTAATAAAAATCTCCTGAACACGATTGTAAGAGATCATGATTCTAATTTCCTGAGTACGGATTATATTTTTTAGTTTCTGATCTTTTAACCTGATTTTGAAACTTTATTAAAAGTTAACAGGCTTAAGAGTTTTTTTTAAACACATAAGTCACATAAGATTTTATAATAATTTCTAAACTTTATATCAGAACACATTAGTTTATGAAAATCTTTGATTTTCTTCTCATGTGATCTTTTAATATTTAAAATAAAAACTCATGTGACTTATGTGTTTTACTTTAAAACAGTAAAAAATCTGTCATTCTGAATATAATTTTACACAGCAATATGCAATGAAGAATCTATTAATCTGAGATTTTTTCACTCCACTTTGTTCCGCTCAAAGATGATAGTTTTTATAAATTAATAAGGCTTTTAATTAACCACAAAGTCACAAAAGATTTTGATACTTCTTAAAGTTAATAAAAGTAATAAGAAAAAAGCACAATAGTTTTTAAAAAATCTCTGATTTTTATTCTTTTGAGCGTCTTCATTACTCTGAAATTGAGCTTTGTCATTATCTTTTGAGCCTTTTGGGGTTTAATTTGAAATTAGTTAAATAAAGACCATAAAACAAAATCCGCAATCTGAAAGGACTGCGGATTATTTGATTAGTAAAAATCAAAAACATATATTTGGAAGAAAAGTTATTTTTCCGTTAAAAATCTGCTGATAATACTGTTTAAATCATCTGCGTGGGTTACATTTAAACCGTGAGGCGCACCTTCAATGATAACAAATTCATTATTGGCAATTCCCTGTGCAGCCTGTTTTCCCGCAGTATGAATCGGAACAATATTATCCGAGTCTCCATGAACAATCAGTGTTCTTACGTTAACGTTGGCTAATTCGGGACGGAAATCTGTATTTGCCCAGCTTTCAGCACATTTTATGGTGGCAATAGGATTCGCGAAAGAAGCAATTGCCCAGTCGAAATCCAGTTGTTTCTGGCTTACAGGCTTTGAAAGCATTCCGAAATTATAAAAATCTTTGTGGAAAGATTCAAGGAAAGTGATTCGGTCTGTTTTCAGCGCATTCATGATCTCGTCCAGTTTTTCCTGCGGAACTCCGTCCGGATTGTCTTCTTTCTGTTTTACAATCGGAATGATGGATGAAATTAAAGCGACTTTGTCTACATTTTCTGAACCATAATTCGTTAAATAACGCACGACTTCTCCACCTCCCATAGAAAATCCGAAGAGGATAACATTTTTGAGATCTAACTGTGAGATGATTTCATGAAGGTCTTTTGACAGTCCGTCATAATCGTATCCGTCATAAGTTGGTGAAGATTTTCCGAAACCTTTTCTGTCGTATGCGATCACGCGATATCCTAAATTTAAAAGCATCGGAATCTGCATTTCCCACGATTTTCCGCTTAACGGCCATCCGTGGATTAAAATAATGGGTTGTCCGGATCCGAAATCTTCATAGTAAAGCTGAACGTTCTGATCGTCCTGTTTTGTAATGTAAGGCATATTTATATTTTTGGTGTTACTAATGAATTTCAAATATTAAGCCATAAATAACAATGTGGTATGTAAAAATTTAAAACAATTATTGTAAGAAAATGTAGCATTTAGAAATATTAATAGAAATGGGCTTTAATCCATTTTAATAATCAGAAAGATTTAGCTGCAGCCAAAACATAAATTCATTTTGATTTGGAATCTTTACATCAAACAGAAGTCTGATACAATTAGTAAAATGCAATCATTTGAATATTAAATGCTTTTAAAGCTTTTCATGATGAAATTACGCTGTTTTTAAATAAAAAAACTGTAACATTTTTATGAAGGGCAAACTAATTCTATAGAGCGTAAAATTATGACCTCATTAGAACACGAATTTTTAAGAGAAATAGAAAAGCATAAAGGAATCATTTTTAAGATTTCTAAAATGTACATGGACGAAAAAGAAGACCGCGATGATCTTTTTCAGGAGATCACCTATCAGGTCTGGAAAGCGTATCCCAAATTTAAAGGAGAAAGCGAATTTTCGACCTGGCTGTACAGAATTGCCCTGAATACAGCCATTATTTTTCTTAAAAACGAAAAAAGAAGGAGTTTTATAGGAAATGAAGATTTTTCGGAATATAAAATTATTCAGGAAGAATTTGATCATGAAAAAGAAGAAAAACTGAATGCCATGTACAAAGCCATTCATCAGTTGAATCCTATTGATAAAGCTTTTATTTTCTATTATCTCGAAGATTTTTCCGGAAAGCAGATTGCCGAACAGATGGGGATTTCCGAAGGAAATGTAAGGGTAAAAATGAACCGCGCCAAAAACAAGCTGAAAGATATCTTAAACGCAAATACACAATAACATTTAAATCAGACATCATGAATATAGACGACCTTAAAAATACATGGAATGAAGATCATTCTTTCGACGAAACCCCTGAAATAAGCATTGAGCAGAAAAACAGAATCCATCTTCCGCTGGAAAAAATCCGTAAAAATATGCGGATGGAATTTTGGTCCACCGTGGCTATTTTCGTTTTTGCTTTTGCCTTAATTGCTGTCTGTGCAGGATCTTTTAAGTTTAAATTTTACATCACGATTCTTATAGGATCTATGGTTTTTGTAACGTTTTTCTTTTACAGTCAGTTTTTTAAGCTGTATAAAAACATGAGCGAAACGATGATGAAAACCTATGACAGTCTGCAGGATCTTTTGCATCAGTTTAACCTGAATAAGCAGTACTATCTGTCTTTTTACCTTGCTTTTGTTCCGTTTTTGGTGTGCGAACTTATTATCGTTCTGGAATTTATTCCGCGACCGGTTCCTTTAACGGATACGCAGATTGCCATTACGCTGATTTCCACGATGATCATCACGATGCCTTTGCTGTTTTTACTTGGGAAAGTTTGGTTCAATGGTTTCTACGGAAAATATATTAAACAGATTGAAACGCTTTTCTCTGAACTGAAAAAATAAATTTTGATTGGTTTTCGGCGGCGAAGCCGCCGAAAACCTTTACTGCGTATAATAAGCCGGAAATTCACGCAAAATCGAATACAGATCCCGCCATTCAAAATAAGCCGGACTTGCTGAACTTACATTTTCAAAACCTTGATCTTCAAACAGTTTTTTGGTTCGGGTAACATGAAAATATTGGGAAACAACGATAATGCTCTTAAAATGTAATTTTGGTTCAAGTTTAAGCGTGTTTTCAACGGTTAATCTTGTGTTATCTCCTTTATTATCAACAATAATTACAGAATCAGGAATTCCTTTGCTAAGGAGAAACTCTTTCATTTTATCCCCTTCGTAAAATCCTTCCTTTCCCAATCCGCCACTCACGAGAATCTTTTGGACTCTGTGTTGCTGATACAACGCAATTCCGGTTTCCAGACGTTTTTCAAGCCTTGTTGATAAAGTCCCGTCTTCATTCACTTTATTTCCCAGAATAACGGCAAGATCGGCACGTTTTCCCTGATCAGAAAGACCATCGGTAACAATATAAATGGAGTGAATGACGAACCATAAAAACAGAGCCGTAATTATGATTTTTAAGATTTTTAAAATACTTTTTTGCATCAGTTATGGGTGGTTTTCTTTTTCAATTTCTGTCATGATCCAATCCAGTTGCGGATCTTTTTTCTCAAGAATATCCTCCATGGTTTCAGAAACTTTTACATCCGGAACAACCCCCTTTTTAGTATCGGTAAACGTAATATTGGGCTGTACCAAAAGAACACCGATGGGCAGATCGATCTTGGAATTAGGCAGCGTTTGATAAGAGTAAAATCCGGCAACCGTACCGTCATTGGCTCCTCCTGTTTCCTCTCCTACAAGAACTGCTTTCTTATCATTTTTAAGCTTTGAGGTTAAAATAGAAGATGCTGAAAAACTCGAGCCATTAATCAGTACAAAAACTTTCCCTTTAAAAACATCATTTTTGGGTTTTGATACTTTGTCGGCTCTCGTTTTGTAATAAAATTTGCCGTCTTTTTTATACGTGCTGAAAGTCTGTCCGAAGAAAAATGCAGGATACATCAATGTTTTGAAAGCATACTGCAAAAAACTGGATTTTCTGAAATAATTGGTTTTCAGAGGCGACGATTTCGAGATTACCTGTGACGGTTTTATCAAAGTATAAGGTTCAGAACTAAGATAAGAATACAGATTATTAATTTCTTCAAGCGAACCGCCGTAATTGTTCCGAATATCAATAATTAAATATTTTGCATCTGCTTTTTTAATCTTTCTGAACGTTTCCTTATAAAACTTCGAAGAAAAAACCCCCGAAAAACTTTTCACCTGAATGTAAGCAATCGAATTGTCTTTATCTAAAAATTTAAAATTCCGGTTATAAGAATTGCTGAAAGCAACGTAATCATTCACTTTTTTCTCCTGTGTCCGCTTTTTGTTTTCCTTGTCTTTCTTAAGATCCTCTTCAGATTTTGATTCTCTTGTGAGTTCATAAGTCTTTTTTTCTCCCTTATAAACCGTTTCCAGAGTCGCGTGGTCTTCGTAGCCTTTTTCCGCAACATAATAATTGAAGAAAACATCCTTCAGGAAATAAGGCTGAAAAGTCGTATTGAAACCATCACTGCTGATTAGTTTTTTATACCGTTTAATATATTCAGAAACAGGAACCTTATCGATCGAGAGAATTTCTGTTCCCGGCTTTATATTTTGGATCGAATCTTTATTTTCGCTAATGTAAAGCCTGTCGTTTTTCACATAATATTCAAAACGGCTGAACATTCCTTTCTTTCCTTCCAGCGTTTTAATTTCCTTTTTGCTAATTCTTTTAGACGGAATTCTCAGCGAAAGATGACCTTCACGGATTTCGGCAATTACAGGCTGCAATTTAAAATAAAACTGAAGCGGCGTAAGCGGCTCCCGAAGCGTTTGTTTAAGACTGTCAAACTTAAAATCAAGTGTTTCCTTGGTGATGTACCAATACAGATTTGGGTGCGTTTCCTTCAGTTTGGAATAAGCAAAATCAACATCCTCTTTCAGCTTTTCGGGGGAAATACATACTTTCTGCTGCTCATTGTGCTTTTTTACAGACACACAAGAGCATAGCGAGACAATTAATAGTAATATGAAATAATTTCTAAGGCGCATTTTAAATTTTACCAACGCTAAAATAATTACTTTAACACAATGAATTGTTTATGTTTACCAAAAACAATCAAAATATTTAAAATTTTAACATATTTCAAATTAAATAAAGCATTTTGGATTTCGCCAGTTTGTATTAAACTTGTTTAAACTAATTTCAGAATTAACCGCAAAAGGGACAAAAGATGATGTTAAAGCGAATTTCTAAGATAATCAAAGCGCTCAAAAGAATAAAAATCAAAGATTTTTAAAAACTATTGTGTTCTTTTTCATTTATAATGATCAGCTTTAAATAAAAAATTTAGTAGATCTTTTGTGACTTTTGCGGTTAAATAAAAGTTTAAACAGACTTATTATTAAAATGAAGTCGTTTAAATTCATTTTAAATTTAACCTCAAAAGGTATGTTAATATGCAAATTATTTTTTAAATTTGTTTAAACTATTTTTTGGGAAAACTATTGTTTATCCCGTTCAGACAGGCGAAACCCTGTCTGTATTTTTATTTTCTTCATAATTGATATTGAATTCTTCCTCTTTTTTTCCATTTACGTATTCAACTTGAACAACTAAAGTGTTACAATTTTTTGCATCTTTTGCGGTAAAAAAGTTTAGATAAGTTTAATAAATCAAACGCAATTGCGAACAAAAAACATTCACAAAAACTCCGAAAAAAAACTTTGCGAATTTGACGTTAAAAACAATTACTAAAAATTATTCAGATAAAAAATAAAGGAATTTCAGTTTTAAATCGTCATAGCTTATAAAGTCATACATTTGACAATTATTTTAAGAAATGGTTTATACAATTATTGCAGTCGCAGTTTTAGTGGTTTTATTATATTTTGTAATTACAGGGCAGGAAGTCTTTGGCGCGGAAGCAAAAGGAGAGAGGTTAAAAAGAATGCAGCAGTCCGCTCATTACAGAGACGGTCAGTTTCAAAATCTCAGTGAAACACCCTCTCTTGCAGAAGGATATTCCATGCCGAAAGTTATGTTTGATTTCTTCTTTGCTAAAAAAAATCCGCTTTTAAAGCCACTGAAAAATATTCTATCCATTCATACAGATTTAAAAAATCTTCCTAAAAAGGAAGATATTTTTGTATGGTTGGGACATTCTTCGTATTACATTCAGACTGATGGCGTTTCATTTCTTATAGATCCGGTGCTAAGTTCTTACGGTTCGCCGTTTAAGTTTTTCAATAAAGCCTTTTCCGGAGCCGATATTTTTAAGCCCGAAGATGTTCCGGAGCTTGATTATCTAGTGATTACCCACGATCATTACGACCATCTGGATTATCCTACGGTAAAAACCATTAAAAATAAAGTAAAAAAGGTCATTTTGCCATTGGGAGTCGGTTCACACCTGGAAAGATGGGGTTATGAACCGGAACAGCTTGTCGAAGAAGAGTGGGGAAGTGAAGTTGTTTTGAAGAATGGTCTTAAAATAATTTATACTCCTGCAAGACATTTTTCAGGAAGAAAAGTCAAAAGAAATGTTACACTCTGGACTTCCTATGTTTTGGAAACTCCTACAAAAAAACTGTTTTTAGGCGGTGACAGCGGCTACGATAGCCACTTCAAAATGATCGGTGAGAAATACGGACCTTTCGATTATGCGTTTATGGAGAACGGACAGTATAATGAAGCGTGGAAATACATTCATGCATTGCCGGAAGATGTTATTCACGCAAGTATTGATGTAAAGGCGAAAAATATCATTCCGGTACATTCGTCTAAATTTGCATTGGCGCTCCACGCATGGAACGAACCGCTGGAAAAAGTAACAAAATTCGGAAAAGATAAAAATCTTAATATTTTAACACCCATGATCGGCGAACCTGTTGATCTAAATGCTTCAGATAATAAGTTCAGAGTCTGGTGGAAAGATTAATTTACGCGTGCCAAATGTCTTTGTAACGGGCTGGATGATTTTCAAACTGCTGTCTTACAAAATCACATTCTGGATCTACCAGAAGATCTTTTTCTTCGGCATAGCGAACAAGTTCATCCAGAAGCATTTTGGCGTAGCCTTTTCCCTCGTGCTCCTCTTCAAGTTTGGTGTAGTAGACAATTAAAAGTCTGCCATCGATCTCAATGGACATATAGCCCGACTTTTTTCCGTCAATAAGTATCTGCAATTCATCCTGATAAGGAGATACTTCAAATTTTATATTTTCCATACGATTGAGATTTTTGGTGAGTAAGAAGTATTGAAAACTTTCTTCTTTTAAAATTACAAATTAAAACTGAAATCTGCGAAAGTTTTAAGGATTTTTAAAACCGTTAAGAAAAATTTATGAATAGATTATAAATGTAAGGAAATCAATGATTTATATATGGTTTGATGATCTTTAAAAATGATAAAAATATTTTGGCATTCAAATTGAAAATTTCTGTACAGTAAAATTTAAATTGAATGAAAGATGAAAAAGTTAATCATAACAATGATGCTGGTAGGAACTTTTGGTTTATCCTACGCACAGACAGACTATTATAACGACTACAGAAGAAGTATTACCGATGTCAATTGGCAGAGTGTAATTTCAGATCTGGTGCTTTCAACAACACAGGCAAACCAGATTTATGCGCTGAATGACCGTTACAGAGATTACGATTCCTGGAACAGAGTATATGATAATAATCCTGATCGATGGAGAAATGACCGTTATGTAGAGTTGGAAAGAATTTTAGGAAGGGATAAATATGTTAAGTTTAAAAACAGATATTACAAAGGGCAGAATCCGGTAGCAGTTTACAACAGAAATAAAAACAATGATAAGCGCTACAAGCCCATGGATAAAAAAGCCAAAGGTTACAAACAGAATCATGGCAACGGAAGAGGACATCATTAAAACCAATTAATCAATTATATTCAATCTTAAACGGCTGGTCGGAAGATCAGTCGTTTTTATTTTATCTATCGCTGTTATTTCATTACTGAAATTCTGTTTGAATTTTATAATTTTGAAAAATGGAATCTAATGAAACCGTAAAAGGATTTTACCAGCGCGTCGGTCTGGAATGTATCAAAACTCTCGGAGTAGGACATTTTAATGTCTTTTCACGCGAAAACTGCTCACTCATTACACCGTACAGCAGAAGAGATTATTATAAAATTTCTCTGATTATCGGGAAAGGAAAACTGCATTATGCCGATAAATGGATCTATGTGGATGAGCCGGCTTTGCTCTTTTCAAATCCGGTGATTCCTTACTCATGGGAAGCAGAAGATAATGATCAGAAAGGTTTTTTCTGCCTTTTTACAGATCATTTTGTGCATGACGGAAACCGTCTGGGAAATCTTCAGGATTCCCAGCTCTTCAAAATTGGCGGAACTCCTGTCTTCTTTATCAATGAAGAACAGCAGAAAACCGTTGCCGATATCTTTATTAAAATGATGAACGAAATACAGTCCGATTATCTTCATAAATATGATATGCTGCGCGCTTACCTTCATCTTCTGATTCATGAAACGATGAAAATGCATCCTGCGGAAAATTTTGAACCCTATCAGAATGCTTCGCAGAGAGTCGCTTCCTTATTCATGGAATTGCTAGAAAGACAATTTCCCATTGACAGTCCCGAAAGATTTTTAAAACTGAAAAGTCCGGTAGATTATGCCGAAAGCCTTTCCATTCACGTCAATTCTTTAAACCGCTCCGTAAAGGAAATTACGGGAAAAACGACAAGTCAGCAGATTGCGGCAAGAATTATTCAGGAAGCTCATGCCTTATTAAAGCATACCGACTGGAATGTCTCTGAAATTGCCTACGGATTAGGCTTTGAAGAACCTGCCTATTTTACCAATTACTTCAAGAAACAAACCGGAATGACACCCAATGCGGTAAGAACTGCGCTTGTTTGAATTTTATAATTCTTCGTTTGAATTCTATATTGAAATCATTCAGCGGCTGTTATAATTTTGTACTGCAACTTTTAAATCACAAGCTATCATGAAATTTAGAAAATTAGGAAACACAGGTGTAGAATTATCGGCTATCGGTTTAGGATGTATGGGAATGAGCTTTGCTTACGGACCCACAGATGAACAGGAAAGCATCAAAACCCTCCATAAATCGTTGGATCTTGGGATCAACTTTTGGGATACAGCCGATATGTATGCCAACGGAGAAAATGAAAAACTGATTTCAAAAGTTTTGGTTCCGAACCGTGACAAAATTTTTATCGCAACCAAATTCGGATTCCGTTTTAAAGACGGACAAGCCGGTCACAGCGGCGCTCCGGGAACGTATTTCGACGGTTCACCGGAATGGATTAAAAAGGCAGTGGATTTAAGCCTTCAGCGCCTCAAAATTGATGAAATCGATTTGTATTATGCGCACAGAGTAGATCCGAATATTCCTGTGGAAGAAACGGTAGGAGCAATGGCGGATTTGGTAAAGGCTGGAAAAGTAAAGTATTTAGGTTTATCCGAAGCTTCTGCGGAATCGATCAGAAAAGCACATAAAATTCATCCGATTACCGCGCTGCAGTCAGAATATTCCCTGCTTACGAAAGATGTGGAGCGTGAAGTTCTGCCTGTAATCCGTGAACTGGGAATCACTTTAATTCCTTATTCACCTTTAGCACGGGGACTTTTTTCAAATATTAATGAAGCTCAGAACTTTACGGATGGAGATTTCAGAAAATCTTTACCTCGCTATCAGGAAAAATATCTTGAAAATAACAGAAATTTAGCACAGGAAATCAATGATTTTGCGGCTTCAAAAGGCGTAAAAGGAACTCAGCTTGCTTTAGCGTGGATTTTGAATCAGGGTGAGGATATCATTCCGATTCCGGGAACAAAACGCATCCAATATCTCGAAGAAAATATTGGAGCAGCCAAAATTGAGCTTTCAGAATCTGATCTAAAAACAATAGATTCTATCTTAAAAAAATATCCCGACGTTGGTGAAAGATACAGCGAAGGATCAATGAAATTAGTCAATAATTAAAATTGCATCAATCCAGTTTTTCATATTTTTCCGGAAATCTGGATTTTCAATTGATAATTTTTAACATCAGCAATGGTTATCCTTAAAGAAAAAAACAAATTTATTGCTACAGTTTTGGCATTTGCGGTTATTCCGATGTCCGGACTGGCAACGGATATTTATCTGCCTTCTATGCCGAGTATGGCAACGGAACTGCACCAGACGGAAAGTAATATCCAGCTTACTTTATCCATATTTTTAATCAGTTACGGCCTTACCCAGTTTTTTGCCGGAAGTATTGTAGATTCTTTCGGAAGATATAAAGTTTCCATGATTTCTCTGGCACTTTTTGTCGCCTCTTTTTTAATTACCGCTACAACGCAGAACATTTTTGTGATCTATGCAATGCGTGTTTTGCAGGGAGTTTTATCGGGCTTTGCTGTCGTTGCCAAGAGAGCTTTTTTTGTGGATGTTTATGAAGGAGAAGAGCGGAAACATTATCTCAGCATCATGACGATTGTCTGGTCGGTAGGACCTATTGTTGCACCGTTTATCGGAGGATATCTGCAGAAAAACTTTGGATGGCAGTCAAATTTCTACGTTTTGGCAGGGTACAGTTTGTTATTGCTGATTCTTGAATTTATATTCTCCGGTGAAACATTAAAAAAGAGAAATCCTTTTCATGTGGAATTCCTGATTAAAGAATACAATTCCATGTTCAAAGCTAAAGATTTTTTCTACGGAATGATTATGTGCGGTTTGAGCTACTCAATGATTATGTTTTTTAATCTTTGTGGTTCCTTTATTATTGAGCATAAAATGGGCTATTCCGAAGTTGTGGCAGGATATGTTTCTCTCATTCTCGGTTTTGCATGGATGACGGGCGGATTTTTAGGAAAAGCATTAATTAACAAAGCTTTTTTACCGAAAATAAGAAACGCTAACTTTATTCAACTGCTTCTGATTGCTGTTATGTTTGCCGCTTCGTATTTCTCCAATAATATTTACAGTCTGGTTGCGTTTGCTTTTTTAATTCACGTAACAGCAGGATTTATTTTCAACAATTATTTTTCCTACTGTATCGGAAGATTTCCCAATTCTGCCGGAATTGCAGGGGGTTTAACGGGTGGAGTAGCCTTCATTATTACTTCAGCATTAAGCTATGGAATTGCCGCATTCATAAAACCTCAGATTCAGCTTCAGGTTGCGGAAGGCTATTTTATTCTGGGACTTTTAGGACTGTTTATTTTAAGCATGATTAAATTTAGAAAAGCTCATGCTTAAAAGTTTATATTTAAACTTGTTTAAACTAATTTCAGAATTAACCGCAAAAGGGACAAAAGATAATTTAAAACGAATTTCCAGAGTAATCAAAGCGCTCAAAAGAATAAAAATCAAAGATTTTTAAAAACTATTGTGAGCTTTTTCATTTATAATGATCAGCTTTAAATAAAAAAATAGTAGATCTTTTGTGACTTTTGCGGTTAAATAAAAGTTTAAACAGACTTTTTATTTAAATTTTCTACGACATAGTTTTCATAATAAATCCTCTCATTTTCGGGAGGATTTGTTTTTACCTTTCATATTTTAAAGTAATTTTTAAATAGAAAAAGCCCCTTTATGAAAGGAGCTTCTGTTAAATTATGAATAGATAATTTCTTGCTTATATTTGTGTGATTGTGTATGTTCCTGTTGCATCGAAATTGATACTGAATTCCATTTTGAAATTTTTAGGTGTTAACGTTAAATTTGGAATTGTTATACTGCTTCCATTTACATCAAAACTTCCATCACTAAGATTATCGCCTAATTGTTCACCATTATTTAAAGTAATTACAAATCCTGAGAAATTTGATGAAGTAACTCCGGAAAATGTTATGGTAAATTTATTTGTTGCTGTATTGTAAGTAGTGTTAGATACAATAATGGACGAACTGAGATTACTCGTTGAAGGATTTATATTCTCTGTTGAAACGATAGAATACATTCCATAATTAGAAAGGCCTATTCTATAAAATCCATTAGAGGTGATATTAAAACTGCTTCCATTCGCTATTAAATTATTTTGATTATCTGATCCATAAACCTGCGCAGAAGAATTTTGTCCAGCTATGAATTTAATTTGTGTATTTGCTGGAAAATATTTGTATCCTGTTTTCTGATTAGAAGAACTATTTCTAAGTAATTCAGCAGAAGAGGCGTTAAAATTATTATAAGTTCCGAACATATATAGATTTGCAGGAAATGTAGTATTTGATGATCCAGACGCAACAGGCAAATTTAAATTACCCGAATTATCAACTCCCAAAATATAACTTGTTCCATTAGGAGAAGTTAGCGTAATTCCCTGTCCTGCACCCGTTACAACTGTCTTGCTCACTTGTGCATAAGGAACGCTCATTAGCTGATTTACCCCAACATTCGTATAATTAGAACCTCCTGCAGGATCCATTTCCACCTTAACAAATTTGGCGTTGGTTCCCCAGTTGATCGCCCCGAAATTTCCTGTCGTAGCTGTTCCCTGTCCGATGTTCAGGTTTACCAGACCTTTGGCGTTGGTAGTTTTGTTTTGAGTTTCTGTATATAAAACCGTTCCGTTGGCTGCATTATCCAGGATGCTGATTCTCAAAGAAACGTTTCCGTTAGCAATCGGAGCTCCTGCTGCATTGAAAGCAATCGTCTGATAGCTGAAAGCCTGCGGAACCTGCGCACTTACTAAACTTGCTAAACTTGCTAAAAATAATCCTATAGTTGCGTAAAGCTTTTTCATGTTCAAATAGTTTTTTTAAGATTTTTTGATAATTTTAATAGGTTTGATGTCGGAGTTTTTGAAAACGATCATATAAACTCCCTGTTGAAGCGATCTGAGATCCAGTTGTTCAGCATCTAACTTGGTTTTAAAAACAAGTTTTCCGGAAAGATCATAAATTTCTGCACCTTCGATTTTCGATTTTGAATTCAGTTTAACGTAAATGAAATCAGCAGTAGGATTCGGATAAATTTTCACATCGTCTTTTTCAAGTTCTGAAACACCCAAAACCTGTAAAACAGACTGGTAAAACATTCCCATTGTTCCGGAATTGGCTTTGTCCGGATCTGTAGGAATCACATAAATTTCTCCCACTGAATGCGTGAAGTTATCAGCAGAAACCGCTCCTGAATTGATATTTCCTACCACAGACTGGGCAAAACCAAAAAAAGGCACTCCGAATAAAAGTAGAGTAATTTTTTTTCTCATGGTTAATCATTTTTAAGGACTGCGAATATAAATAAATTTTCCATTACAAAAAGGTTTTTCAGACTTATGTTATTTTATTTCCGGTTTAATTATTTTTTAACCATTATTTGATGGGAAAAGTTTTCTTTTTTAGCTAAATTTGAAAAACAAAAAAATAAATTATGTCAAGTATTACATTAAAAGGAAACCCGGTAAACACAATAGGAAACCTTCCGTCAGTAGGAAGTACAATCAAAGATTTTGCTCTTTTAGATGCAGGACTGAATGTGAAAACTCTGGAAACTTTTGAAGGAAAGAAAAAAGTGTTCAACATTTTCCCGAGTATCGATACCCCGACTTGCGCATCATCTGCAAGAAAATTCAATGAAGAAGCTTCAGCTTTAGAAAATACAGTCGTTATTAATGTATCTAAAGATTTACCTTTTGCTTTGGGAAGATTCTGTGCTGCGGAAGGTCTGAACAATGTAGAAACCCTTTCCGATTTCAGAAGCAGTTTTGGAGACGATTACGAAGTAACGATTACAGACTCTCCGATGAAAGGTCTTTTAAGCCGTGCGGTTATTGTAGCAGATGAAAACAATAAAGTGGTTTATACAGAGCAGGTTTCAGAAATTGCAGATGAACCGGATTATGAGGCTGCATTAGCTGCGTTGAAGTAAAAACCGATCCATAAAAAATCGGAGTCCTGCACAGTCTGCAGGACTTTTTTCTTTCCTATTTTCCATAAAATTCCTGATCACAATCATTAAAAATTAAAAACTTTCCGCTTACCTTTACATCATGAAACGTTCCGGAACCGCAGATTTACCCCTTCACTATGGCAAAGTGCCGCCCTGGCTTTACGAACGGATGTCGATCCTCGGTCTTTCTATCGTTGAGGTTATTCTCATGGAGTATGGAAAAGACGAAGTTATCCGCCGACTGGCAGATCCTTTCTGGTTTCAGAGTTTTGGCGCGGTGATGGGAATGGATTGGCATTCTTCAGGAATTACAACCTCCGTAATGGGTGCTTTGAAGCGTTCCATCAATCCGAATTCCCAGTCGTTAGGATTGTATATTTGTGGCGGAAAAGGAAAATTTTCCCGCGAAACACCTTCAGAACTCCTTCAGATTGCCGATAAAACGGGTTTAAACGGAAATGATCTTGTAAAAGCCAGCAAACTTTCGGCGAAAGTAGATAACACCGCAATTCAGGATGGATATCAACTCTATCTGCATAATTTTATTCTGTCGGATAACGGAAACTGGAGTGTTGTTCAGCAGGGAATGCACGAATCGGACGGAACGGCAAGACGCTATCATTGGCATTCGGAAAATATAAAATCCTTTGTAGAAGAGCCTCACACCGGAATCAACGGAATTTCAAGAGGAACCATTTTAAACCTTACAGATGCAGAAGCTTCCGGAAACAGAAAAGGAATTCTGGAAATTTCCCACACCGATTCCGCGGAAATCATGAGCGATTTTTCAAGATTAATTCTTCCCAATCATCACGATGTTCAGGCTTCGGATGTTGATCTGAAAAGACTTGGTGCTCTTTTATATGTAACCAGAGAACAGCAGCCACAAAATTTCGAAGATTTGCTAATGCTGGAAGGCGTTGGTCCGCGAACCATGCAGTCTTTGGCTTTGGTAAGTGAAGTCATTCATGGTGCGCCGTCAAGATTTAAAGATCCTGCGAGATTTTCGTTTGCTCATGGCGGAAAAGACGGTCATCCGTTTCCTGTTCCTACCAAAGTCTATGATGAAAGCTTACAGATTTTAAAATCAGGAATTGAAAAATCTAAACTTGGCAATTCAGACAAGTTAAAAACCTTAAACAAGTTACATCAGATTATCGAATCGACTGAGAAAGATTTTACTCCCGATTTTGATATTCAGGAAGTAATTGAAGAAGAAAGACAGAATTCCTGGCGTTTTGGAGGGAAAACTGTTTTCGGTGATGCTAAGAAACCGACAAATCCAAAACCGATCCAGCTTTCGTTGTTTTAAAATCTTTTAGTAATCTTTACGTTTTTATTTGGGGTTAAATGGAAACAATGAAATTCAACGTTTAATTTAGTAGATCATCCCACAAAATGTTATTTTCTTAGAGATTTACTTCATCATTTCCAATAAAAATTTTATTTTTAAAGCTTTGAAAAACATTCACTTGATGAGCAATAAAGCCTTAGAAATCTGCTACGATTTTCCTTTTTTTCTGGATGATGAGCTTGAGGAAATATTTCAGGCACATGAAAAAGTTTCTTTTCATAAAGGAGATTTTATACTGAAAGAAGGAAAAACCGCCAACGAATATTATATTCTGGAGAAAGGTCTGGCTCGCTCATTTGTCAACGATTTTAACGGAAATGAAGTAACGATCAACTTTTTTGTTGAAAATGAAATCATCATCGAAGTTTCTTCACTGTTTCAGAGAATTCCCACTCAGGAAAATATTGTCTGCATTACAGACTGCGAATGCTGGAAATTTGATTTTGAGACTTTTCAGGAATTGTTTCATAAAATTCCGAACCTCAGAGAATGGGGAAGAGCCTGGATGTCGCAGCAGCTTTTCATAGGGAAACAG
Source organism: Chryseobacterium urinae (assembly GCF_030518295.1). Taxonomy (NCBI): domain Bacteria; kingdom Pseudomonadati; phylum Bacteroidota; class Flavobacteriia; order Flavobacteriales; family Weeksellaceae; genus Chryseobacterium; species Chryseobacterium urinae. The sequence continues at coordinate 123,873 of NZ_JAULSJ010000006.1, read as the reverse complement.
CGTTCCGTAGAGATGTTTACTCTTTCCGCAACCAAACGTTATCTCAATCTTTTAGAACAGAAGCCGCATGTAGTACAGTTTGCTCCCTTAAAGCAGATTGCCTCATTTCTGGGAATTACAGATACTTCCTTAAGCAGAATTCGTAAAGAACTGGTTTCCCATCCGAAGAAAATTTAAATCTTGTCTTATGGCAAGTTGATTTTTATTTTAACTTGATAACTTTGAGTATAATTTTAACAGAAAAAAACAACAAAATGAAAATCAATCAGATTTATGTGAATCTTCCGGTGAAAGATGTACAGAAAACCAAAGAATTTTGGACAAAATTAGGCTTCCCAACTAATGATGAAATGTCAAATGACCAATCCGTTTGTGTTGTTATGAACGATAATACTTACGTTATGTTTTTAACGGAAGAATTTTTCCAGACTTTTTTAGAAAGACCGGTTCCGAAAGGAGATACAACGCAGGTTTTGGTCGCCATCAGTTTAGATACCCGTGAACAGGTAGATCAGATGGTAAATACCGCTGTGGCGAATGGTGCAACACAGCATGAAGAACCGCAGGATTACGGATGGATGTATCATAATTCTTTTTGGGATATCAACGGACATGGCTGGAATGTAATGTTTGCAGATCCTTCCCAAATGCCTAAAGAGTAAAATTTAAATCAATACAATTAATTCTTACATAAATTTTGGTAAAATAAAATTTGTGGGGATATTTCTTTGTCATTTTTAACAGAAATTCTCTTGAATGATCTGATATTAAAAAAATGATAAAATAGATTCTTCCTTCGTCAGAATGACAATTATACGTTTGATAAAAATACTAATCACACAAACGCTCTACACAAATTCCACAAATAGTATTCGTGTTATTCGTGAAAAATATTAGAGCAATTTGTGTTTAAAAACATCATTAAACAAATATATCCACAAGCTCTACAAATAACATTCGTGTTATTTGTGAAAAATATTAGAGCTATTTGTGTTTAAAATATTAATACACAAATTCCACAAATATTATCCGTGGTATTAGTGAAAAAATTAGTGCTATCAGTGTTTAACTAAAAAAAATAAAAAAAATCATGGCTAAATTAAATCCTTACTTAAATTTTGACGGGAAAGCGGAAGAAGCTTTCAATTTTTACAAATCCGTTTTCGGCGGAGAATTCGTGGGTGAAATTTACAGAATGGGCAATGCTCCCGGAACTGAACATTTATCGGAAGAAGAGAAAAACAGGGTAATGCATATTGCACTTTCGATAGGCGGAGATTTACTGATGGCTTCAGACATCGTTCCAAGTTTCGGACAACAACTGAATGTGGGAAATAACAATTATGTTTCTGTTTTTCCGGATTCCAGAGATGAGGCCGACCGACTTTTTAAAGGGCTTTCTGAGGACGGAAATGTAGAAATGCCAATCGAAGACCAGTTCTGGGGAGATTATTTCGGAAGCTTTCAGGACAAATATGGTGTACACTGGATGATCAATTATAATGAAGAATACGTAAAATAGACTTATCTTTAAACTGAATTATATTGAAAGGGCAACTGAACTTTGGTTGCCTTTTACACCTTTAAAAATAATAATATGGAACCAATTCACATCGATATTACAATTCTGGCGCCTGTTCAGAAAGTTTGGGACTATTACAACGAACCTGAACATATTACAAAATGGAATTTTGCCCACGAATCCTGGGAATGCCCGAGTTCAGAAAACAATCTCAGAGTCGGAGGACAGTTCAAAAACAGGATGGAGGCCAAAGATAAAAGCTTCGGATTCGATTTTGTGGGAACTTATGATGAAGTGATTCCGTATGAGAAGATCAGGTATCATATGGAAGACGGAAGAAATGCAGAAGTAACTTTTGATAAAATGGACGAAAATACAACCAGCGTACAGATTATTTTCGATCCGGAAACACAGAATCCTGTCGAAATGCAACGAGAAGGATGGTATGCAATTCTGAACAATTTTCATAAGTATGTAGAAAACAATTAAGAACGATTTTAATTTTCAGAATCATGATCAATTTAGTGATAATGGCAAAATGTTTAAGTTCCATTTGCGCGGTGAGTCATGTAGTTAACGGAACTTTTTTACAGGGAATTCTGGCCGCTCCTGCGCAAAGAGCATTGGCAAAAGAAAAGATTGATTCTCTTGAAAAACTTTCAGAGTATTCTGAAAAGGAAATCATGCAGCTTCACGGTTTTGGAAAAAATGCAATGCAGAAACTGAAAGCTTATATGAAAGAAAACCACGTTTCTTTTAAAATTGATACTGAATAGAAATTATACCGGGATCTACAAAATTTTCACTCTAAATTTTGATTAAATGCTTCATCGATAGTACAGATTCTGTTGAACTATTGATGATTATTCGTGAAAAATATTTGCAGCTACTCGTGTTTAAGACAAAAAAATAAATTTAAAATTATGAACAAAAATATTTTCCCGTGTCTTTGGTACGACGGAGACGCGAAAGAATCTGCAGACTTTTACTGCAAAATATTTGACGGAAAAATTACCACAGATACTCCGATGGTGATGAACATCGAACTTTTTGGGCAGAAAATGATGCTCCTGAATGGCGGTCCTCATTTCAAAAAAAATGCTTCGGTTTCTTTTATGGTCATTTGCGAAACGGAAGATGAGGTACGACGATACTGGGATCAGTTATTGGAAGGCGGAACGGCTTTAATGCCTTTGGATTCTTATTCCTGGAGCAAAAAATATGGCTGGCTGAAAGATAAATATGACGTAACCTGGCAAATATTTTTAGGCGAAAAGCAAAGCGACCAAAAGATTATTCCTACTTTGATGTTTATCCATGAAAATAATGGTAAAGCAATAGAAGCGATGGAATTGTACACTAAAGTTTTCCCGAATTCTAAAATCGGAAATATTTTAAGATACGGTGATGGAAGCGAAGGTCATCCTGCTCCCGAACCTGCTGAAAATATTCAGCATGCTCATTTTGAAATTGATGGCTATAGTTTCTTCTGCATGGACAATTCTTACGATCATCAGTTCGATTTCAATGAAGGAATTTCAATGGTTGTAATGACTGATGATCAGGAACAAACCGATCATTACTGGAATGCCTTAACGATTGACGGAGGAAGGGAAAGTATGTGTGGCTGGCTGAAAGATAAATTTGGCTTCAGTTGGCAGATTGTTCCCAAAAGACTGCTTGAATTGATGAACGGATCAGATCCGGTAAAAGGGCAAAAAGTATTTCAGGCGATGATGGGAATGCAGAAAATTGTTATTCAGGATCTGGAAGACGCTTATAATTCTTAGTATTCAAATAAAATAAGAAAGCAGAAGGTTTGAAGCTTTTTAACCGTTTAAAAACTTTCTGCTTATCTTCTTCAAATTCTTAATTTTCCTTTTCGGCTTGCTGTTTGATGGGTATTCATAAAAGATTTGCTTATGAAGACACAGAACAAGTCAGACTCAAAATCTAAAGTTCCTAAAGACGGACTTTATCCCGAAATTATACGGAAAAGCTATTTGGGAAGTAAAAAACTTCAAAATAAAAAAGCGGTAATTTCCGGAGGAGACAGTGGAATAGGACAGGCAGTTGCGGTTCATTTTGCGAGAGAAGGAGCCGATGTTGCAGTTATTTATAAAGAAAGTGACAAGGATGCGAAAGAAACACAAAAACTCGTAGAAAAAGAAGGTCGAAAATGTATTTTGCTGAAAGGGGATGTTTCAAAAAAAACTTTCAGAACAGAATGTCTGGAGAAGATCAGAAAAGACTGGAAAACAGTGGATATTCTTGTAAACAATGCGGGAATTCAGTTTCCTAAAAATGATATTGAAAAGATTTCAGACGATCAGATCCGGAAAACCTTTGATACCAATATTGTTTCTATGATTGCTTTCACCAGAGATTTTTTATCATTAATGAAAAAAGGGGGGAGAATTATCTGTACCACATCCGTAACAGCATACCGCGGAAGCGATCATTTAATTGATTATTCAGCTACGAAAGGTGCGATTGCCACTTTCATCCGTTCTCTGGCGGTAAATATTGCTGAAAATGGAATTTTGGTCAACGGCGTTGCTCCGGGTCCAATCTGGACTCCTCTTGTGAAGGAAACTTTCGACGATCTGTCAACTTTTGGAAAGGACAATCCGTTAAAAAGAGCAGGACAGCCATCGGAAGTTGCTCCCGCTTATGTTTTTCTGGCTTCGGAAGATTCAAGTTTTATTACGGGAGAAATTATTCATATTAACGGAGGAGATTTTGTAGGCGGGTAACGTAGTATTTAAAATAACAGCTAGTTTATATATTTTTTATGGAAAAATTACATTTTGATATTCAGATCAATGCTGAACCGGAAAAAGTGTGGAGTGTGCTCTGGGATGATTTTTCTTTCAGACAGTGGACTTCAGCATTTACGGAAGGCTCTTTTTATCAGGGAAACTTAAAAGAAAATGAGATCATTAAATTTCTGGATCCCCAAAACAACGGGATGTTCAGTAAAATTGTTGCATTAATTCCCAATCAGGAAATTAAATTTCTCCATCTCGGTGAGATTTACAATGGAGTAGAAGCACCGCAGAACTGGGGTGAAGCCACGGAAAAATACATTTTGACTGAAGATGAAAATACAACCCATCTTCAGGTCGAAATCCAGACTTCAGAAGAGTTTAAAAGCTTTTTTGAAGAAAAATTTCCTGATGCCTTATCTAATGTAAAGCATTTGTCTGAAAATCAGCTTTAAACTTTAAAAAAATATTATGGAAACTTTATCATATGAAATCATCATCAACGCTTCCAAAGAAAAAGTCTGGGACGTTTTGTGGAATGAAAATACATACAGTGAGTGGACAAAATTTTTTAATCCGAACTCTGCTTCTTTCATGAAATCTGACTGGAAAGTAAACGGGAAAACCTATTTTACAAATGCAGAAGGAGCAGGAACGGTTTCTACAATAGACAGTCTGGAAAAGCCGGATCAGATTGTTTTTAAACATTTGGGAATGCGAGATGAAGCAGGTAACGAAGATACAGAAAGCATGGAGGTGAAACAGTGGAGCGGCTGCTTTGAAAAATATTTTTTAATCGATTTTGATGGCAAAACAAAACTTCATGCCGAAGTACAGACTGAAAAAGATTGGGAAGAGCATATGAATACAGGTTTTACAAAAGGTTTGCAAATTGTAAAAGAACTTGCTGAAAAATAATTATTTTCGATGATTGTCTAATTATTTTAAGTTATATTTACTGGCTATAAAATTACGATTAATCATAGTGTAAATTATCTACTGAAAACAAAAAGACATCTTATGAAATTACTCACCATTCTTTTTACAACATTCGTTTTGTCTTTAGTAGCAACCAAAATTTTTCAGGGCGACTGGAATTTTTTGTTTTCAGGAAATTTGGGAATGGCTGTTTTCATCATATTTACAGGATTTTCTCATTTTAAGTTCCAGAAAGGAATGGCAATGATGATTCCGGATTTTATCCCTGCAAAACTATTTTGGGTTTATTTTACAGGAATTATTGAAGTTGCAGCCGGAATCGGATTGATGATTCCTTCCATTCGTGAACTGACTGCCATTTTATTGATAGTTTTTTACGTTTTGGTATTCATTGCCAATATTAATTCATCCCGAAAAAAGATCAATATTTTTAAAGCGGATTTCACAGGTCCCGGAATGACTTATCTGTATAAAGAAAGAATTCCGATGCAGATTATTTTAATTCTCTGGACTTGGTACTTCGGAATTTATCTGAATTAAAACATATCATTTGAAATAGAAACGGAAGGCTTAGCTTTTCGTTTTTTTTTAAAACATTAGTCATGACCAAATTTTGCTTCACGAATTTCACAATCAGAAAAGAAAATATCTTGGATAATTTGTGTAATTAGCGAAAAAAGTTTGTGTTATTCGTGTTTCAAAATACTGATGAGTAAAACAAAATCTTAATTTCTCAAAAATTATTTTAAATTTATTAAAGTAAAACAAAATTTTCAATCGTCATAGCAATATGGAGATTGTCGAAAAAATAACAATGCCACAGAAGGAGAAGGAAAATATCATCTCACAGACCGTTTCAAAGTACGGAGGAAAGCTGATGTCGTACATTCGTCCGAAAGTGAAAAATACGGAGGATGCGGAGGATATTCTGCAGGAAGTGTGGTATCAGTTCAGTAGTCTTACCAATCTTTCCGAGATTGTGAATGTTGGCGGTTGGCTGTACAGAGTAACGGCAAATAAAATCACGGACAAATACCGCAAGAAGAAAACTGAGAATCTTGAAGATTTCGTGTACGAAGATGAGGACGGCGATTTTTCCATTAAAGATATTCTGCTCATGGATGAAAGCGCAGGTCCCGAAATCAAAATGTTTCAGGATGAGATCTGGAAAAAACTTTTTGAAGCTCTGGATGAACTGCCGGAAAAGCAAAGACTGGTCTACGTGGAAAACGAACTCAATGACAAAACCCTTCAGGAAATTGCGGATGAGCATGGCGAAAACATTAAAACGATAATCAGCCGTAAAAATTACGCCGTAAAACATTTAAGAAACCGATTGAAAAAATTATACGAAGATTTAAACAGTTAGTAAATAAAAAGATATGAATTATAAACATAAAAAAGGCTGGATTTTTCTGATTCTTTGTCCGCCATTGATTTTTTTAGGCGTTACATGGATCGTGATGGCGCTCTGGAATTGCCTTCTCCCTGAAATTTTGGGCGTAAAATCTATTACTTTCTGGCAGGCAATGGGAATTCTTATTCTTAGTAAAATTCTTTTCGGAGGTTTCCATTTCGGAAAAGGGATGAGAGATTTTAAAGAAAAGAAAATGAGAGAAAAAATGATGCATCTTACACCCGAAGAAAGAGAAAAATTCAAAGAAGTTTGGAGAGACCGTTGTTCAGCAGGGTTTTTCAACAGGCACAACAGAACCAACGAATAGTAAAAATTTTAGAAGTAGTAAAGTAAAATGGAAATCTATTCGTCTATATAAAAAAACAAGAAGTAGTAAAATTTAAAATTTTGAAAAATGAAAAATTCAGTATTAAAAGGCGCTTTGGCAGCTTTAGCCGTAGTAGGAGTTGCAGCAGTTGTTAAAAAAGCAGCGCAGAGAAAAAGATTTGTAAAGGGTATTTTTGAGGAATACGGAATCAAAGAAAAATCTCCTTTCGGATTGGCGGATAAAATCAGAGAAATGAACGACGAGCAATATCAGGAGCTGAAAGGTAAGTTTAAAAAAGAATTCGCTTCAAGATGCCGCCACAGAGGTTTCGAAAGAAAAGAAAACGTCGCAGAAGCATAATAAAAGTAACTCAATTGAAATTGTTTAATTCCGGCTCGGGAAGCTTCGCTTCCCGAGCCGGAATTTTTTACATTCTTTGCAATAAGCAAAACGAAGAAACGATCTCGGAAATAGGTTTCGGTTCAGGCGGCAAAGCCGCCTGAACCGAAACCTCAAAAAGATTTAAACAAGCAAGCTTGAGATATTTTGATAAATGTTCTAAAGATAGCGTTCCTACGGAACGCCGAACGTCCTCTTAATATGATTTCTACACAGATAAAACTCCAAAGAGTTTTTAGGAATTTTACTTTATACGACTTTTTGTTTTAAAAGAAAAAAATTAAAAGCATAACACAACATTATTCGGGCTATTTGTGAAATTATTCGTGCCATTTGCGTTTAAAAAAGAAAATAAAATCCTTATTTTTGCATAGCTTAATGAAAGATTACTACTATTTTCTCGGGATTTCTCACGATGCTTCGGAAGAAGACATCAAAAAAGCGTATAGAAAATTATCTTTAAAATATCATCCTGATAAAAATGATAACGATGACTTTTTTGCAGACCGGTTCCGTGAAATTCAGGAAGCTTACGAAACATTGAGCGACAAAAGCAGAAGACATTCTTACGATCAGAATTTAGAAAGTCATCAGAAAAGCTTCAGGTACAATATTCCGCCATCCATCAAGACTTTTACGGCAAACAAAATTCATGCGAAAAAAGGGGAGGAGATCATCATTAATTGGCAGACTCAAAATGCCGATGTGGTGAAAGTGTTACCTTTCGGACTGGCAAAACCTTATGGAGAAAGAGTTTTTAAAATAACAGAATTTAAAGACGGTAAATTCCAGATTTTGCTTCACGCTACGAATTCACTACTGCACAAAACAGCCGTTCAGGGAATTACGATTACCGAAGTTTTCGAAAACAATTCGGAAAAATTTAAAGATAAGGCAGAGGAATTATTTAAGTCACAGCCAAGAACTGTTGCAAATCCTCATGGACAGCCAAAAATCGCGAGAATTATTATCGGGATTGTCTTATTAATTCTGGCGGTCTATTTCCTGTTAAAAAGCTTTAATTAAGCTATTTTCTTTCTTCCCGGGCACTTTTTACATCTTTTTCCCTTTTTAAATTTTTTGCAACATGATTTCTTGTCGCCGCAGTACATTTCTTCGGTATTCATTGAAAAAGCAGGAGCCAATGGAGCTACTTTGAAAGGAATGATCATATTCATGATGCAAATATATTAATTTAGAATAAATCCAGATAATAAATTTGACAAAAAATTAATGATATATATCAAAGAGACTAAAATGATTAGCAATGATAATCAATAAAAAAGGACAAACATCAAATGTCTGTCCTTAAAAGTGACCGCAGAAGGATTCGAACCCTCACTGTCGGAGCCGAAATCCGAAGTTCTATCCATTAAACTATGCAGCCGTATTGAGTCGAAAAGTTTGAGACTAAGAGAGTTTTAAATCTGAATAAATAAACACTCAAACACAAAAAATCTCCCACCCTAAGACTCTAGAAAGTAATCTTCACGCCTCCCAAAATCTGTGCACCCAGAACTTTATAGCCTTTGTAAGTTTGATATTTTGAGCTCAGAAGATTATTTCCAAGCGCGAAAATACTGAAATTTTTGTGAATTTTATACTCTGCCGATAAATTTAAATCTGCATAACCTCCCACTTTATCGTTGGTGTTCTCTGTAGACTGATAGAACATGGGACTTCCAACTCCCTGAATCATAAATGAATTGGTAGTTCTGTCGCTGGCAAAAATCCCTTTAAAACCTAATAATAATTTTTGATCCAACATCGTATATTTTGCTCCGATTGTTGCCGTAACTAAGGGTACATTGTAGATATTTTCGTAATTTTTAAGATCAAACTTAGTAAATTTCACTTCTCCGTCCAACACTAAATTTGCCAGAGGAAAATACTGTAAACTACCTTTGATGTCTCCTACATTTCCGTCATCATACACCGCAGAAAAAGTATTTGCGAAGTTATAGGCAGAACGGTTCAGGGTGAAATTCGTGTCAAAAAGATCATTCGCCTTAAAGAACATAATGTCTCTCATTTTTCCGTACCCTGCGGAAACATCATACTTAAAAGTTTCATCAATATCTCCTCTTAAACCTACATAAAAATGATATTTTGTTTCAGTTGGTCTTAAATACTGGTCAGAAACGATGAAAGGATTCTGCTGCAGTAAATCCGAATACGTATTCAGCTTTAAACCTCCGTCAACTCCTCCGTAAAATTTAAATTCCTGCGCGGCAGCAACCTGAAATTCCGCTTCCGGAAACCAATAGGTTTTATTGTTTTTCATTTGCTCAGCCATCAGATCATTTTGGTTTTTACCATTCAGAAACGCGAACTGAGATCCTAATTTCAGGTAAGAATCCCCTTTTCTGAAAGTAACTTTCGGGCTCAGACTTGTATTGAAAAAGTTGGACGAATTTTTATCTCTGATTGAAAATTCAGTTTTTACCGTTTCCAGACCGACGCCTAAATCAGCATTTAAGCTGATACCTGATTTGCCGATTTCAACCCCATGTTTCGAGAAATTCGCCAAAACGGAAGCCTGATTTTCCTGAGCATCAAAATGATCTTTTAAGAATGAAGATTTTACCCTTACATCATTCAGAATTTCGTTCGAATAAAAATCATAATAACCGTTTACTTTAAACAGATTGACTCTTTGATCCAGATCAACATCATTGCTCGGAGTCAGCGCATAAATTCCGTAATAATTATAGCTGTTCAAACCATATTCCGCATTCAGATTGAATTTTCCTTTATCTCCGTAAGAATTCAGAAAAGCTCCTAAAGTGGTTGAACTTTGCTTAGAATCCCAGTCGTATTCCTTTTTTAAACCCTGTGTTGAGAGAAAATGAGCATCCACTCCAACCTCAATTTTATTTTCCAGCGTTTTCGAAATATTTGCATCGCCCAGAATTTTACCGAAATTTCCCATTCCGAACTGGATGTAGTTGTTTTGCGCCGAACCTTCGAATTTCGGGGTCACATCTGCTCCCTGAATGGTTGACGTTTTAAAATCCGAAACCGCAGGAACATCCGTAATATTGTATTGTACTGGATTCTGAGATTTTTCTTCCGGCGGATAATTTTTAATGGTTTCTACCGAAGTTTTCTTTTTTTCGATCTTCTTTACTTCCGGTTCCCTTTTTTTATTGAGAATCAGTTTTTCTTCTTTGATCTGGGAAAACGCTACCGACGAAACCCCTAAAAATATGATGGATAATAATTGAATTCTTTTATTCATTACTTTTTGTATTAATAATGTACCAATTTATCAATGCAGCAATCTGGCAATGTATAGTTTGATTGGTAAACTGTTACATTGATAAATTGATACATTAAATATATTTTTACTTTTTAATCTGCTTTTTAACTTCCTTCGCTTCTGCAACAATCTCAGGGAAATCCTTGTAGTTCTCAATGATCTGATCACAGGTATAACTTGCCTGATAATTGTCTTTCAGACCAACGTAGTTTTTCGCCATCAGAACAAGCGCTTTTGCTCCCCAATATTCTTCGGAAGCATAATTATTGGCTAATTTAAAGATCGTTTCATTAGAGGATTTAAACGCTTTTCCTTTGTTTTGATAATAAGCTTTCGCGTACAGAGATTCTGCGGCAACCGAGGTGTTTGATGATTTTTCAAGAGAAGCGTAAGCCGACTGTGCGTCTTTGTCTTTTCCTGAATTCATCAGACTTCTTGCCTTAATTACTTTTGCCGTCTCAATAACCGCCGCGGAGTTTTTATTGTTTGCAATCACCGCATCGGCTAATTTTTCAGCCTGAGAGAAGTTTTTTTCATCGGCATAAACTTTCATCAGTTCAACATTGGCGTAATTTTTAATGTTGACGTCTGATGAGTTTTTAATATTTTCAAGATATTTTTTAGCTTCAGCCGTATTCCCTTGATTGACAAAGATTTGTGCTAAACGGGTTTGTGCATCATCCTGATAATCGTTCTGAACATTGGCAACTTCCTGTAAAACCAACAATGCTTTTGTAGTATCTTTGGTCTGATAATAACTTTCACCAAGCTCATATTTTGCCTGATAAAGCCCTTCTCCGGTAGGATTCTGCGTTAAATATTTTTCGTAGTAAGAAATCGCGTTTTTGTAATCTTTTTTCGTGAAATACTGTTTTGCAGTCGATAAATTAATTTCATCAATTTCTGAAGCATCAATATTAACTCCTAAATTTCTTGCGAAAGTTTCGTAACCGGAAACATCTCCGTTCTTTGTAAAGATCGGTTTTGCAGCCTGAACGATTTTTTCAGCATAGGCTGTATTTTTGTACTGTTCGCCAAGCGATCTCAGTTCAGATAAAGCCTTATCACTCTGGTTCTGGTCAATGTAGTTTTGTGCTCTGTAAATCGATGCATTGGCAACCAAATCTTTATCAGATGAAGTTTTAATCACTTTATTAAAGTAATCATTCGAGTTAGTGAAATCGTCCTGTGCTGCGTAAGCTGTCCCGATTTCGTACTGCGCATCGTCATAATAATCAGAATCCGGATATTTGGATAAAAGGTTTTTCAGGTTGGTAATTTTCGCCTGAGTATCACCTTTAAATCCTAAAGCCATTGCTTTCTGATACAGTGTATAATCTGTTGCGTCTTCATTTTTATCATAAATGGCAATCGCTTCGTTCAGGTTATTGTTTGCGTAATTAATATCTGCCAAACGAAGTTCTGCATCATTTTTAAACTCAGGTTTCGGATTTGCTAAATATTGCTTAAAATACGTTTCCGCCTGATCAAATTTTTTAGATTTGAAATAAGCATAGCCTAAATCATAAGGTAATTGTTGTTTTTCAGGGAAATTTTCACCCAGTAATTTTTCATAGCGGGCGATTGCGGAAGGATAATTTCCTTTCTGATAATACACCTGTCCTAACCAATATAAAGCTCTGTTGTTGAATTCTTTATTGATGTTGAATCCTAAACTTCTTAAGAAATAATTTTCCGCTTCATCATAATTTCCTTTGTTGAATTCTTCCGTTCCCAAAAGATAAGAAACTTCCTGATCGATTTTATTGATTTCCGGCGTTGAGCTCTGTAAACGGTCAATCGCGTTCAGCGTTTCCTTATAATTTCCGGAATATAAATAGGATTTCACCAAAAGCGATCTCATTTCCGAAGCATTCGCGCCGTTTTGGTTTTCATTAATATAATTCTGAATTACCGTTGAAGCACTTTCAAACGGATTTCCGATGTCATAGCTTAATTTGGCGTACTGTTCATGCGCAAGCTTTTTCACATTCTTATCATAATTCATCTGATACGCAGAACGGAAAGCCGAAAGTGCTTCCTGTTTTTTACCAACCGCCAGATAAGCATTTCCAAGCTGATAATAAGCATTCTGAGCCAATGCAGAATTGCTGTTCAGTAATTGATTGTAATAAGAAACTGCTTCGTCATATTTTTTAAGCTGAGCCGCTACAAATCCCATCTCATAAAGATCATTTTCAGATGGATTTTGCTGAACGCTCAGATAATCTTTCAAATGTGGGTATGCAGAAGTGTAATCATCTTTCATGAAATAACTTTCACCGATGATCTTGTGAACTTCTGCTTTGTAAGATTCCGAAATATCTTCATTCAGTAAAGCAGTTCCTTCGGAAATCGCTTTATCATAATCTTTGTCATTGTAGTACATCTGAACATAGTAAGGACGCACCAGTTTAGAATATTTCGGCTCTTCTTTAATGGAATCAAAATAACGGAACGCTTTATCATTCTGTCTGTTGGAATAATACAAATGTCCCAACATATAAGCAATATCGCCTCTTTGAGATTGGTCTGCCGTTTTATAAGCTTCTTCCAGTGCATCTGTTGCACCTTTGGAATCGCCCATCATGAATTTGGCATATCCTAATTTCAGAATGTATTGTGTATTTTCCTCTTTTGAAAGCTGATACTGGTTTACTTTTTTCAGAGTTTCCAGAGCTTTGGCGAAATCTTTTTTAGCCAAATAATAATCAGCCAACGGTAAATTTGCCTGTGCAAAATACGCAGAGTTCGGATACTCTTTCATGAAAGCGGTTAATCCTTCTTCCGCATGATTTTTCTGAAGAATAACGCCGATCACATTATCAAAAAACTGCGCAGCCTCTTTTCTTGAACGCGACAAATGCTGATTGTAGAAGTATTGTCTGGCGTATTCGTATTGTGAAGCGTTGTATATTTTGGTCTGATAAAGATTTTCAGCGAGATTGAATCTGTAGTTTTCTTTTTGGGTAAAGTACTGAGACTGTTGCGCATCGGAGATCCCGAAATACATTACAGCAGCCGCTAAAAGTATTTTTTTCGATTTCATTAATTTTAAATTTTAACATGAAGAAGCCTGAAAATCAGGTTCAGATATTTAAAATTACGGGAATTTTTATCCACAATTTATCAACGAAAATATTGAAAAGATATTGTATAAGCAAGCGTTTTAACACATTGTTAGTAACCAAAATTTTTTTTAAGACTTCTTAACTTTTTGATAAGAAAGATTAAGAAAATAAAAATTATTTCGGAGAAATAATTACATTTGCTTTTTTCGAATCAAATATAGAATTGAATGAATCAACTTTTTAGAAGAAAAATCTATTCAGATACAGACACATCTACGAGTTTATTGAGGGTTTTGGGTGTTTGGGACATCGTATTTTTTGGTATTGCCGCCATCATCGGAGCCGGAAGTTTCAGCAGTTTGGGCGAAGCCGTCTTCAGAGGAGGTCCCGGTGTGATCTTACTATATTTGATTTGTGGTTTTGCGTGCGGTTTTACTGCACTTTGCTATGCAGAATTTGCCAGCAGAATTCCGACAGCGGGTTCCGCGTATACTTACGCGTATGCAAGTTTCGGGGAATTAATTGCCTGGATCATCGGTTGGGCGCTGATTATGGAATATTCTTTCGGAAATATCTACGTCGCATTTTCGTGGTCGGATTATTTTACAAGTTTACTGCACCGTTTAGGAATGCATATTCCTGATTATCTTACGTGCAGTTATACCGAAGCTAAGAAAGCTTTTATGAGCGGTTCCGAAAACAAAGAACTTATTAATGCATGGACGAATGCTCCGTTAATAGGAAGTTTAAAATTCATCGTTGATGTTCCGGCTTTGGTCATCAACGGATTGATTACATGGCTGTGTTATGTAGGAGTTAAGGAAAGTAAAAACTTCAATAACGCTTTGGTAATCCTGAAATTAGCGGTGATTGTTTTGGTGATTTTAGTAGGATTTGCTTACATCAATACAGATAATTGGACGCCTTTAAATCCGGAAACTCAGGTTACTTCTTTCATGCCGAATGGTTTTGCAGGCGTAATGAGTGCGGTTTCGGGAGTTTTCTTCGCTTATATCGGGTTTGATGCCTTAAGTGTGCTTTCGGAAGAAACAAAAGATCCTCAGAAAACGCTTCCGAAGGGAATGATTATTTCTCTGGTATTGTGTACATTTATTTATATTGCTTTAACGTTGGTTCTTACCGGAATGGTGGATTACAGAAAATTTGACGGTGTTGGAGATCCGCTTTCCTTTATTTTTGAAAAAGGAAATGCCAATGTTGCATGGATGGAACTTGTCGTTTCGTTTGTAGCCATTGTAGCGATTACAACCGTTCTTTTGGTTTTCCAGATGGGACAGCCGAGAATCTGGTACGCCATGAGCCGTGACGGACTGATGCCGCAGAAATTTCAGGAAGTACATCCCAAATATAAAACACCTTCGTTTGCGACCTTGGTTACAGGGATTGTTGTCGGAATTCCGATTTTATTTACCGATAAATCTTTCATCCTCGATTTTACAAGTATCGGAACTATTTTCGCGTTTGTTTTGGTTTGTGCAGGAGTTTTAATGCTTCCGGCAAAAGAAAAGATCAAAGGAAGATTTCACTTGCCTTACATCAACGGAAAGATTATTTTTCCTCTTATTTTTATTGGCGGATTAGTGGTTTTCTATTTCTGGCAGCCTGATTTTTTCCATAATTTAATGGACTGGAAAGATCCTAAAGAAGGAGAATTCAGAGCTTCTATTTTCTTTTTTATTCTGGTCAACTTACTGCTTTGTGTATTGGCATTTGTTAAAAATCTATCTCTGATTCCGTTAATCGGATTAAGCTCATGTTTATATCTTCTTACCGGAATGAGCCATGACAACTGGTTCTGGTTTGGACTGTGGTTTGCTATAGGTTTAGTAATTTATTTCTGCTACGGATATCGAAACAGCAAACTGGGTAAAGCTTAATTGTATGATGAAATATCTGCTTGTTTTTTCGCTTCTGATATTGGGAGGCTGTAAAAAGACATCTGATCATGAAGGCAATTCCCAAAGAAACCGTACAGAAGTGAAACGGAGTTATAAGGAATGTTTAACAGCAATTCATCAAAAGACAGAAGCAGAGAAAAAGCAGTATTTTTTTAAATTTATCAATAATGATGTTCCTCAATTCTGGGCAAAAACGCCATGGTCTTTTGCAGGAACTTCCAGAGAGCCGAAGAAGGGAAGTATTGCCTGCGGATATTTTGTAACGAATACTTTATCGGATTACGGTTTTGATATCAACAGAACGTATCTTGCGCAGCAGGCTTCTTCTGTAATGATTAAAAAGCTTTGTACAGAGATAAAATATTTCAGCAAAAGACAGGATCTGGAGCATTATATTTTAGGGAAAAATAAAAATCAGGTTTATATTGTTGGACTGGATTTTCATACAGGTTACATTACCCGCGAAAACAGAGACACTTATTTTATTCATTCCAATTACATTAAGAATGAAGGGGTAATAAAGGAACTGACTAAAAATTCACGTGCATTGAATGCTTCTGAAACTTTTATGATTGGAACTTTAAAGTACAAATAATCATGTCTGAAAGAATTAAAACCTTCAAAGAGTTCTATGAGTTTTATCTTACGGAACACAGTAAAACAGGAACCCGCATCTTTCATTTTCTGGGAACCTTGCTTGTCTTTTTCGTCATAGGATATGTTATCAGCTCCGGAAAAGAACGGTTTCTCTGGTACGTCCCGATCTTTGGGTACGGATTTGCATGGTTCAGTCATGCAGTGATTGAAAAAAACAGACCTGCAACCTTCAAATATCCGCTTTGGTCGCTGATCTCAGATTTCAGGCTGTTTTTCGAACTGTTGATCGGGAGACAGAAATTTTGGGGAGTTTCAGATAAAAAAACTGCTGAAAAGTAAATTTTAAGATCATTTCACGGCACAGTAATTGCAACCCTGTCCTAAAATTTTATTTATGAAAAATTTCACAACATTTTTAAAAGTAACGTTTTCGGCAATTTTTGTTATGATTCTTACACAATGTACAACTTCTTCCAACGTTTCTTCTGCGAATGAAAAGACATTTATTGTAGGTCCTGAAACCGCAGACTGCACCGGAGTTGCACCCATGAAATGCCTTCAGGTAAAAGAAAATGCTTCAGATTCATGGACGAATTTTTATACCAATATCGAAGGCTTCACTTATGAACCGGGTTATGAATATGTTTTAAAAGTAAAAACAGAAAAAATAGAAAATCCTCCGGCAGACGGATCTTCCATAAGATACACTTTGGTAAAGCAAATATCTAAAACTAAAAAATAAACAATAAAACCTCCGGAATTTCCGGAGGTTTTGCTTTATCTGCTGTTGTTTGTATTGTGATCGTGATCATTCGGCGGTTTGGGATAATTTCCTTTGGTTGCTTCTCCTACAGTATTGGCGGTAGTCATGGCAACAACCAGATCGTTCAGCATTCCGCTTGCTGCGGTAGGAGAATTGGGCAGTAAAACAAGATTGCTTCTGTTGCTTGCTCCTACAGAATGAAGCGTGTCATAATGCTGTGTAACAACAATAAGAGCAGATGCTTCGTGAGAATTGATATTAACGTTGTTCAGCATTCTTACAGATTCTTCCAGACCTTTTGCAATTTCTCTTCTCTGGTCTGCAATACCTTGTCCCTGCAGTTTTTTGGATTCTGCTTCGGCTTTTGCCACGGCTACAATTCTTATTCTCTGGGCTTCAGATTCGTATTCTGCGGCTGTTTTTTCTCTTTCGGCAGCGTTGATTCTGTTCATGGCGTGTTTTACCTGCTCATCCGGATCGATATCTGTAACCAGAGCTTTGATGATATCATATCCGTAACTCTGCATGGCTTCCTGAAGTTCTGCTTTTACAGCGATGGCAATATCATCTTTTTTTAAGAAAACATCATCCAGTTTTAATTTCGGAACTTCGGCTCTTACGACATCAAAAACATATGATGTAATCTGGTCGTGCGGACTTTCCAGCCTGTAAAAAGCATCGGCAACCTGAGTTCTGATGACCTGAAACTGAACGGAAATCTTCATTTTCACAAAAACATTATCCAGAGTCTTCGTATCAATCATTACATCCAGTTGCTGGATTCTGAGGTTCATCCTTTTTGAGATTCTGTCCAGATAAGGGATTTTAAGCTGCAAACCTGCATGACGGACGGAGTGAAATTTTCCGAGTCGCTCTACAATTGCCGCAGTTTCCTGTTTCACTGTGAAAAAAGAAGCAAATAAGGTTACCAATCCGATAAAAACAATAATTCCTAAATATGTCATAATTTGATTTTTTTATGGGGTGTAAATTTTTTAATTAACTGAAAAACACTTATCTGTGTTTGTTTAAATATATAAAAAATAATTTAAACGTTACGCTATGACAATCAACAGTTGATATGCACAGAGAAAAAAGAAATTTACGGTGAGTTTAGGGCATAAAAAAACTTCAACAATTTTAAATTGAAGAAGTTCCTGATTTTTTAAATCCTGATAGTCGTTTTTGTATAACTAAAAAGCAATTACACCGTCATTCCGATGTCGATTCCTTTAATTTTACGGTAAAGATCGGTTGCGTAATTATCCGTCATTCCTGAAACAAAATCTATTACGCCCAAAACTTTCTGGTAATCGGTTCCATCGTCGTATACAAACTGTTTAGGTAATAGTTTTAACGCTTTTTTGTCGTAAGATTTTCTTTCATCATGTGATTTTAGAATGGAGGGAATAAAATGATCCAGCAATTCGTACATTACATTATAACCTGCATTTTCAATTTCCACCACCGCTTTATGGTTGTAGATTTTTTCTATCGAAAAAGATTCAATATCCTGTAAAGCTTTATTCTCAGATTTATAAATATCAAGAAGACCTTTTTCTAAATTTCCTTCCAGAATGATATTAAAGTTATTTTTATAAAGCTCAATCGATTTGTTGATTAATGCATTGATTACTTTAGCTCTTAAATAAGAAATCTGTTCGTTTTCATTTCCGATGGAATCCAGCTTGTCTTTTACTCTGTTTATATCGTCGGTTTCAGATTTTACCAGTTCAAAAAACAGGTTTTTGCAGTCCGCCGTGGAAACGATTCCCAATCGGTGCGCATCTTCCATGTCGATAATATTGTAACAGATGTCATCCGCAGCTTCAACCAGCCAGACAAAAGGATGTCGTTTAAAAATATAAGGTTCTTCGCTTTCTGAAATTAAATTCGTGCCTTTTGCAATTTCAAGGAAAATATCTTTTTCGTTCTGAAAGAATCCGAACTTTTTGCGGTGAATGATTCCTTTCTTTTTAGCAATGGCTTCACACGGATATTTGGCGATACTTGCCAAAGTAGAAAAGGTAAGTTGAATTCCTCCCGCATCTTTTCCCTGCTGTTGCTGCGCCAGAACCCTTATTGCATTGGCGTTTCCTTCAAAATTCACCAGATCCGCCCATTCTTTTTCATTGAATTTCGGTTTTAGATCAGATTCGTTTCTTTCAAAATAACTCGCAATTGCATCTTCTCCGGAATGCCCGAAAGCAGGATTTCCGACATCGTGACACAGACACGCCGCCGCAATAACGTTGCCTAAATTGTGAAGGTAAAAGTTTTTGGAATCTTCTGTAAGATCATTTTTAAATTCATCATGAATAAACTCACCCATTACACTTCCCAGACTTCTTCCGACAGAAGAAACTTCAAGCGAATGCGTTAAACGGTTGTGTACAAAAACACTTCCCGGAAGCGGAAAAACCTGCGTTTTATTCTGCAGTCTGCGAAAAGCTGAAGAGAAAATAATTCTGTCAAAATCCCTCTGAAAATCCGTTCTTGAAGCCTTTGTATGTGGATTGTTTCCGGTACGCTGATTCGTGAAAATCTGGTTTAAGTTCATCATTTTTCAAAATTACTTCAAATTTTATTTTTTACGAACTAATCGGAAGAATTTTTCTGAAAAATATCGTGTTTCCCGCTTTAGTTTTTCCGTAAAATACCTGTGAAATTTTGCAGATTTTCATCGTAATTTTAAAGGAACTAACTCCAAAAAACTGAAATCATGTCCGAATTTTTTAAACAAATCCTTGGAAGCACGATTGTTACAGGATTTTTCACCGCAGTAATCGCTTATTTCTTTCACAAAAGAACAGAAAAATACAATTCCGTTTTGAAAAGGGAATTTGAAGCGTTATCAAAAAAAGATACGGCTTATTTTGAATGGCGGAAAAATACCGTAGAATTGTTGGGACAGGTTTACATCCATCTGAACCGTTTAAAGCTTGCTTTTCAGAACAAATATTCTAAAATACAGGAATATGACAGATTTTATGAAGATGAAATTATTTTAAAATCCAATCAGCACATCAGAGATCTGCTCATCAGTAACGGTCATGCTTTGCCTCCTGAATTACTGGACGAAGCCACAAAACTGATCGAACATTTCGATGTGTGGTTAACGAAATACAATCAAACAAGAATTTTGGATAAAGATTTTAATTCAAAACAAATTTACGTAGGACCGGATGGTTTCCGTTTCCCTGAAAATGCCGAAAAGCTTTTCAAAGAAAAATATGTTGAAATGTTTAATGAATTGCATAAATAAAAAATTTATCAATATTATTGTTCTAAATTTTAATTGATGAAGAAAATCTTTTTGCTGTTATTTCCAGTCTGTTTGTTTTCTCAGGAAAACTGTTTTGATGACGGGCAAAAACATTACCGATCAGGAATGGGTTTATTAAATAGTACAGATACACTGGAATCTATTCTGTTTAATAATCCTTCACATGTAAAGTTTCAGGAAAACAGAAACAATACGAGTTATGAAAATGATGAAATGTATGGTTTGGGTGACTCACTTTCGCAGGAACTATCTATTAAAAAGCAGGCAGAAAATAAGGAAGGAAAGGAAAAATTTAGTTCTTTTTTTAATAACCAATTTAGCTACATTCAGTTTCAGAAAGATAAAAATTCATTATATGCTGTTGCAAAAAATGAGTTTGGATATTGGCTTTTGGAAATAAAGAATAAAAAATCGAAAGCATATTATATTGGATTCAGTAAGAATACTTATATCAATCGAAATCAAAAAGAAAGATTCATAAAGGATAATAAACTTTATCTGGATGGAAGTTTCCTTACTGTGAAATCAAAAATTCGGTTTGTAGAAATGGAAGCCGTAAAAGATTATCTAACTTTTGAAGTTAATCTTGATGATATAAAAAAAGATTCGGATAACGACGGATACAATGATTTTTTTGAAAAATTAATTTATTTAAATCCACAATCTAAAGATACTGATGGTGATGGAATTTCTGATTTTGAGGATTTAAATCCTCTGCATAAATCTGAAAAAGGTAAATTTATAAGTCTTTACGAAGAAATTATTGATCTGGATGCAAGCATTTATTGCAATTCGGAAAATCATTATTTGTTTGAATTATACGATTCGGATTGTGAATATTTTCAAAAAGTAAATCCTCAGAAAAGAAGAGTTTTGATTCTCTCAAAAACTCAAGCATATCAATTTAACGATGATTACAGAGGCTTATTGGGCACTTTTTATGGCAGAATAAAAAAAGGATTCGATGAACATTTTATATTCCTTATTCTAAAAAATCAAGCGGTGGCAGAATAATTGCAGAATTTAAAAATGAAAAATGGTCTATTTTTGAAGACCTGCAATATAAAATTTAAAATATGCCCGAAGGTCCACCAATTGTTCTGATGAAAGAAGATCTGCAGAAATTTGCAGGCGAAAAAGTAATGGAGGTAAAAGGAAATTCGATTACTGAAACTACAGGAATTAAAGACCATTTTTTACGCGAAATCAAAACCTTCGGAAAGCAGACGTTTTTAATTTTTGATAAAGCAAATATCCGAATTCATTTGCTGATGTTTGGTTCTTACAGCTTGTTTGAAAGAAAAGATCAGGCGCAGAATCTTCGTCTGGGCTTAACGTTTAAGAACGGCGGAATGTATTTCTATACCTGCAATGTAAAAACGGTAAAAGATAAATTTTTAAAAGATATCGATTGGGAAGCCGATGTAATGAGTGATCTGTGGAATCCCGAAAAGGCAGAAGAAAGGCTGAAAGCAAATCCTGAAATGATGGTTTGTGATGCTTTGATGGATCAGGATATTTTTGCGGGAGTAGGGAATATTATTAAAAATGAAGCTTTGTTCAGAGTTGGAGTTCATCCTGAAACTTTTATTAAAAATTTATCTTCAAAAAAATTAAAGGAACTGATTGCAGAAGCCAGAAATTACAGTTTCGATTTTAAGAAATGGAAAAAAGCGAATATTCTGAGAAAACATTTTGAGGTATATCATCAGGAAAAGTGTCCGAAATGTGGTCTTGAAATTGTAAAAAAAGAAACCGGAAAAGGGAAAAGGACGAGTTTTTTCTGTGAAAAAGATCAGAAATTGTATTAGATAACTGAAAAATTCCGGTACAGAATTCTTTATAGAAACAGTACCGGAAAAGGGTTTATTTTCTATTAATCGTAACAAACGATAATCTGCCCGGATTTAAAGCAGCAATTGGGGAATGAACAATAGATATAGCCTGAAGGGCAGCCTCCATTACTGGGTGGAATTGCGTAAGGATATTGTCCGGTACACTGGTCTACAGGAGGTAAAACTTTATCTCCTCCCAAGATTTCATTCAATTCTTTTCTTTTTAATTTTTTCAAATTTTTCATGATGGATTTGGTTTGAATTTTCGACTGTAAGTTTCTCTTAGCAGCATTTAATTAAAACCTAAAATTAAAAAATAATTCTTAATAATATGAATTATTTCAAATCATATACTTGTAAAATCTAATTGTTGTCGATGTACTTAAATTTTTCCAGTTAAAAATCTGAATTTCTTATTATACTCCATGAATTTCTAAACAATATATATTTTCTCTTGAAAAATGACAATGAATTCTTACTAAATTGTTAAAAGCAGCATTGATTTTTCATACCAAAAAACATCTTTTTGTTCTGCTCTAAAAATTTTTATTCAAAAAAAATACTCGAAAATGTGCCTTGTAGAGTTTTTATGCTAACATTTATTAATATTCCGGAGGTTAGATATCAAAAATAAGTGAGATATTATTGTCCCCGAAAATGTTATTATGTATTGCATTTTTTCTTTTTTGGATTATCAACTTTTAAATACAAGCTGTGAAATAATTAACAGATCAATAAATTTTTACACATAAATCAAAAAAAGCCGTATTATTTTTTCATTTTTATATTAATTATTTGTAAACTATTTTTATCATAATCTTAAACAAAAACCGCTTAAAACACTGATATACATCATGATTATTTATTTTGGAACGTTGTTGGAAAGTCGTAATATTGCAAATGTAAAATTGATAATAAATAGTCAAATAATTAAAAATTAAACAAAATGATCACTTACATCGGAATTGCAACATGTTTAGTAGTATTCGCCTCTTATTTTGCAGCAGCAAGAAGAGAAAGAAACTAATTTAGAAAGTTCTGATCTGGAGAAATTCAGTTCCTGAACAAAAAGACGAAATTATATTGTTATATGTTTTCAATCTGCAAAGATTGACTGCTCTTTTACTCAGCGTGAGTAAAAGGGCACAAAAAACATAGCACAAGATTTTACACTAAGGAAGACAAATTTTAATTTTTATAATAGCCGATAGAAAGTCGAACATTCATTTGTTCGGCTTTTTTGTTGGATAACCTTTATCTTTGCATATAATTTCAGCAAAATGAATCTGTACAATCTTATTATTCAAGACAAAGAAGAAGTTAGCCTTAATGATGTTTTCCTTGATCCCCAAAATAAAGAACAGCTTGTACAGCTTATTAAAGAAAATACATTTTCCAAAGAGCTTCTGGAATACGGACTTCCGGTAAACAACAAAATTCTTCTTCAGGGAAGTTCTGGCTGCGGAAAAACAATGACCGCAAAAGCCGTTGCCAATGCTTTGGGAAAAAGCATCATCATCCTGAATTTAAGCAATATCGTTTCCTCCAGAATCGGGGAAACTTCCCAGAATATTAAAATGATCTTTGATAAAGCGGCAAGAGAAAGATCCGTCCTGTTCCTTGATGAGCTCGACCAGATCGGGAAAGCAAGAGGGAGCGATGATAAAGATGTTGGCGAAATGAGACGTCTCGTAAATACTCTTATTCAGTTGATTGATTATTTTCCGGAAAACGCCCTGCTTTTGTGTGCGACAAACCATCCTGAAATCATTGACACGGCTTTATTAAGACGTTTTCAGCTTAAAATAGATTATGCACTGCCTTCAAAACAATTTTTAGATGATTTTTATGGCGATTTACTGATGAAGTTTCCGGCAGATTTAAGAAATATAGACAGGAAATATGATGTTTCTTTTGCTGAGGCGAAAGATCATGCTTTTACGTTGGTGAAAGGGAATTTGATTAAATCATTGGAAGCTAAAACGGAAAAGATATAGTGTGCTAAATGAAATCAGGATTTTTTTCAGTTTTTCTGATGTTTTTGCTTTCGTGCTCTGAAAAATATAGTGGAGAAATTACTTTTAAAAACTGTAAAGTCAACTATCCTTTACATGATGAGGAAAAAGAAAGAAAAATTAATGATGAAGCTGTTACAAATCAATGGGAGTATGAGTCTGCTTTGCGCGAATTAGCACTTTGTTTGTGTTATGAATACGATCGGAAACCTACTAAGGAAATCAAAGATAAGATTATTGAAATCTACAAGTATAAATTTGAATATTATAACAGAAATGATTCTTTTGAGAAAATAAATTTTGATTCTATTTTAATGAATAGGAAAAGAATTTTTGATCCGGCAATGATCGTTGATTAATAAGATATTGTTTTATATTTGGAATTTATAAATTTAAATTTCAAATAAAACTTTAACCTTATGAAAACCAAAAGCCTGTTTGTCGCTTTATCTCTATTTACGTTCAACTCTGTATTTTCTCAAAAAATCTTTAATGCTATTGAAAGTCAGGACATCGAAAAGGTAACAAAATTATTGGAGAAAGGAGAAAATATAAACCAAAAATCAAAAGAAGATGGTTTAACGCCTTTATATTCTGCAGTAGGAACAGGAAACGTAAAACTGGTTGAACTTTTAATAAAAAAAGGCGCCGATGTTAATACGCCTTTAGAAAGCACCGCAACTCCGCTGAATTTTGCTTCTCAGGAAGGATTTGTAAAGATTGTAGAATTACTTCTCAGCAATAAAGCAAATCCAAATTTCCAGGATGTTAACGGATGGACTGCATTACGTTTTGCCACAAGAAATAACAGATTTGAGGTGGTAAAACTTCTAGTCGAAAATAAAGCTACGGTAGACTCCAGAGCAAAAGATCTTGCAACACCTTTCGCAAGCGCAATCAGCAAAGGCTATTTAAATATCGCGGAATATCTTATAAAAAACGGCGCTGATATTAATAATATCGATGCTGATCATGAAACCCCGATTATGTACTGTGCTCAGGGTGGAAATTTGGAAACGGTAAAATTTCTGCTTCAATATAAGCCTGATTTAACAATTAAAAATAAGGACGGCAAAACAGCTTTGGATATGGCAAAAGAGAAAAATAACGCAGAAATTGTTAAGCTTCTACAGTAAAAAATAATATAAATGTTGAAAAAAACAATCCTTATTTTCGGGTATGTTCTTTTAATTTTCAATTCCTGCCAAAATAAATCAGAGGAAGCAAAATCTGCGACAATTGATATTGTTTTTAAAGATAAAGCAGGTCACATGATTACGAAAAGCGAATTAAAAAATACAACAGGAAAAATAAATTATGAAATTATGGATAATAAAAATATTGATCCAACAGCAAGAAAACTGCATACAGAAGCTAGAGAACTCGGGCAGTCAGGAAAGTATGATCTTGCCATTGCGAAACTTGAAGAAACCATAAAAATTCAACCCGACTGGTCATATCCTATCTATGATCTTGCTTTTACATATCTTTTAAAAGGGGATTTCGATAATGCTTTAAAATTTTATAAAAAAACTGATGATCTTTCACCCAAAGGATTTTTCACTACAAAAACAGCTTTATACACTCTTCAGGGTGAACAGTCGGGAAAATTTCCTAAAGGTATCTATTTAGCTTATCTGCAAATAGAATGGACGGATGATAAGGAACAGAAATTAGAAATTACCAAAACCCTGACCGAAAAAGTTCCTGATTTTGCTCCTGCATGGAAAGAGCTTGCTAATCTTATGGATAACAAAGCAGAAAAGTTTAACGCTATTGAACAAGGTCTGTTAAAAAATCCTGATGCAGATACCAAAGGAATTCTGGAAATAAATAAGGCAATTTTATTAGACCAAAATGGAAAAAAGGAAGAAGCCAAAAACCTTTTAGGACATCTGATTTTTTCATCTGATGCTACCACAGCCAACATTGAGCTTGCAAAATTCACTCTAAACTCAATAACTGAAAAAAAATAGCGGAATGGAATTGAAATTGATCAGAAAAGAAACCGAAGGAAGACAGATTGAAGTATATACAGAATCGAAAAAATTTATCCTTGCCGGTAAGAAAGGTGATGTTAAAAATAGGCTTGAGAATTATGGAGCCGTAGTGAAAAAATTTAATAAAGAGCAGGATATTTATTTGCTGATTGGTCGGGATTTTTTTGTTTCCGGTAATTACAGTTACATCAACCGCAACTATCTTTTTGAAGATGAACTGCTGGAAAATCACTTGTCACTCAGCTTTTTCCCGAATCTTAAAAGAGATTTCTACAACATGATCCGAAGTCTGCTTCAGCGTGAAGATCTTTACATCCACTATTTTTCGATCGGAAAACCTCTAAGCAATGAGGATTTTGAAAAATATGAGAAAAAATTAAAACGGAAAATTCCTTCGGCTGTCAAAGAGTTTTACAGCCTATTCGGTCACATTCAAAT
The DNA here is from genome assembly GCF_030518295.1 of Chryseobacterium urinae. Classification (NCBI taxonomy): domain Bacteria; kingdom Pseudomonadati; phylum Bacteroidota; class Flavobacteriia; order Flavobacteriales; family Weeksellaceae; genus Chryseobacterium; species Chryseobacterium urinae. The sequence goes on along the minus strand of NZ_JAULSJ010000006.1, from coordinate 97,335 downwards.
TTTATGGGATTATAAGGAACCTTACGTGGACAGAAGAGTAAGAGCGGGCAAAGCTTGGAATTTAGATGCTTATGATAATCACATCGGCTCCATTCAGATACTGCCTTTAAAAACGGTTTTGTTTGAAAAATGGGAAGAGCATTTCGATGTGGATGATGACCTGAAAATATTTGATTTTTATTCGGAGTACAATATGATTGCTTTAGATCTTAATTCTGATGACGATCCAACCGTGTATAAAGGAGATAACTACGGCAATTCTTTTACAGACCATTCAACAATGAGCTTTACTGATTATGTTTCTTTAACTTTAAATCTCCACGGCTTGAGAGAAAGAGGAGGTTATTTTGTACATTTTTCCAGCAATAATCATTCAAAGACCAAATTAGGAGATGCGATTAAAAAATCATCTGAAATACCTTCACGATAAATTGAAAATCTTAGAATTATATAAAAGTTTTCATTAAATAATAGCTGAAATTAAACATTTTTAATACTTTAGGGCTCTAAATTTAAAACTAATACCATGGCAATCAATTTTGCATCAGAAGAAGAGAAAAACGGTTTCTGGGAACTTTCTAATACCATTCAGGCAGGAAACTATGAAGAAGCTTTAAATCTTTCTAAAAATTTACTTGAAAGATTTCCTGGCAATAAAGCGGTCTACCATAACCAGATCGGCGCAATGATCTATCTTTCCAAGAATGATTACTGGGGCGCAACATCGAACTATACCAAAGCTTTAGAATATGTTTTTGATGCGGATGTATGTGAAGATAATATCTGGGAATCTGCGGTAGATTCTTATAAATTCCTTATCGACAGTGAAGAAGGTTTCTGCTCACTGATGATTAAAGACACGCACGAATTTATTGCCGCCAATGATTTAATTAAAAAATACGAAAATCTTTTCCCGAATGGAAAATATGCTGATGAAGCTAAAGAACTCAATTACATTTTTAATTTGACAAAGGAATTGCAGGAAAAGAATAATCATACTTCTTCGGCATTGAAGCAAAACTATTCGGAAAACTATCCGGATGGAAAGTATCGCGAAGTGGTGACGGCTTTGTGTGAAATAATTGATAATAATACGTAATATATTTTATGTAAAAATTATTAGTAATAACAATTCAGAGATATCATCAATGTGAATATTTTACCTGAAGATCATTTTTCATTTGACTTGGGAAATGATGAAAATTGGACAGGAAATTCGTCTCACTTACCGGAGGATATGGAGAAGTATATAAATATTACTTGTTTTGAAATTGGTTATAATAAATTTGAGACTTTACCGGATAGTATTTTTAGAAGTTTATTGAAACTTGAGGAAATTTATATTAATAATAATAGAATTAAAGAAATCCCAAAATCTATAGGTTTATTAAAAGAACTTGAAATTTTAACGATAAACGATAACCCTATAAGATCAATACCAATTGAGCTTACAGAGTGCGATAATTTAGAAAGTTTTGCAGCAATTAATTGTGAATTAGAATCACTTCCTGAAGAGTTTGGAAACCTGAGTAATTTGAGGTCTTTATTACTAAGTGAAAATAATATTAGATGGTTACCAATATCAATTTGTAATTTGAAAAAATTACATCGTCTAGAATTGAGAGATAATAAACTAACCCATTTGCCGGATAATTTTTTTAATCTATTAAATTTAAGACAATTAGACTTGAAAGGGAATAATATAGAAAAAAATGAATTGGATAAATTGCAAAAAGCGCTTCCAAATTGTCAGATAAAAATATAGATTACTTATCTGGTTTCCAGTCTTATTAAATTATAACGAGATTGCTTCGTCGCTTCGCTCCTCGCAATGACATAAAAATCCCTCTCATCACTGAAAGGGATTTACTGTATCTAAAACTTTTAATTACATATAAGCTTCAATCGGCTCACAGGTACAAACTAAGTTTCTGTCTCCATAAGCTTCGTCCACTCTGGAAACTGTAGCGAAGAATTTGTGGTCTCTTACCCAATCTAAAGGATAAGCTGCCTTTTCTCTGCTGTATGGTTTATCCCAAGAATCGGAGATTACCAATTGTTCCGTGTGAGGAGCGTTTTTCAATACGTTGTTAGCTGCATCTGCTTCACCGTTTGCAATCTCATCAATTTCCTGTTTGATTGAAATTAAAGCTTCAGCAAAACGGTCAATTTCAGATTTGCTTTCAGATTCAGTCGGTTCAATCATTAAAGTTCCTGCAACCGGGAAAGAAACGGTAGGAGCGTGGAAGCCATAGTCCATCAATCTTTTCGCTACATCGGCAACTTCAATTCCTAAAGATTTGAACTGTCTGAAATCTACGATACATTCGTGGGCAACTCTTCCGTTTTCGTTTGAATATAAAATCGGGAAATGTTCTGCTAAAATTTCTTTTAAATAATTAGCATTTAAAATAGCGTGCTCCGTTGATTTTTTCAATCCTGAATTTCCTAGCATTTTAATGTAGGCGTAAGAAATATTCAGAATTAAACCTGAACCGTAAGGCGCTGCTGAAATACCTTCAATCGCGTCTTTAGATCCGATTCTGATATTGGCATTGGAAGGTAAGAAAGGAACCAAATGTTTAGCCACACAGATCGGGCCAACTCCGGGACCTCCTCCTCCGTGAGGAATTGCGAAAGTTTTGTGTAAGTTTAAGTGACAAACGTCTGCTCCGATGTTTCCGGGACTTGTATATCCAACCTGAGCGTTCATGTTCGCTCCGTCCATATAAACCTGCCCTCCGTGTTCGTGGATCAAAGCTGTAATTTCTTTAATGTTGGCATCGAAGAATCCGTATGTAGACGGATATGTGATCATTACACAGGAAAGATTTTCAGAATGCTGTTCTGTTTTTGCTTTTAAATCTTCGAAATCGATTTCTCCGTTCTCAAGGTTTTTAACCACAACAATTTTCATTCCTGCCATTGCCGCAGAAGCAGGGTTGGTTCCGTGTGCAGACTGAGGAATTAAAACCACATTTCTGTGACCTTCACCTCTTGAAATGTGATATTCTCTGATGACCATCAGTCCTGCGTATTCTCCCTGAGCTCCGGAATTTGGCTGAAGAGAAGTTCCTGCGAAACCTGTAATTTCAGCTAAATCTTTCTCCAGTTCACGGATCATTTCCTGATAACCTCCCGCTTGGTCAACCGGTACAAACGGATGAACAGAACCCCAATTGTCCCATGAAAGCGGTAACATCTGCGTTGCGGCGTTCAGTTTCATCGTACAGGAACCTAAAGAAATCATTGAGTGGGTCAATGATAAATCTTTTCTTTCAAGACGCTTGATGTAACGCATCAATTCCGTTTCCGTATGGTATTTGTTGAATACTTCTTCCGTAAGAATTTCGTCTTTTCTTAAATTCTCTTCCGGAATGCTGTATCCTTCTTTAATTTCTAATTTGAAAGTCTGCTTGTCTTTGAACTGGGCAAAAGAAGCCATCAGATAATTTAACTTATCCAATGTTGTACTTTCGTTGATCGCAATACTTACAACCCCTTCCGTGAAGTAGTTTAAGTTTAATTTGTGATCAAGCATCATTCTCATCAGTCTTCCTTTCTCATCTTCATTCATCGTGATTTTTACCGTATCAAAGATCGGCTCTTCCACGATTTCATATCCTAAAGCTTTCAGACCTCCCTTCAAAGCGTTGGCTTTGAAATGAATCTGATCTGCGATATAATTTAATCCTTTCGGACCGTGATAAACAGCGTACATTCCTGCCATAACTGCCAAAAGAACCTGGGCGGTACAGATGTTTGAAGTCGCTCTTTCTCTCTTAATGTGCTGTTCTCTCGTCTGTAAAGCCATTCTTAAAGCACGTTTTCCGTACATATCCTGAGAAACCCCGATAATTCTTCCCGGAATATCTCTCTTATAATCTTCCTTACAAGAGAAAAATGCTGCGTGAGGACCGCCATAACCCAATGGAATACCAAATCTCTGCGTTGTTCCCACTGCACAGTCTGCTCCCATTGAAGCCGGAGATTTTAACTTCACCAAAGCCATCGGATCACAGGCAACAACTACCTGAAGATCTAATTTTTTATATTCTACGATGTTTTCTGTATAATCTAAAACAATTCCGTTTTTCCCGGGATATTGTAATAAAACTCCGAAGTAAGAACCGTCAAACTCATGCGTTTTGTGATCTCCTTCTACAATTTCGATCTCAAGACCTTCTGCTTTTGTTTTTAATACAGAAACCGTTTGAGGAAGAACAAGATCGGAAACGAAGAACTTGTTTGCTCCCGCTTTTTTCTGATCCTTCGTTCTGTTATTGAAGAACATATGCATTGCTTCTGCAGCCGCAGTAGATTCATCCAGCAATGAAGCGTTTGCCAGAGCAAAACCTGTAAGATCACACACAACAGTCTGGAAATTAAGAAGAGCTTCCAGTCTTCCCTGTGCGATTTCCGCCTGATATGGAGTGTAAGCGGTGTACCAGCTCGGATTTTCAAAGATATTTCTCTGAATAGCCGATGGCAGCAACGTGTTGTGATATCCGAACCCGATGTAGCTTGTATAATCAGTGTTTTTCGATGCTAATTCCTTAGAATGGATCAGCATTTCGTATTCTGAAAGCGGTTCTGAGATTTCAAGATCTTTTTCTAAACGGATAGAAGAAGGGATGGTTTGAGAGAGAAGCTCCTCGATACTTGAAACGCCAACTTTTTCCAGCATTGCCTGTTTATCGGCTTCATTTAAGGAAATGTGACGGCTCACAAACTGTTCTGTATTCATTTTTATTTATTAGATTTTGTTTGTAAAAAAGATTCGTAAAATTACGATTTTTTAGAAAATTGTACAACTAAATTAAAATCATAAATAAATAATATAAAGTATTTTAACTTATTTAAAATTAAAGCCTTTTTGTTGATTTATTGAACATAAAATCTGTTAAAAAAAGCAGTTGAGAATAAATTTTACTGCCAGTTAAATTTTCTAAAATTTAAAAATAATCAATATTACAAGTACTTATTTTTAAACTCACCAGGTTTTATAATTATTTAAATGTTAAATTTTCCAAATCTGTTTACGGAAATTCATAATATTATCAATTAAAAAATCCTCCAAAATTTAAATTTGGAGGATCTATTTATAGTAAGGCAATGTTAATTTATTGAAGGTTAGGCTGTTTTATCAAATCTTCAATCTTCAAAATAACATCATCAATATCAAAAGGTTTTGGGATAAAAACATCCGCTTTGCATGAGTTTACAACGTTTGCCGCTTTTGCATGAGCGCTGATAATCATTACGGGAATATGAGAGGTTGCGGGATTTTCTTTGATCTGGTTGCATAAATCTGTTCCCAAACCATCCGGTAATTTCACATCCATGATAAAAATATCGGGAACTACGGATTGATCTCTGTTGTTAAATGCTTCAGCATTGGCGAAAGAACGAACGTCATAATTCTCAAATGACAGGAGTAGCTGCAATGCATCTCTGATGCCTGTCTCATCTTCAACGATAAAAATTGTTTTCATATCCGTTGCATCGCAAAAACAAAGCCAATCTTAAACGAAATCTTAAATTAATGAAAAATTGAAGATCAATTTTATCTGATTCGGAATAAATTGATTAACAATATTCATCGATATAAGTTATTTTCTTAAAGGAATACTTTTTGTAATCTCTGAGACAGAAAATCACAACTTAAAGTATATGAAAAACTACATTCTACCCATTTTAGCTTTACTCACGTTGAGCTGCAAAGAAAATAAAACAGAAAAAACAGAGGGCAATACTGCCGTTACCAAAACCGATACGCTGAAGCTTCCTGCACCGGATGAAAAAAACAGCAAGACAAAATTCAGCAACGTATTGGGATGGTCTAAAGGAAAAGCGCCTGTTGCTCCTGAAGGATTTACCGTGACAAGATTTGCAGAAAATATTAAAAGCCCCAGAAATATGATTCAGGCTGAGAATGGAGACGTATTTGTGGTGTTGTCTAATTCTGAACGTACTGTTTCGGAGAAAATTAAAAATGACATCAGTGGTAAGAGTGATGCTGAAGTAGACGGAAAATCTGCCAACCGAATAATCCTTTACCGCGATGCCAACAAAGATGGTATTCCGGAATCTTCCAGCGTATTTTTAGCCAATTTAAATCAGCCATACGGAATGCTCATCATTAATGATCAGTTTTATGTTGCCAATACAGACGGATTATGGGTATATCCTTACAAACTGGGAGATACGAAGATTACAAAACCGGGAAAAAAGATCGTAAATCTTCCTGCGGGTGGATACAACAATCACTGGACAAGAAATCTCATTGCCAATAAAGATCTGTCTAAAATTTATATTTCTGTAGGATCGGGAAGCAATGTAGGGGAGAACGGAATGGATAAAGAGGTGAGAAGAGCCAATATTTTAGAAGTAAATCCCGACGGAAGCGGTGAGAAAATTTATGCAGCAGGTCTCAGAAATCCTGTCGGGATGAGTTGGAATCCTGTAACTGGAGATCTCTGGACTGTTGTAAATGAAAGAGATGAATTGGGAGACGATTTAGTTCCGGATTATCTTACCGGTGTAAAACAGAATGCTTTTTACGGTTGGCCGTATTCTTACTTCGGTAAAAACGAAGATCCGCGAAGAAAAGGAGAAAGACCCGATCTTGTACAGAAAACAATAGTTCCAGATGTACCTTTGGGAAGCCATACCGCATCTTTAGGTTTAACATTTTATACAAGTTCTCAGTTTCCGGAAAAATATAAAAACGGAGCTTTTATAGGACAGCACGGATCATGGAACCGCTCATCTTTGGTAGGTTATCAGGTTGCTTTTGTCCCTTTTAAAAACGGAAAACCTTCCGGTTCATATCAGCCTTTTCTTACAGGTTTTATAGCAAATGAAGCAAAAGGAGATGTGTACGGAAGACCGGTTGGTGTTTTGCAGATGGCAGATGGATCTTTACTGGTCGCAGATGATGTAGGAGGAATCGTCTGGAGAGTATCTCGTAAAAATTAATGAAATTCAATAGAGTGTCAGAAAGCAGTCATTCAGGGCTGCTTTTTATTAACCATATTGTTTTCATAGCAAGTAAAAATAAATAGAGCCTGAATGATCAAGCTCTATTTATTTGATTTAAAAGTTCTTTTACCTTCCGTAAAATATTTTACAATGCTTTGCTGTTAAGATTGGTATCTGCAACTTTTGTAAGCAGCTCATCACACTTTTTTTCTTCTTCCAAAGTACTTAAAAGATGCTGAAGACAGTCTTTTTCTTCCAATACTTTTGCGAAGGCTGCCAAAGTTCCGTACGTTGCAATTTCGTAATGTTCCACTTTCTGTGCTGCGGCAATAATTCCGGCATCTCTTACAGCTCCCGGTTCTGTTTCTTCAATAATGCTTTTTCCTTCATCCAGTAAACCCTGCATCGCATCACATTTTTTAGCCTGAGCTTTTTTGCCTAAAGCTTTGAAACATTCTTCCAGTCTTTCCACATGACCTTCGGTTTCAACTATATGATTTTCTATTGCTTTTTTCAGTTTTTCATGCGTTGCATTCTTCATCATGGTAGGCAACGCTTTCAGTAAAGCTTTTTCTGCCCAGTAAATGTCTTTCAAAGAATCTTCAAAAAGATCTTTTAGCTCTTTTGCCGCGTTTTTCTTTGCCGGAGTTTTAGAGGTTGCTTTTGTTGAAGTTTTCGAGGTTGCCTTTGTTGGAGTTTTGGCATTTGATTTTGCTGCGTTTTTTGCTGGTGCTGATTTTTTCGCAGGTGTTTTTTTAGTTGCGGTTTTTGTTTCCATAATATAATATTTTAGTGTTTGGTTGCTGGTGAATCTGCAACTATAAGACCACTTTGGCTCAAAACACACAACTGTGGTATGAAAAGATCAGACAAAGATTTTTCTGTTGATGATTTTCAGATATTCCTCTTTTTCCAGCTTTTTCACAGCTCTCACCACTGTTTCAACTCTTAAGGCGGTAATAGCGGCAATTTGCTGTCGGGTTAGCGGAACTTCGTAGGAATATTTCGACTGGTCTTCATAAAAACTTTTATGATAATCTAAAACGCCTACGATTCGTGTTTCCGGACGAAGAGACGAATTGTTTTCCAGCATAATATATTTGTAATAAAGTCTTTCGGACAAGAATTTGTTGATGTCTCTTGAAATTTCAGGATTTTCGTCAAGAAGCTTTACGAAATTTTGTTTTGAAAGTCTTAATCCAGTACATTTTTCAAAAGTAACGGCATTTACTGGATAGGTCTGATCAATGAACAGCAAAAGTTCGCATACACTCAGTCCTTTGTCCAGAATGGCAAGAATAAGTTCCCTGCCTTCATCATTATAATGGTTCAGTTTTATTCTGCCTTCTACAACCTGATAATAATACTTCGGTTTTTCCCCTTCATTAAAAATGGTTTGATGGCGATCGAAAGTTTCTTCTTCTGCGCCATAGTGGAGTAAAAGTTCTTCTGATATTAGTATATATAAGATTTTGTGATGATAATGGTATTGGCGGAAGCGGATTAATTAAATTTAAAAATAAAAAAATCGTACCATTATAAAGAATATCACAATTTCTGTTATCTGATTGGGAAAATTATGCTAAGGTTCAGACATTTATTTTTTCTATGTGAATGTATAACTCCGCATAAAACTTTCAAACAAAACAAAAATGTCTGAAAGTTTTTACGAATTTTAAAGTTTGTTGGTAGAATATATTTATGAATGCCTTTTTTGGGCAACCAAATCCATTACTTTTCCAATATCTTCATTTCTGTACTCCGAGTATACGTGCGAATGAAAATCATTCAGTTTTCTGAGCAATTCCAGAAGTTCGGTTTTTTCTTTGTTTTCCAGTTTTCCGGCAAGAATTCTCGACGTCATATTTACCTTTTCAACGGAACGGTGGAAATAATCTTCACCTTTTTCGGTGATGTTGAGACGCTTGCTTCTTTTGTCTTCGCTGTCGTTCTTTTCTTCGATTAAGCCATATTCCAGAAGACGTTTGATGATTTGGGTTCCCGTCTGTTTTTCGTGCCCGTTTCTTTCAATGAGTTGAATTTTAGTCAGATTCGGTTCATCTTTCAGTCGGTAGAGATAGGTAAATTCTTCATTGGCGAGTTCAGGAAAATCATTCAGTCCCTTTCTAATTAATTGTTTAGAATATCGTCCCAAAAGCAGAACCTGTTTGCAGATTTCATTTTCTGTGAAAGAAACCTGATGCTGTTCATTTTTAAAAAGCTTGGTCGGACTCTCTTTTCTGTATTTTTTATCATTCAGCCAAAGACGGAAATCCTCGACCGTAGAGTGAGGTTTATAAGCTTCGGAATTTTCAAATTCTTTAACCTGATGCAGCAAATCAATGAAAAAATCAGTATTCATAGTGCAAATTTAATCTAAGTATTTTAAATATTTTTTATAATCTAATAAAGAGGTTTAAGAATCTAAATCCTCCAACGCTCCAACTCTCAAACCCTCCAACTCTCCAACCCTAAAACCCCTAAAACTCTCCAACCCTAAAGCTTAACACTTCCCATTCCGCCATCAATTCCGAAAACCTGTCCTGTGATCCACGAAGATTTATCCGAAACAAGGAAAGCCGTCATTTCCGCAATTTCTTCAGCCGTTCCCACTCTTTGCAACGGATGTCTTTTTGCAGAGGCTTCTCTTTTTTCAGGCGTTGCTAAAAGCTGTGATGCTAAATTCGTATCCGTTAAAGAAGGTGCAATCGCATTCACTCTGATTTTCTGAGCCGAAAATTCCGCCGCCAGACTTTTCGTAAGACCTTCCACTGCATTTTTGCTCGCCGCAATCGAAGCGTGAAAAGGCATCCCCAGTTTTGCCGCAACGGAACTGAAAAGCACAATAGCGGCACTTTCCGACTTTTTAAGATTCGGCAACAGTTTCTGAATAATTTTAACCGCTCCCAAAACATTGATCTCAAAATCATTCTTAAAATCATCCACAGAAAGCCGGTTAAAAGGTTTTAAATTAATACTTCCCGGTGCATAAACCAATCCATCCACCACTTCAGGGAAAGTAATTTCATCTAAATTTCCCGAAAGAATATCCACTGCATGAAATTCAATATTCGGATGATTCAGTTCAGGATTTTCCGTTCTGGAAATTCCAATGATTTTGTGTTGTTCTGCAAGAATTTTTGCCGTTGCTAATCCGATTCCCTTTCCGCAACCGATGATGACGATATTTTTCATAATTTTTATTTTTTTGAACACTAAGCTCACTAAGTTTTTTTTATTACAATTGTTTTAAGTTTCACGAAGGCGTTTCACTCAAAGAAGTATTTCCGCATTGTCATACCAAGCTTGTTTGCTTTTTTGCAAAACTTTTTACCAATTAATTCTTTTGTTTCTTTTAACTACATTGAATTTTCGATTTCAGTTAGCAAAGCTGTAAATTCAATTGCGTCGGGCTTTAGCCCGATGAAAAGTTGTATTTTCAAAAGGCTTTAGCCGAAATTTATTATTAATTTTGGCTAAAGCCAATCAATTTTTTTCTTTTTGTAAACGGGTTAAAACCCGTTCTTATTGATATTGAATCCTTTTTTGCTCTTTTGAAGACACTCTATCTTCAAACAATTTTTTTGTGTCTTTTGCGGTTAAATTAACTACCTTTTCGAGATTTTATTATTGCTGATAATTCTCTGTCTGCTGCATTTAAAGCGATCGATTTCTTCGCTTCTTTTTTTCAGATGTTTTTGGCTTACTCTCGAATTCACTCTTTTTCTCCAAAGCTTAAAACTCGATTCCTTCAGTTCTGAACGCATCAGTTCAATTACTTCCGATTCACTGATTCCAAACTGGAATTTTATCGCTTCAAACGGCGTTCGGTCTTCCCACGCCATTTCTATGATTCTGTCGATCTCTTTTATGTTGAGGTTTTTATTCATTTTTTTTGATTTTTAACGCAAAGTCCGCAAAGATTTTTCTTTAAAACTTTGAAAATATTTTTTGTTCGCAAAGGCGTTTCACTCAGCAAAGTCTTTTTATAGAATCTTTTTTGCTCTTTTGAAAACTTTTTACCAATCAATTCTTTTGTGTCTTTTGTGGTTAAAATATCATTTCAGATTTTCAATAAATTCCTTCGCCGTTTTAAAATGCTGTTTTCGTTTTTCTTCCGGCATTTTCTCCAGTGTTCTCAGCATCATTCCCAATCTTGGATTTTGTGCAAAAAAATCTTGATGGTTATTAATAAAGTTCCAAAACAGAGCATCCCATTTTTCATTCCATTCTCCATCCGGATAATCGCTCATTTTTTTAATATAATTGCTTCCGCTGATGTACGGTTTCGTGCTCATCTTTCCGCCGTCTGAAAAACTGCTCATCCCATACACATTCGGAACCATCACCCAATCGTAAGAATCGATGAACATTTCCATAAACCATTGGTACACTTCATCAGGATCGAACTGAGCAAGATTCATAAAGTTGGCAAAAATCATCAGTCGTTCGATGTGATGGGCATAGCCGGTTTTCAGGATTTTCTGGAGCGAACTGTCAATCGGGCGGATTCCTGTTTTCGCGGTGTAAAAAGATTCCGGAAGTTTTTGCTTGTGTTTCCAGTAATTTTTATTCCGCTGATACGTTCCCTGATAAACATAAACCCCGCGAACAAATTCTCTCCAACCCAAAATCTGGCGGACAAAACCTTCCAGAGAATTCACCGGAATATCGTGATCTTTTGCAAACGAAATCGCTTTTTCCAGCACATTTTCAGGCGTTAAAAGTCCGACGTTCATTAATGGAGAAAGCACACTGTGATGCAGAAAATGTTCCTTTTCCACGATGCTGTCCTCGTAAACGCCAAATTCCAGAAAGCGGTTTTCAAGAAACTGTTCCAGCCAATTTTCCGCTTCCTTAAAAGTAGTCGGGTAGAGCTGTTCATCCGTAAGCGTTCCGTAATTCTTTGCAAAATGCTTTTCGGTATATTGTTTTGCTTCCTCGTAAAATTCATTGTTTTTTGGGAAATGAATCGCGGGCGCTTTTTTATTTTTCGGATATTTTTTCCGGTTTTCGGTGTCGTACGTCCATTTTCCGCCCAAAGGTTTTCCGGCTTTCATCAGGATATTTCGGGTAATTCTCTGCTGCTTATAAAAATCAGTCTGATGACAGGCTTTTTTACCTTCAAAATAATCTTTCAGGTCTTCTTTGCTGTTGATGAAAAGCGGACTATCCAAAATTTCGAGTTCCAGTTTTGTTTCCTTTAATCTTTTTTCCAGCCAGTTGTCGCAAACATCCGTTGTTTTTATCGTTGTAAAATTTTCTTTTTCAAGTTTCGGAATTAAATTTCGGATGTCGCTGAATTTCGATGAACTTTCAACATATTCAACTTCAAAACCTGCCTTTTTTAATTCACTTTCATAAAATTTCATTGTCGAACGGTGAAACGCAATCTTCTGTTGATGAAATAAATACTGCTTAAAAAACAAAAATTCCTCTATCAAAAATACAGGCTGACTTTTATCCAGATAATCCGTATCCTCAAAAAGCTGATGCGGAAAAATCAATTGGGCGGTATGTTTTACTGTTTTAGCCATAATTTTCTGAATTCTTGGTTAGAATCATACATTTCTGCCTGTTTTTCAGGGTTGAAAGTTCGGTCACGGTTGTCATTTCCGACTCCGGCGAGATACATCCAGTTGCCATAATTGCTGTGAACATCGTAATCAATCAGCATTTCCTCAAAATAAGCCGCTCCAATTCTCCAGTCCTGTTTCACAATTTTGCAGAAATAGGAAGCTACATTTTGACGACCGCGATTGCTCATCCAGCCTGTATTTTTCAGTTCGAGCATATTGGCATTCACGAAATCGGAATCCGTTTCTCCATCCTTCCATTTTTGAATCAATGTTTTATTTTTTTCCGCGAAATATTTTTGATGATTAATTCCGCTTTTCCAGAAAATCAAATCTTTATACTGTAAAGAAACATATCTGAAAAAATCCCTCCAAAGCAGCTCAAAAATCAACCAATACGTTGAATCGTTGGCTCCGAATTCTTCCTCATATTTTTTTATCTCGTGGTAAATGGTTACCGCAGAAAGGCTTCCATCCGACAGCCAAGCCGAAAATTTCGAACTGTAATCTGTTCCCATCAAACCGTTTCGGGTTTGCTTGTACTGACTCAGATTCTGTGTTTCCGAGAAATAATGATGCAATCTTTTCAATGCTTCATTTTCTCCGCCCGAAAAGGGAAAAGCAGTTCTTTCGTCCGTTTCAAAATCTTCAAAACCGAGCGATTTTAACGAAATGGTATCACTTTTAAAATGAATTTCCGGTTTATCGTACATCAAATCTTCCGATTCAAATTCAGGGCGGATCAGCAGATTTTTTTCAATTTTTTGTCTGAAAGCGCTAAAAAGCATCGGAATTTTATCCAAAGTTTTAAAAACAAAAAGCGGATGAACCAAAAACTGTGAATACGATTTTTCCCAAATGGCGCTTGGAATTATTTTTTCAATTTTAGCTTGTAAATCAACTTCTTCCTTAGTCCATTCTTCCTGACAGAAAATCTTCACAATTTCAAATTCCTCAGAAATTTCTTTAAAAACGTCTTCCGTTTTGCCGTATTTAACTAAAAAAGGAATCTTCTGTTTCGCTAAATTTTGCTTTAAATTTTCTACACTTTCCAGCAAAAATTTTGCACGGTATTTTCCGATTTTTCTGAAGCCGAACTGTTTTTGAGCAAAAAATTCAGCGTCAAAAACATACACCGCAACAAAAGGTAACTCTTCCTGCATCACATTGTATAAGGATTCTGAATCTCTTGTTCTTAAATCTTTGGTGAACCAGAGGATGTTGATTTTTTGTTTTTTCGGCATCTTTCGCTGCAATATTTTACTTCGTCCCAGTTTTTTTTCCACTTTTTCCGCCAGTTGAAGGGCAGTCCGCAGACTTCACAGATTTTGGAAGGTAATCCTGAAGGCATATTTTTTATATTAAACTTTAATTCAAATACAATTGTAATATTAACAGGTCGCTCCTAAGGAGCTTCCTTTTTACGGCTTTCTATTTTCTATTAACAGTACATTCCTACGGAATTTTATAACGCTCCGATAGGAGCTGACTGTTAATAGGAAACCATTTTATGTAAGCAGGAGCTCTGTAGGAGCGACCTGTTAATGATTCATTTATTCCAACAAAATCGTTTTCAAACCTTTCAGCTCTTTTAATAACCTGTAATTCATCAAAATCTTTTGTGACTTTTGACTCCGTCGAATCTTCGATTTGCGGTTAAATATCACTTACAATAATTTTTAAAATTATTAATTGCTACATCTTTCGCTTTCAGATCGTGCATCATATTATACAATCCGAAAAATGTTCGGTTCAGGTAAATGAAATGTCGGGAACCGCGGTTGGTATTCATTCCTTTCATATCACTTGCTTTCGCATATTTTTGTCCCAGATCGGCAATTTCCTGAAAGAACGACTCATCTGAAAAGTCAAATTTTTCCTGATTAAACGGTCTTGTAAACAGTTCCAGTAATTCATAGAACAGCTTAGCAAAAAACTCTTTTTCCTGTGGTGAATCGTCTTCACGAAGAATTTCCAACGTGAATAATTTCTCACGGAAAATCTCAGGATTCTTCAGATTTTCTTCTTTTGCCAATTCGAAATACGGAATGTAGAAATCTTCCGGAATTTCCTTGATACAGCCGAAATCGATAACCAATAATTCATTGTTTTCCGAAATCAGGAAATTTCCCGGATGCGGATCGGCGTGAACTTTTTTCAGAATATGCATCTGATACATATAAAAATCCCAAAGTGTCTGTCCTATTTTATTCAAATCCTCCTGCGAATTCTGTTTTTTGGTAAACTCAGAGAAATGAATTCCGGACATCCAGTCCATTGTGATGATTTTCTCACACGAAAATTCAGGATAATAATGCGGAAATTTTACATTCGGAAGATGACTGCATTCTTCTGCAAAATGCTGACTTCGTTTCAGTTCCAGATTATAATCAGTTTCTTCAAACAATTTGTCTTCCACTTCCTGAAAGTAAGATTCCGAACCTTCTTTTTTGATGTTGAACATTTTCATAGCAATCGGTTTTACCATTTTAAGGTCGCTCGAAATACTTTCTCTTACGCCGGGATACTGGATTTTCACAGCCAGTTTTTTGCCGTCTTTTTTTGCAGTATGAACCTGTCCGATACTCGCGGCATTAACCGATTCTGCGGAAAATTCATCAAAAATATCTTCCGGATTTTTCCCGAAATATTTTCTGAATGTTTTCTTCACCAAGGCACCCGACAAAGGCGGAACGGAAAACTGAGAAAGCGAGAATTTCTCCACATATTCCACCGGAAGAATATTTTTTTCCATACTCAGCATTTGGGCAACTTTCAAAGCAGAACCTTTCAATTCTTTTAACGAATCGTAAATGTCTGCTGCATTGTCTTCGTTCAGAATTTTACGTGCCTCATCTTCATCTTTCGTGATTTTATTTCCGTAATATTTCAGGTAATTGACACCGACTTTCGCTCCTGCTTTAAGCAGGCTGCTTGTCCGTTCAATTTTTCCTGTTGGAATTTTATCTAATGTTTTCATTTTTAAATCTTATTTTTATTTGTTTGGTAATCAAAGCTCCTTTGGGAGCTTTATCTGTGTAGAAAAAGAATTTATTTTCCATTTTAAGGCACTCCGTAGGAGTGCAATCTCTTTTTTTCCACTTTAAGATTAAACTCCTTCGGAGTTCTCTTCAAGACGATTATTCATAATTTCTACACAGATTCCGCACCTACGGAGCGCACTATTCTCTAGATTATTTTCATTCATTTTCGCAGCCGAATTACCTCATTCTTTTATCTTTACTTCTTGAATCGGCGAATCTCGCAGCCCGACCTGAGTGGAGCTCTTTTTGTAAGACTAGGAAAAGCATTGGCACAAAAAAGCGGGAATCCTTCGACAGACTCAGGATAAACTTCGAGCGGAAATAGCTGCCCAAATAAATATTAGCTTATTCGAAACCAAAAACCAATTGCCAATCGCCATTCATCAACTCATTTTAAATTTTTCCTTCCAAAGAAACTTTCCAAGGTCGAAAACTTTTCTCAATGGCTCGTTGTCCATCAGTTCAAAACCCGTATCGATGGTTTTTTCGATGAAAATATCCGTTTTTTCAAAATCCGGAGAAGTGTCTTTTTTCCAGAAATCAATGGCAGAAATCAAATGCAGCCAAAGTGCTTCCTGTCTCGATTTTTCGTTGAATTTTCGGATGTCTTCTTTCGCTTTTTCAATCATTTCCCATTCGTTGAAATCGAGCGTGTTGACAAATTGTTTGTGCGTTTCCCTAAGATTCTGGAGCGTTTTGATATTCTGAATTTTATTACTTCCCAAAATTGATAATACCAGAGAACGGTTCATCGTCATATTTTCAAAGAAAATGTAATACACATTCAGGAGTTTTTCTTTGGTTGTCACTTCGCTCGAGGAATTTACTTCCGAAGCGAGTTCCAGAGATTTCGTGAAAAGATGATTCAATATTTCTCTTTCGATTTGCTCGAATCCTGAGAAATAGTGGTAAAATTCTTTCTCCTCAAAATTGTTTTCTTTCGCAAAAAGGTAAACATTTTTCGGTTTTTCTCCGTGATTCAAAAGATAATCTCCGTATAATTCAAATATTTTTTCCTGCGTGATATTGGCTTGTTCTTGCATAATAGAATTTATTTATTGACAAATTTAGTAAATAAATTTACATTTAATTAAAATAAAGTATAAATTTGTACTATATAAACCATTTAATTTTTGAATTATGTTGACAATACAGGCACAATCGAATATACCTACAGATTTTGGGATGTTTACTGTTTATGCATTCTCAGAACACGAAGAAGACTGGAATCCGCACTTGGTTTGGGTAGCAGAAAACACAGATTTCAGCAAAACGGTAAACGTGCGTTTTCACTCGGAATGTATTACAGGCGAGATTTTTCATTCTAAAAAATGTGAATGCGGACAGCAATTAGACGCTGCAATGAAATATATGTCGGAAAACGGCGGAATGATTATCTATCTTCGACAGGAAGGGCGCAATATCGGAATCATTAATAAGTTAAGAGCATATGCACTTCAGGAAAAAGGTTTTGATACGGTGGAAGCCAATTTAAAGCTGGGTTTGCCCGCAGACGGAAGAAATTTTGATGTAGCGGTGGAAATGCTTAAGATTCTGAATGTGAAAGAAATTAATTTGCTGACCAATAATCCGGATAAGCTTAAATCTCTGGAAAACAGCGGAATTATTCTCAATAACAGAGTTTCTTTGGAAATAGAATCTAACGAAGTGAATGAAAGTTATCTTTCAAAAAAGAAAGATTATTTTGGACATCTCTTAGAAAAGGTATAATTTTCTCATTACGCTGAGAAACAAATTCCAGTCACCAAAACCAATCTTATGAAAAAAATTCTGCTTACCGGCGCTACCGGATATATCGGGAAACGAATGATAAACGTAATCGCTGCACAAGGTTATCAGGTAATCTGCTGCTGCAGAGACAAAAATCGTTTTTCTAAAAGTGTGGATATTGATGATGCCCAGATTGAAGTAGTGGAAGTGGATTTTCTGAAACCTGAAACATTGGAAAATATTCCAAAGGATATTTCCGGAGCGTATTACCTGATGCATTCGATGAGCAACAGCAACGATTATGCAGAAATTGAAAGACAATGCGCCGTTAATTTTTCAAATTATATTGAAAAAACCGATTGTAAACACATCATTTATCTTTCGGGTCTGGCAAATGAAAAAGAATTATCACAACATCTGAGTTCAAGATTTGAAGTTGAAAAAATCCTGATGAAATGTAAAGTTCCGGCAACGGTTTTAAGGGCTGGAATCATCATTGGTTCAGGAAGTGCATCGTTCGAAATCATCAGAGATCTGGTAGAAAAATTACCGGTGATGGTGGCTCCGAAATGGCTTCACACAAAATGTCAGCCGATTGGAATTGCCAATGTTCTGGATTTTCTGATTTTTACTTTATTTAAAGAACAGGCGTATCATAAAAATTTTGATATCGGATGCGATAATGTTTTGACCTACAAAGAAATGCTTTTGGAATTTGCTAAAATCAGAGGACTGAAAAGAAAAATTTTTACCGTTCCCGTAATGACTCCGAAATTGTCTTCGTACTGGCTGTATTTTATTACTTCAACATCCTATAATTTAGCTTCTGCTTTGGTCGGAAGTATGAAGATTGAAGTCATCTGCAGACCGGAAAGCCTTGCGGAAATTAAACAGATTACCGGAGTTCAGCCTTTTTCTTATGATACGGCGTTAAGAAGAACTTTGGCTAAAATTCAGGACAATGAAATTGCTTCAAGCTGGAAAGACAGCTTTATCAGCAGCAGAAGCGATTCCAGTCTGAAAGATTATCTCGATGTCCCGAAATACGGCTGTTTTGTAGATTTAAGAACTGAAGAATATGATGACCGTGAAAAATGTCTCCACAGAGTTTTTTCTTTGGGCGGTGCAAACGGATGGTACGGTCAAAGTCTCTGGAAGATCCGCGGATTTATGGATCTGCTTGTTGGCGGACCGGGACTAAGACGCGGAAGAACGCATCCCGATAAACTTCACGAAGGTGATGCGCTGGATTTCTGGCGTGTTCTGTATGCCAACAAAGAAGAAGGAAAACTGATTCTTTTCGCAGAAATGAAGCTTCCCGGAGAAGCGTGGTTAATGTTTAAAGTGTATAAAGGAAAACTCTGGCAAAAAGCGGTTTTCCGACCTCATGGATTAACGGGAAGACTCTATTGGTATTCTGTTTTGCCGTTTCACGGAATTATTTTTAAAGGAATGGTAAGAAGACTGGCAGGAAAAATTTCTTGATCCGATTATTTTTTAAGAATTGGCAGCACATAAACGTGTTGCCAGTTTTTGTATGACATTTCTGTAGTAAACAATTGAGGATTATATTTTTAAGCAAATTTTAAATATTGCCTTAAACATCAGATAGAAAATTTTTATTAATCTTATTTCTATATCACTTTCATAATGCTTAATTTTAAAGCTTTAAACGTTTAAACATTTACTAATACATCATCATAATGGAAAAATACAGTTATGGTATGATCGGACTGGGAGTTATGGGGAGAAATCTCCTGTACAACATCGCCGATCACGGATTTTCTATTGCAGGATTTGATCTTGATCATGAAAAAATAAAAGATTTGGAAGAACAGAAAACTTCCAATATGAATATCAAAGGAATACCTTCTCTGGAAGATTTTGTATCGCAGTTGGAAACACCGCGAAAAATTATTCTGATGGTTCCTGCCGGAAAACCGGTAGATGCGGTATTAGAAAATCTTAAACCGATTCTGAGCGAAGGAGATATCGTAATAGATGCCGGAAATTCTTATTTCAAAGATACCGACCGACGTGTGGCAGATCTGGCTTCCCAAAAGCTTCATTTTATGGGAATGGGAGTTTCCGGAGGCGAAAAAGGAGCGAGAACGGGACCAAGCATTATGCCGGGCGGAGATCAGGAAGCATTCGGACTTTTACAGCCGATGCTGGAAGCCATTGCTGCAAAAGTAGATGGTGATGCGTGTACCGCTTACATGGGAAAAGGTTCTGCCGGAAATTATGTGAAAATGGTTCACAACGGGATTGAATATGCCATTATGCAGCTCATTAGCGAAGCGTATGATTTGCTGAGAAAAGGAGCAAAGCTTACAAATGATGAGCTTTATGAAGTGTTTAAAGAATGGAATAACGGAGAGATGAATTCTTTCCTGATCGAAATTACAAGAGACATTTTCCAGCAGAAAGATTCTTTAACCGATGGTTATCTTGTTGATCAGATTTTAGATAAAGCAGGTGCAAAAGGAACCGGAAAATGGACTTCCGAACAGGCAATGGAAATCGGCGTTTCAATTCCGACGATTGATATTGCGGTAACGTCCAGAATTTTATCAGCTTATAAAGACGAAAGAATAAAAGCGTCGCAACTATATTCTCACAGTGAGGTTGTAACTCCTGAGAACAAAGAAATTTTCATTAAAGAAGTGGGAGAAGCTCTGTATTTATCTACACTAATCAGCTATGCACAAGGTCTGGCTTTACTGGTAAAAGCTTCTGAAGAATATCAGTTTGAAATTCCTCTGAAAGATGTAGTAAAGATCTGGAGAGGAGGATGCATTATCCGTTCTGTTTTATTGGAGAAATTCTATACTGCCTACACAAAAAATCCTCAGCTTTCCAATATTCTGCTTGATGAAAATATCGCAGCTATCGTTAAAGAAAAGGTTTCTTCATTGAGAAAAACAGCAGCTTTTGCAGTTTCAAACGGTATTTCAAGCTTAGGACTTCAGACGGCTTTAGGATATTTCGATGCCTATACTACGGAATCTCTTCCGGTGAATCTGATTCAGGCACAGAGAGACTATTTCGGAGCGCATACCTACCAGAGAACCGACAGAGAGGGAGTTTTTCACACCAACTGGGAAAGTTTTAATCATTAAAATTCAGAAATGAGCGAAAATAAAGTTTTGCAGCCCACCACAATTATCATTTTTGGCGCAACAGGAGATTTAGCAAAAAGAAAACTTTTTCCTGCATTTTACAACCTGTATATAGATGGAAGAATGCCGAAAGGCTTTAACATCATCGCTTTGGGAAGAGCAGATAATTCCGACGAATATTTTAAAAATTACATCAGAGAAAACCTGAACAGCTTTTCCAGAAAAAAAGTAACTTCGGAAGACTGGGCGGGTTTTCAGGCACATATTACCTATGTACAGCATCAGCTTGATGAAGAGAGTTCCTATAAAAATCTTAATCAGAAACTGGAAAGTTTTGACAAAGTCTACGGAACAAGAGGGAACAGACTTTTTTACCTTTCAATAGGTCCTAATTTTGTCGCTACCATTTCCAATCATATCAAAAATGCATCGCTTGCTTCAGATCCTAAAAAAGACCGCATTATCATCGAAAAACCTTTCGGACACGATAAACAGTCTGCGATTGAACTGAACAGCCTTTTGGCAGATGCTTTTGAAGAAGAGCAGATCTATAGAATCGATCATTATCTGGGAAAAGAAACCGTACAGAATATTCTTGCCTTCAGATTTGGAAACTCTATTTTTGAACCTTTATGGGATAATAAACATATCGAATCTATACAAATTACGGTAGCCGAAGAAGTAGGAGTGGAAACCAGAGGAAGCTTCTACGAGCAGACCGGTGCGCTCAGAGATATGGTTCAGAATCATCTTTTGCAGATTCTCTGTATGGTTGCAATGGAACCGCCTGCTTCACTGGAATCCGGAGAGATCAGGGATCGTAAAGTAGATGTCCTGAAATCTATCCGAAGAATTCCTGCGGAAAAAGTAGACCATTATGCCGTAAGAGGACAGTACGGAAAAGGAAAGTTAAATGGCGAAAAAGCGAAAGGTTACAGGCAGGAAGAAGGGATTGCGCCGGATTCCAACACAGAAACTTTTGCCGCCGTAAAGTTTTATCTCGATAATGAAAGATGGCAGGATGTTCCGTTTTACGTAAGGACAGGGAAAAAGATGAAAGAAAAACATTCTTACATCACCATTCAGTTTAAGCCGCTTCCGCATTCTACGTTTTCAGAAAGCTCGCAACAATTGTCTGCCAATCGACTGATTATCAATATTCAGCCTTTAATGGATATCAGACTCCAGTTTATGGCAAAAAAACCGGGACTTTCTCTGGTTTTAAAACCTGTAGAAATGATTTTTGATAATTTTGCCTGTCAGGAAGACACTCCGGAAGCGTACGAAACCTTATTGCTGGATGCTCTTTTAGGAGATTTAACCCTGTTTATGCGTTCCGATCAGGTGGAAGAAGCATGGGATGTGGTGAAAACCATTCAGGAAGCGTGGGCAAATGAAAAAGACAGCTCTTTCCCGAATTATGAAGCCGGAAGTTGGGGTCCTGAAGAAAGCACTGCTTTGGTAGAAAGACAGGGACATCACTGGGTTTAAAATTTAATAAAGAAAAAAGTAAAAATGAAGATTACCGTATTTAACGATTTAGATACATTATATAAAAAAGCAGCAGACCGTTTTGTAGATTTGGCTGAAAAGTCTATTCAGTATCACGAACGTTTTGTGGTGGCGCTAAGTGGAGGTTCTTCTCCGAAAGCTATCTTTAAGCTGTTGGCTTCCGGGAAATATGCAGATAAAATAGAGTGGAGCAAAGTCTTTTTTTTCTGGGTAGACGAAAGATGGGTTCCGCTGAATGACGAGAAAAGCAATGCTAAAATGACATTCGATACACTTCTCGATCATGTTTCCGTACATAAAGATCACATTTTCCCAATGTATAAAGACGGAGTTTCTGCGGAAGAATTTGCTGCGGAATATGAAAATCAGATCAGAAACGTTTTGGGAAATGACGGACGTTTTGATTTTATTCTTTTGGGAATGGGAGACGACGGACATACAGCATCACTGTTTCCGGGAGAAAAAGTGCTTTGGGAAAAGGAAAAGTGGGTCGATGCGTATTATCTGAAACCTCAGGAAATGTTCAGAATTACCCTTACAGCTCCAGTCATCAATAACGCTGAAAATATTTTAATCGTCACCTTTGGAGAAAGCAAAAAACACGCTCTGAATGAAGTTTTGAACGGGGTTTACAATCCCGAACAGTATCCGATGCAGCTCATTGAAAAAAGAGATTGTGTAGAACTTTTCACAGACGAAAAAGCAAAAGGATAATCATTAAATTTAAACTTTTTTAAACTTTTTATCTGAACCACAAAAAAGGACAAAAGATTGAGCTGCTGTAGTTAAAGTTAATAAAGATTTTTTAAAGTTTTTTAAAACAAAAATATTCTTGTTGGAAAATGCAAAGACGCAAGATTTCTATTAGTCTCAAATCTTTAAGGCGCAAGAAAATCAAAGATTTTCAATAAAGAATTGATGTTTAATTTTATCGTTAAATTAATAATTGTTTAAATAGGTATTGCATATATTAAGCAGCGACGGCACTTGTGCCGTCGCTGCTTTCTTTAAAACCATAGTATAAATATTTACTTATCCTTTGTGATACGGACAGCCTGATGTCGCAGCCGGAGTATTTAAGGATATATTTTCCGGAGTTTTTGTTCCTTCAAAAAACTGCTCTTCTATAATTTTTCTCTGCTCTTCAGGGATATCCTCCAGTTTTCGAAGCGTATTCACCTGAATATGCGGCCAGCTTGTCGTTCCGCCATCATCTCCGAAATGGAATTCGAAAAGAATAATCTGCTCATACTGAAGCTGAAGAATCTCTCTTCCGTTTTCCACCACCGTTTCGATCCACATTCTGAAATTTACCTCTACTGTCGGAACAAAACGGTTTACGAAAGGAACATTTAAGATCCCGCCTTGTGCGCCGGTTTTGTTTTTGGAAGACATCTGAAGAAAAACATAATTCTTAACTTCCTGTCCGCTGAGCGTATCTCTTAATCTCAGATCCGGTCTTACCGAATAAGGATAAAGATCGTGTGCAAGAATTCTCTGCGTATAAATTTTATTTTCTCCCGGATCATTTTGGTCATTCAGCGTTTCGTGAACCCAAGCCGGAGCGGGCTCATCCAGATTGATAGGATGCGTTTCACTCGCTCCTGCTCCTCCCATCGTTGGCGAAACAGATAGAAAATCGTAATTCCATGCCTTATCGCCTTCCGGAAACTGCGGAGCTCCCTGAACAAGATAATTGGATTGGGATGGCACGATGTCGCCCAGTAAAGTAATCGTGCTTCCGTGAGGAATCACTCCGCTTCGTGAAATAGAATAATCCGGAATAAAATACGGTCCGCGATTACCCGCTCCCGGTTTCAGTTCTTTTGCCGGAATGATCTCATAATATTCCTGTCCTTCCTTCAGTTCACTCATCAGAATATACTGAGGATTTCCGTTTTCATCTTTCACCTGAACCAAAGGCTCGTTTCTGTATTCGCCTTTGTACCCGTAGTTTTTGTAATCTTCCTCATCAAAAGCATGAATTCCGCGGTCTCTTTCTATAGATTCCTTTGTAGCTGCGTGATTGTAGACATCACTCAGCCAGAGATACATCCCGTTTTCTTCATGAATAGGCGTGTACAGCAAATCCGGATTATCTTTTTGGGTATTTACACTTTTAATGCTTTGCTCGTACTTTATAGCCCCGCAGAAAAGCTCATTTGCCCCGCCACGATTGCGCACACCTCCCGGAACAAGAGAAAAAACCAGTTTTTCAATGTATTCTTCACATTCGAAGCTGAACTTTCCCGGAATTGTTCCCGAATTGGTTCCCGGTGAAGGCATAATCGTGGTATGAACGCCGCTTCCGTTCATTGTTCTGTCGATATTTTTATTGTAATCGGCGTTGTAGCTCACCCAGGTTCCGTCCAGAGCCTTTAAAATTCCATAGTCTACATTATCTACAATCTGGTTCAGATTTTTTTCTCTGAAAGGAATCAGCGGATCATCAATCGTGAGTTTGGAATACCCTTTCATAAGGTTTTCCAGAAGACCCTGAGAACTGTCTGCGGATGTTCTCAGAAACAGGTTTTCCTGCTCAATACTTTCTTTTTGTCTTTTCAGCATGGTAATTTCGTTTTTGTAATGGTTAGTTTTTTGATTCGGAAAATGATTCAAACTTCAAAATAGAGTTCTGAATCTTTTCGGAATCATCAGTTTATGCATCCAAAATTAATGAGTTAAAGAAACAAAAAACTCAGTAGTTTTACTTAATTATATTGGTTGATCATAACTTGCTTTTGCAATCCCTGATATCTTTTACATCCCTACATTTTACAGTAATCTCAGGCATTTTGTAGTAAAATTGAAATTATTTGTGAATTCTTGGAAATTTTTTCATCACTATTAGGCTGGAATCACCATAAAAGCTATATTTGCAGCCTAAATTTTAAAAATAATGAAAGAACTAATTGAAAAAATCAACGCAGAATTTGAAGCTTTCACAACTGAAGCAAACCAACAAGCAGAAAAAGGAAACAAGGCAGCCGGAACAAGAGCTCGTAAAGCAGCTTTGGAACTAAGCAAGCTTTTCAAGGAATTCAGAAAAGTTTCTGTTGAAGAATCAAAAAAATAGTTGTTCCCAAAACCGGCTTTCAGTCGGTTTTTTTTATTTGAATTTTAAATAAGAAATTCAGTTTTTAAAATCATCACTTTCATACAGTCTTGATTTGTGGATTGTAAATCAAAAACGAATCTCACATTCACCATTGACTTTTTCACCATTCACAGCAACAATTCACCATCACCAAATCCTTTCTGCATTTTCCCATTTTCCAGAATCTCTTTATCTTTAACGAATCAATGATTAATATGAAGATAAACAGATTTCTTACGTTGCCTGTTATGATGGCAATGACTCAATTTTCTTTGGCTCAGAATGCCGTTCCTCAGGAAAAACTTAATCCCGTTGTTCAGAATTTCGTGAATGAGGTAAACAATAGTTCCCAGCTTGAAACGATGGCATATGAACTTTTGGACGGAATAGGTCCGCGTCTGATCGGAACTCCGGAAATGCTTGCCGCCAATGAATGGACGGCAAATAAACTGAAATCATGGGATATTGAAGCCAGTCTGCAACAGTTTGGAACATGGAAAGGATGGCAAAGAGGGATTACTCATGTGGATATGATGTTTCCGCGGATGAAAAGTTTATCGGCAACCCAGTTAGCATGGAGTCCGGCAACCAAAAAAGCAGTGGAAGCAGAAGTTGTTATTCTCCCGAAAGTTTCTTCCAAAGCTGAGTTTGACCGATGGATTTCTTCCGTCAAAGGAAAGGTTGTTTTGATCGCACAATACCAGAAAATCGGTCGTTCCGACGATCAGATTAAAGAATTTGCCACGCCTGAACTGTATGAAAAGCTTAAAAAAGAGAAAGAACAGGCTTCAAAAGAGTATCAGAATTATATAAAAAGCATTGGCTATAATAACGAAACGCTTCCCGAAGCTCTGGAAAAAGCAGGAGCGGCAGGAATTGCGATTTCCAACTGGACAGGAATTATGGGAGCCAACAGAATTTTTGAGGCAAAAACGAAGAATATTCCCATGTTCGATATTGAGCTTGAAGATTACGGAATGTTGTACAGAATGGCAGAAAACGGCGCAAAACCCAAGATCAGGATGGAGTTGAAATCAAAGATCCTTCCCGAAGCCAAATCGTTCAATACCATCGGAATGATTAAAGGAAAAGAAAAACCTGATGAGTACGTCATTCTTTCTGCGCATCTGGATTCGTGGGACGGCGCGCAAGGTGCTACAGACAACGGAACGGGAGTTTTAACCATGCTGGAAGCGATGAGAATTCTTAAGAAATATTATCCTGATAACAAAAGGACGATTATTGTCGGACTTTGGGGAAGTGAAGAGCAGGGACTGAACGGATCGAGAAGTTTTGTAGCAGATCATCCGGAGATTGTAAAGGGAGTTCAGGCGGTTTTCAATCAGGACAACGGGACGGGTAGAGTAGTAAACATCGGCGGACAGGGTTTTGTACATGCTTACGATTATCTTGGGAAATGGCTGAATGCGGTTCCTAAAAATATTAAAAGCCAGATTAAAACAGACTTTCCGGGAACTCCGGGTGGAGGAGGTTCTGATCATGCTTCTTTCGTGGCAGCGGGAGTTCCGTCATTCGGATTGGGTTCTTTAAACTGGGGATATTTTGGCTACACATGGCATACGACAAAAGATACGTACGACAAAATCATTTTTGATGAGGTGAAAAGCAATGTGATTCTAACGGCAACTTTAGCGTATATGGCTTCAGAAGATCCCGAATTTTCGAACCGGGAAAAAAGAGCAATGCCTCTGGACGATAAAGGACAGATTACTAAATGGCCGGAAGTGAGAAAAGCGGTAAGAGATTCTAAAGATTATTAATAAAGTTGAAGTAAAAGTTAGAAAACTCTATAGAGTTTTATCTGTGTAGAAAACATATTCGCAAGGCATTCAGCGTTCCGTAGGAACGCTATCTTTAGAAAATTTATTGAGAATTACAGATATCAATCCGTAGGATTGATAGACTTATTCTTATTTCTACACAGATTCTGCTCCTAAAGGAGCAAAACTTTTTTACTTTAAATTTTTAATTGAATATCCGTTAAACAACCTATTACTATGCACTGATATGAAAATCAATTATTTATAACAGGCACTTCGACAAGCTCAGTGTGACACCTCTAATGCTAAATGCTTGATTTCTAGCGATGTCAAGCTGAGCCTGTCGAAGCTTTAGGTTAATAAACGGACAATCAAAATTTTTATAATAAAAAAAGCGACTCAATTCATGAGTCACTTTTTATTTAGAGAAAACCGGTTATGAAGAACCTTTCTGATCTCTTCCATTTTTATTTCTTTTACAATGTAGGTTTTACAGATCTCGTTGTTGAAATGCATATGAAAATCCATCCGCATGGATTTGTTTGATGATTCATTTTCGGGATGTTCATAATTGATCCAAAAAAAGAAAAGATTTGCCAGACAAAGTAAATTTCTTGCAAATGATTTCAGAATATTGGGATAGTTACCGTAATCATCAATCACTTTTATTTTAAAAATCTTTTTGCCAAGAGTACACCCGAAAAAATGTTCTGTTACTGATCCTAAAACAATTGCACACGGAATTGAAAGAATCACAGCGACAATCAGAGGTTTATGCAATATGAAAACAAAAAGCAGGGTAAAGGGAATCATGTCTATAATTTTGGAACAGAATCTGTCCCTGCGGTTCTTTTCGTAGGTAGTATCATAAGAGATTTCATATTCAAAAAATTCATAGATGCGTCTTCCTTCCGAATCAAAATTTCGGGTTGCCCTTCTTGTTGTCTTATTTTCTTTAAGCTCTGAAATTTTCATCTTACCATGTGTTTCCATTTAAACCTTTTGTGTTATGCTGAACAGAATTTTATTAGTAATGATAAAGGCAAAATCATTTAAAATTCAGTTATTTTAGATTTTTCGACTCCACTTCGTTTCGCTCAAAATGACAATTTCGTAAATAAAATAACCATCTAAACAGACTTGAATTTAAAACCTTAATCATTCTTACAAAACCATACTCAGCTGAATTCTTTTTCTCGCTTCATCAATCTCCGTTACTCTTACCTGAACGTGCTGATGCAGTTTTACCACTTCATTCACATCAGAAACAAAGCCGTCTTTTAACTGGGAAATATGAACCAATCCGCTTTCCTTGATTCCCAGATCTACAAAACAGCCAAAGGCAGTGATGTTATTGACGATTCCGGGCAGAATCATTCCTGCTTTTAAATCTTTGATGCTTTTTACATTCGGGTCAAATTCAAAAACTTTAGCCGCTTTTCTTGGGTCCAGTCCCGGTTTTTCCAGCTCTTTTAAAATGTCTTTGATTCCTAAAATTCCGATGTCTCCTGTGATGTAGTTTTCGGGTTTTATCACTGCAATTTTTTCTTTATTGGCGATCAGCTCATTGGTTTTTATGCCTAAATCTTTTGCCATTTTTTCAACAATTCCGTAGGCTTCGGGATGTACGGCAGAATTATCCAGCGGATTTTTGGCATTATGGATTCTTACAAATGCGGCTGCCTGCTGAAAAGCTTTTTCTCCCAGTCTCGGAACTTTTTTAAGTTGTTTTCTATCTTCAAAAGCTCCGTTTTCTGTACGGTAGTTCACTATATTTTCTGCCATTTTCTCGCCGATTCCCGAAACATAGCTTAATAAAGATTTACTCGCTGTATTGAGATTGATTCCTACAGAATTTACACATTTCATCACCGTAGAATCCAGTTCATTTTTTAACTGAGTCTGATCTACGTCATGCTGATATTGTCCGACTCCGATGGATTTCGGATCTATTTTTACCAGTTCTGCCAACGGATCCGCCAGTCTTCTTCCGATAGAAACCGATCCTCGAACCGTCACGTCATAGCTTGGAAATTCTTCACGCGCAATTTTACTTGCAGAGTACACCGAAGCTCCGGCTTCTGAAACAACGAAAACCTGTAAAGGTTTGTCGAATGCAATTTTCTTGATGAAAAACTCGGTTTCGCGGCTTGCGGTTCCGTTTCCGATGGAAATGGCTTCAATGTTATAGGCATTCACCATAGAGCGGATTTTTTTCATTGCCATTCCGCTTTCATTTTGCGGAGCGTGCGGATAAATGGTCTCGTTGTGGAGCAGATCGCCTTTTTCGTCTAAACATACTACTTTGCAGCCGCTTCTGTAACCCGGATCAATTGCCAGAATCCTTTTTTCTCCCAAAGGCGGCGCGAGAAGAAGCTGCGTGAGGTTTTCAGAGAAAATCTCGATGGCTTTTTTATCAGCTTTTTCTTTCGCTTCCTGTAAGGTTTCATTGGAGATTGCGGGTTCCAGTAATCTTTTGTAGCTGTCTTTGATTGCCAGTGAAATCTGTTCCGATGTTTCGTTGTTGGATTTAATGATCGCTTTTTCAATAAATTCAATCGCTTCCTCTTTATCAATTCCGACATTGGTTTTCACAAAACCTTCGGATTCGGCTCTTAACATGGCTAAAAGGCGGTGAGAAGGTGTTCTGTTGAGGTTTTCCTCCCATTCGAAATACTGCGAGAATTTCTGGGCTTCTTCTTCATCTTTTTTGGCTTTCACTACTTTTGAAGTAACCATTGCTTTTCGCTGAAATAATCGGCGGAGATTTTTTCTCACATACATATTTTCGTTGATCCATTCTGCCATGATGTCTCGTGCGCCCTGCAAAGCTTCTTCTTCGGAGGCAACCTGATCGTTCAGGTATTTTGAAGCCAAAAACTGCAGATCCTGAACTTTCTGGCTCATAATCATTTTCGCTAAAGGTTCCAGCCCTTTTTCTTTCGCGGCATCGGCTTTGGTTTTCTTTCTTTTTTTGAAAGGCAGATAAAGATCTTCAATTTCCTGAATATCAAAACTTTCTTCAATTCTCTGTTTCAGTTCCGGTGTTAAGGCATTTTGTTCTTCAATCGATTTTAAGATCGATTCTTTTCTTTTTGCAATTTCTTCAAACTGTTTACTGAGTTTCGAAATCTGTTCAATCTGTGTTTCGTCAAGGTTTCCGGTTTTATCCTTTCGGTAGCGGGAAATGAAAGGGATGGTGCAGTCTTCCGCCAATAGTTCTAAAGTGGCATTGATGCTTTTTTCGGATATGTTGAGGGATTGCTGTATGTATTGTGTTGTGTTCATTGTAAATTTTAAACGGCTAAAATAATCAAAATGTATTTTGTAAACACATTTTAAATTTAACTACATTATGAAGTTGTTTAAAGTAAAAGAGTTTGCTCCTTTAGGAGCAGAATCTGTGTGGAAATAAGAATAAATCCATCAATCAATCCATAGGATTGATATCTTAAATATGATAAATTTTCTAAAGATAGCGTTCCTACGGAACGCAGAACGCCTTGCGAATATGGGGTCTACACAGATAAAACTCTATAGAGTTTTCTGCCATTTTACTTTAAACAACTTTACTTTAAGAGCTCATTTAATATTGCTAAATAAAAGTTTTTATAGCTTTTCTTAATTTTAACACTAAGAATTTCAGTTAGTTCAGTTAATTGTAATTAATAAGTTTATTTTTATTTAGTTTTTTAGCTAAAAAGTCTTAATTCCTTAATGGTAAAAATAAATTTAAACCTGATACAAAGATTTTAAATGTATCATGTACATTTAATAATTCTTATTTTAGCGGAAAGGTCAGTAATGGAAACCCTGAAATTTGATTTCTTGATGTATGATAAGATAAAAGTGTGGGATGTTTTCTATTTTTGGTTCCGGAATTTAGAATTCAGAATAAACTTTAAACAATTTAAATAATATGAAAAAACTAAGTGTTATTGCATTGGTTGCAGTAGGATTGCTTGCAGCGTCTTGTAACAAAGAAAAATCGGCTGAAAATGCAGCGACTTCTACTGAGCAGAAAGTAGCAGAAAGCAAAGGAGAAGTTTTGCCTGTAGATACGGTAGGTTCTGTGGTAAACTGGAAAGCATTCCACAAAGGGGGAATGGCTCCGCGTTGGGGAACTTTAATGGTAAAATCGGGAGATTTGAGCATTGAAAACGGAGGCGTAACGGCAGGAAACTTTGTAATCGATATGAACTCTATTAAAGTAGATCCGGCTTCTGTAACGGAAAAAGATAAAAAACCGGCAGACCTTGAAGCGCACCTTAAAAACCCTGATTTCTTCGACACGGCAAAAAATCCGACGGCTGATTTCAAAATTACAAGCGTAGCAGATCTTAAAGATGCTCCAAAAGATGCAGTAGCAGGAGCTAACAAAACAGTAAGCGGAAACCTTACTTTATCCGGAAAAACAATGAATGTAACATTCCCTGCAAAAGTGGATGTAACGGAAAATTCAGCGGCAATCCAGGCTAAATTCACGGTGAACAGAGCAGACTGGGGAATTAAATTCGGAACTTCCGAAGCGGATCCTGCAGAATGGATGATCAGCAAAGACATCGAAATCGCTGTAGACGTAATAGCTAAAAAATAATATTGTTAGATATTTCAGACTTGTAAAGCTGCCTTTTTTGAGGCGGCTTTTTTTATAATATAGTTTATTTTATAACTGTTGCTTTTTTATAATTTCCGATTCAATAGCCTTATGTTGTATGTATTTAATTTTTTTATATATTTGTAATTCCAATGATTCAATAACTTACTTCATTAGGCTGATTGAATCGGTTGTGACTTGCTTTTAAATTATTAAGAATGATAACCTCCATAATTTGGAGATGGATAAAACGAAAAATCCCTCGATGTTGGCGCATCAAAGGATTGTAACTTAGAATTAAATGTTTAATTTTTTAATTTATTGAAATGGAATTAAAAAACCTTATTTGCTTTCGTTCATTTAGACATTGGCGAAGCAAAAAGATAGTTCATCTATCTAAGCCTTTCTGTTTTTATTGCAAAAAGCGTAAATAAAAATATTTCAATTGGGCAGTTTTTTTAGCTGCCTAATTGTTTTGCAAATATACTAAAATTGTACGATTTGTTATAAAATAAAGAAGGCGAGTTACCCCGCCTTAAATGTTTTCACAACGGAATAATCCTTATTGTGAATTGCTTTCAAAATTATTGGTACAAATATAAAAGAAAATTTCTTTGAATGGTTTACGGAAAACCTCATTTTTAATATTTTTTTTCTTACTATTTTTATTTACTTCAAAAAACTGATACTTATGATTAAAAATATACTCGGACTGGACTTAGGAGTTTCATCAATTGGCTGGGCTTACGTTCAGGAGGATTCTGAAAATTTAGAAAACAGTAAAATTATCAAATTGGGAGTTCGTGTAAATCCATTAACTGTTGATGAACAACTAAATTTTGAAAAAGGAAAACCAATTACAACTAATGCGGGAAGAACTTTAGCCAGAAGTGCAAGAAGGAATCTTCAGAGATTTAAGTTAAGAAGAGCCAATCTTATTGATGTTTTAAAGAAAAATAATATTCTTAAAGAATCTGACTTACTTGCCGAAGTTGGTGAAAATTCAACATTCCAAACTCATGAATTAAGAGCGAAAGCAGCAAAAGAAAAAATAGAACTTTCAGAATTTGCTAGAGTTTTGCTTCTTATCAATAAAAAAAGAGGGTATAAAAGCAGCCGCAAAGCTAAAAATGAAGATGAAGGACAGATTGTAGACGGAATGGCTGTTGCCAAAAAATTGTATGAAGAAAATTTAACACCTGGAGAATATTCATATCAACTTTTACAGCAGGGGAAAAAACAGTTGCCAGATTTTTACCGTTCAGATTTACAGGCTGAATTTAATAAAGTATGGGATTTTCAGAAACAATATTATTCAGAAATTTTAACCGATGACCTTTATAAAGAATTACAAGGCAAAAATAAAAATGCAACTTGGGCAATTCTGAAAGAGCCATTTTCTCTCGTTGGAATCAAGCAAACCGGAACAATGCAGGAGAAGAAAGTTGAAAAATACTTTTGGAGAAGCGAAGCGGTAAAAAAGCAATTGGATTTTGAAAGTCTGGCTGTTGTATTTCAGGAAATTAACAGCAATCTGAATAATTCTAGCGGTTATTTAGGTGCGATTAGTGATCGAAGTAAAGAGCTTTATTTTCATAATCAAACAGTTGGAGAGTATTTATTTCAGCAGTTGAAAGAAAACCCTCATACAAAGCTTAAAAATCAGGTTTTCTACAGACAGGATTACTTAGATGAATTTGAGAAGATATGGGAAACTCAATCAAAACATTATAAAGAATTAACGAAAGAATTAAAGGAAGAAATTCGGGATATTATCATTTTCTATCAAAGGAAACTCAAATCTCAGAAAGGATTAATCAGTATCTGTGAGTTTGAAAACAGGGAAATTGAAATTACAGAAAATGGAAAAACAAAAAAGAAAACCGTTGGGCTAAAAGTTGCTCCAAAATCATCTCCTTTGTTTCAGGAATTTAAAATCTGGCAGGTTCTGAATAATTTACAATTTCAAAATTTAGATACAAAGGAAATATTCCCAGTAGATTTAGATTTCAAGCAATCTATTTTTGATGAGGTGAATATCAAAGGAAAGCTTTCTGCAAAAGATGTTTTAGATCTTGTTGGATATTCAGGAAAAGAATGGAAAACTAATTTCAAAGATATTGAAGGAAATTATACTAATGAAAATTTATATACTGCTTTTTTAAAGATTATTGCGAGTGAAGGGATAGAATTTCCAAAAGAATTTAAATTAACCATTGATGACGAAATTAAAGTTTCTAAAATAAATGCTTCGGCAGAAGTCATAAAATTATTTGTCAGAGAAAAGCTTTCAGAATTAGGAATCGATACATCTATTCTGGATTTTAATCCGGAGTTGGAAGGAAGTAATTTTGAAAAACAGGCTTCTTATCAGCTATGGCATTTATTATATTCCTATGAAGGCGATGATTCTCCTTCCGGAAACGAAAAATTGTATGAATTATTGGAGAGGAAATTTGGTTTCAAAAAAGAACATTCCAAAATATTAGCTGAAATTAGTTTTTCTCAGGATTATGGAAGTTTGAGCTCTAAGGCAATGCGAAAGATTTATCCTTACATTAAAGAACATAAATACAGCGTAGCATGTAATTATGCAGGTTACAATCATTCTAAAAATTCTTTGACCAAGGAGCAATTGGAGAACCGGATTTTGAAAGAACAATTAGATATTCTTCCTAAAAATTCTTTACGAAATCCAGTCGTTGAAAAGATTTTGAATCAAATGATCAATCTGGTCAATGAAATAATCAAAGAATACGGAAAACCAGATGAAGTAAGAATTGAATTGGCGCGAGAACTCAAACTTAATGCGGAAGAACGCGCTAAGATGACTTCTGAAATTAACAAAGCGACTATACAGCATCAGAAATATGCAGAAGTTTTGCAAAGAGAATTTGGCATAAAAAGTCCTTCAAGAAATGATATTATTCGCTATAAATTATACTTGGAACTGGCAAATAACGGCTTTAAAGATCTGTATACAGATGTAAAAATTGAAAGAGAAAATTTATTTACAGATAAATACGATATTGACCACATCATTCCTCAATCTCGATTTTTTGATGACAGTTTTTCCAATAAAGTTTTAGTTCCGAGAAGTGCTAATCTTAAAAAAGGAAATTTTACGGCTTTCGACTATCTTGAGAATGAAGGAAAGGAAAAATTAGAGAAATTTCTTAATGTCATAAAAGATCTTTATGATAAAAGTATTATAACCAAAGCGAAATATGAAAAGCTACAAAAAAAAGGTTCTGAAATAGGAGAGGGATTCATTGAAAGAGATTTAAGAAATACACAATATATCGCTAAAAAAGCAAAAGAAATTCTTTTCGGAATTACTAATTCTGTGGTTTCCACTTCGGGAAGAATTACCGATAAACTTCGGGAAGACTGGAATCTTGTCAACACAATGAAAGAACTTAATATCGAAAAGTACAGAAAATTAGGTTTAACGGAATTAATTGCAAATTCCAAAGGAGAGGAAAAAGAAAGAATCATTGATTGGACGAAGAGAAATGACCATCGCCATCACGCAATGGATGCTTTAACGGTTGCTTTTACC
Source organism: Chryseobacterium urinae (assembly GCF_030518295.1). Taxonomy (NCBI): domain Bacteria; kingdom Pseudomonadati; phylum Bacteroidota; class Flavobacteriia; order Flavobacteriales; family Weeksellaceae; genus Chryseobacterium; species Chryseobacterium urinae. The sequence continues at coordinate 62,329 of NZ_JAULSJ010000006.1, read as the reverse complement.
ACCCACAGTCACATCCAATATCTGAATTATTTGAATGCAAGAGGTAACGAAAAACACAAAGAACATCAAAATATTTTTGCTATTGAAAGTTTAATTACAGAAATTGTAGAAAAGAAAAACGGATCAAAAGAAAGAAGATTCAAATTACCGATTAAAAATTTCCGTACTGAAGCAAAAAAACAATTGGAAGAAGTCTTGATTTCCCATAAAACTAAAAATAAAGTAGTTACCAAAAATATCAATAAAATTAAGAAAAAAGGAAGTATAATTACAAAAACAGAACTTACTCCGAGAGGACAACTTCATAAAGAAACAATTTACGGAAGTTCGAAATTTCTTAAAACAAAAGAAGAAAAAATATCTGGGAAATCTGATTTAGAAACGATTCAGAAAGTTCAAAATGAAAAATACAGAAATGCTCTGTTAAAAAGATTGCAGGAGTTTGGCGGAGATTCTAAAAAAGCATTCACCGGAAAAAATGTTATTTCTAAAAATCCAATATTTCTTAATGCTGAAAAAACGGAGCAATTACCTGAAACCGTAACTTTAGCTTGGTATGAAACGGGTTATACCATCAGAAAAGTTGTTAATCCAGATAATTTTAAAGATTTCAAAAATATTGAAAAAGTTATTGATAAAGGAGTTCGTGATATTCTAACTGAAAGATTAAAAGAATTTAACGGAAACTCTAAAGAAGCCTTTTCAGATTTGGAAAAGAATCCGATCTGGCTTAACAAATCAAAGGGAATTTCAATAAAGACCGTTACTATTACGGGAATTAATAATGCCGAAGCTTTACATTATAAAAAAGATCATTTAGGAAGAGAAATTTTAGATAAAAATGGTCAAAGGATAGCTGTTGATTTCGTGAGTACAGGAAATAATCATCACGTTGCAATTTATGAAGATGAAAATGGAAACCTACAGGAGAAAGTTGTGAGTTTTTATGAAGCTGTTGAAAGAGTAAATCAAAATTTACCAATTATTGACAAAGAATATAATTCTGAGTTAGGTTGGAAATTCTTATTTACAATGAAACAGAATGAAATGTTTTTATTTCCTTCAGAAGATTTTGATCCGAAAGAAGTTGATTTGTTTGATGATAAAAACCTGAGTTTGATTTCTAAAAATCTTTTTAGAGTGCAGAAGTTCGGATCATTGCTTTCTGGATTTTGGTTTAGACATCATTTAGAAACAAGTGTAGATGTAAATTCTGTGTTAAGAGGTACGTCATATAAAGTAATTCAAAGCTCTAATAATTTGAGATCTATTGTAAAAGTAAGGCTTAATCATTTAGGTAAGATAGTTCAAATAGGAGAATATTAAAACATTTATAGTATGATCACCCGCTCCATCTACATCGGCAATCCTGCTTATCTTAAACTCAAAGACGAGCAATTAAAAATTCTCTGTCCGGAAACCAAAACGGAAAAGGGGAGTGTTCCTGTGGAAGATTTGGGGTTATTGATGCTGGATCATTATCAGATTACCATTTCGCACCATCTGATTCAGAAAATGATGGGAAATAATGTCGTGGTGGTGAGTTGTGATTCCCATCATTTACCGCACGGAATAATGCTTCCGCTGTATGGGCATACCGAGCATTCCGATCGCGTAAAAGATCAGTTGGAAGCCAGTGAACCGCTGAAAAAACAGCTTTGGAAACAGACAGTAGAATGTAAGATCGAAAACCAGAAAAATGTACTGATGAAACTGGGGAATTACTACGAACCGATGATTGAATATCAGAGAAACGTAAAATCCGGCGATATAACGAATATGGAAGGGATTGCGGCGCAGCATTACTGGAAATACCTCATCAGTCTGGACTTTTTGAGACAGCGTTTTGGAGATTCACCCAATCAGTTTTTTAATTTTGGATATGCCGTGCTTAGAAGCATTGTGGCAAGAGCCATTGTAGAAACCGGACTGTTGCCTGTTCTCGGCATTTTTCATAAAAATAAATACAATCCGTATTGCCTTGCCGATGATTTAATGGAACCTTATCGTCCGTTTGTTGATCTGCTTGTGATGCAATGGCTGAAAATTCATCCGGATACCGAAGAACTGACGAAAGAATTTAAAGCGCATATTCTCCAGATTGCGACCAAAGATGTGCATATTGATGACAAAACAAGACCGTTGCTGGTTGCTGTAAAAATGACCACATCATCGCTTTACAAATGCTACACAGGAGAAAAGCGGCTGATTTCTTATCCGGAATTGATGTAATTTTTTTATGGCAGCTTTATCCGCCTGTAGTTTATCCTGAGCGGTGTCGAAGGATAAAAATCTGCAAAAAGAGCTCCACTCAGGTCGGGCTGCAAACGTTACGATAAACAAACAATAGTCACCAAAAATGAACGCCGAAAGGTTTAATGCATACCGAATTATGTGGGTTTTAGTATTATATGACCTCCCGACCGAAACGAAAGCGAATATGAAAGATGCAAACCGTTTTCGGAAGGCTTTGATTGATGACGGATTCACTTTATTCCAGTTTTCGATGTACGTGCGTCACTGTCCGAGCCGGGAAAATGCAGAAGTACACATCAAAAGAGTGAAATTTATGCTTCCAAAAGCCGGAAAAGTAGCCATTATGTGCATTACCGATAAACAGTTTGGAGACATCGAAATCTTTTTTGCCAGAAATAAAGAAGAACCGCCACCGACCTTCCAACAGCTCGAATTGTTCTGAATTTTAAATCCTGAAAACAAAAATAATCTACTGAAGACCAGTAGATTATTTTTTTGAGGTTGTCTTTCATCACGAAGATAATAATTTTGAAATCCGCAGCCGGATAATCGTAGGCGGATTCGACGAAAAGCGTTGGATTCGATTTGGCTGAGTCAAAGCAACTCCCAAATAGAAAATCAAAAAAGATAATTAGAGATAGATTATAATTAAGTTTTAGAGATTTTGTTATTTTTAAAATATAAAATAATCCATTGAAAACCAATGGATTATTTTTTGAGGTTGTCCTTCATCACGAAGATAATAATTTTGAAATCCGCAGCCGGATAAGCGTGGGCGGATTCGACGAAAAGCGTTGGATTCGATTTGGCTGAGTCAAAGCAATTCCCAAATAGAAAATCAAAAAAGATAATTAGAGATAGATTATAATTAACTTTTAGAGATTTTGTTATTTTTAAAATATAAAAAAAATCCATTGAAAACCAATGGATTAGATTTTGAGGTTGTTCTTCATCACGAAGATAATAATTTTTGAAAGCAATTCACAACCTTAAGTACTTTGACGTCAAAGATGGTACTGTTGTTCTTCATCACGAAGATAATAATTTTTGAAAGCAATTCACAACGATGGTACTCCAACTTCTTTAAATACTCTTGTTGTTCTTCATCACGAAGATAATAATTTTTGAAAGCAATTCACAACCTCGAGAGTCAAAGCGAGTACTATGTGTAGGTTGTTCTTCATCACGAAGATAATAATTTTTGAAAGCAATTCACAACGCTTCTCATTTTCTACTTTTGCCTTAGTTAGTTGTTCTTCATCACGAAGATAATAATTTTTGAAAGCAATTCACAACACCCCAATTTATGGACTGCAACCCTCGTGTGTTGTTCTTCATCACGAAGATAATAATTTTTGAAAGCAATTCACAACGCTAATGGTGATGAACCTACTACTCCTAATGTTGTTCTTCATCACGAAGATAATAATTTTTGAAAGCAATTCACAACAACTAAAGAGCTTCCTACCCTTACTCTTGCGTTGTTCTTCATCACGAAGATAATAATTTTTGAAAGCAATTCACAACAATTAAATCTAAATAAATATGGGAGCAGCCGTTGTTCTTCATCACGAAGATAATAATTTTTGAAAGCAATTCACAACGACGGCACACCAACTTCTTTAAACACACTTGTTGTTCTTCATCACGAAGATAATAATTTTTGAAAGCAATTCACAACATCCGAGCAATGCCGACTAAGGTACCTTTAGTTGTTCTTCATCACGAAGATAATAATTTTTGAAAGCAATTCACAACAAACAAAAACTTTTTTTTTTTTTTTAATAAGTTGTTCTTCATCACGAAGATAATAATTTTTGAAAGCAATTCACAACTTCCCGGATTTTTTCATTTGTTGAAATTTTGTTGTTCTTCATCACGAAGATAATAATTTTTGAAAGCAATTCACAACTATGAAGTCTAATTGGTTTTTTATTTTCATGTTGTTCTTCATCACGAAGATAATAATTTTTGAAAGCAATTCACAACTGCTCTTGTAAGAGCCATCGCAGTAAGCATGTTGTTCTTCATCACGAAGATAATAATTTTTGAAAGCAATTCACAACTATGAAAACGTTTATCACTGGTATGACTGGGTTGTTCTTCATCACGAAGATAATAATTTTTGAAAGCAATTCACAACATTGTCACTCAAAAGAACTACACTGAAGAGGTTGTTCTTCATCACGAAGATAATAATTTTTGAAAGCAATTCACAACCCATCTGGTGTTATTAAATGTGGAAGACTTGTTGTTCTTCATCACGAAGATAATAATTTTTGAAAGCAATTCACAACAAAGAAATTTAAAAAAAAAATTGTTATTTAGTTGTTCTTCATCACGAAGATAATAATTTTTGAAAGCAATTCACAACCTGTTTGAAAACATTGGTGATCAAGATGTCGTTGTTCTTCATCACGAAGATAATAATTTTTGAAAGCAATTCACAACTTAATAAATTAAACTTATTAAGTAATTTGAGTTGTTCTTCATCACGAAGATAATAATTTTTGAAAGCAATTCACAACATGTAAAAGATGGTACAATTCCTTTTGATAGTTGTTCTTCATCACGAAGATAATAATTTTTGAAAGCAATTCACAACAATGACAGATGCTCAAAATGCTTATATGACGTTGTTCTTCATCACGAAGATAATAATTTTTGAAAGCAATTCACAACATGAAAACACATGAGAACCCTTACAACAGGGTTGTTCTTCATCACGAAGATAATAATTTTTGAAAGCAATTCACAACTAGAAGTCGGCTGATTCTGAAGAGTTCCCAGTTGTTCTTCATCACGAAGATAATAATTTTTGAAAGCAATTCACAACACCTCGAATAGTGAATATCAGAATGCTTTAGTTGTTCTTCATCACGAAGATAATAATTTTTGAAAGCAATTCACAACCTAAATCCAAAGCAAACAAATACTAGCACAGTTGTTCTTCATCACGAAGATAATAATTTTTGAAAGCAATTCACAACTCTTATATGAAAACGCTTACAACTGGTATGGTTGTTCTTCATCACGAAGATAATAATTTTTGAAAGCAATTCACAACGAAGATACGTATATTAAAAATATAGATACTGTTGTTCTTCATCACGAAGATAATAATTTTTGAAAGCAATTCACAACAACTAACATAACAAAATATGGGAGCAGCCGGTTGTTCTTCATCACGAAGATAATAATTTTTGAAAGCAATTCACAACGGGGTAAAGTATGATATGGTGCTGGTTTTAGTTGTTCTTCATCACGAAGATAATAATTTTTGAAAGCAATTCACAACATTATAGTTTGCTCTGCTGGAATTTCAAAAGTTGTTCTTCATCACGAAGATAATAATTTTTGAAAGCAATTCACAACTAAATAGACCTAGGTCGTTAGGGCTGTTAGGTTGTTCTTCATCACGAAGATAATAATTTTTGAAAGCAATTCACAACACCTTATAAAGCTTTGGGTTTTTGCCTGTTGTTGTTCTTCATCACGAAGATAATAATTTTTGAAAGCAATTCACAACCCTGACCATCAAAACGAGTGGTAGTCGTTGGTTGTTCTTCATCACGAAGATAATAATTTTTGAAAGCAATTCACAACCTATGTATAAAGAGGCATGCATTATAAATCGTTGTTCTTCATCACGAAGATAATAATTTTTGAAAGCAATTCACAACTCTATTTCTATCTCCTCAAAATCCAGTAGAGTTGTTCTTCATCACGAAGATAATAATTTTTGAAAGCAATTCACAACTTTCACGGATGAGCATAGTAGGAATATAGAGTTGTTCTTCATCACGAAGATAATAATTTTTGAAAGCAATTCACAACCCTCCGTATGTATCTACTCTAGTCCAAATCGTTGTTCTTCATCACGAAGATAATAATTTTTGAAAGCAATTCACAACCCGCAAAATTGCAGAGATAATAGGAATAGAGTTGTTCTTCATCACGAAGATAATAATTTTTGAAAGCAATTCACAACAGTCTTTATATGTTGTGGTACTCTAGGATAGTTGTTCTTCATCACGAAGATAATAATTTTTGAAAGCAATTCACAACCCGTTTAAAACTACAGCGTAATGCATCCACGTTGTTCTTCATCACGAAGATAATAATTTTTGAAAGCAATTCACAACCCTAAAGTGCCTATTAGATTAGAGCTAGAGGTTGTTCTTCATCACGAAGATAATAATTTTTGAAAGCAATTCACAACATCCCATCAGGGATACCCTATTTAGCTAATGTTGTTCTTCATCACGAAGATAATAATTTTTGAAAGCAATTCACAACCCATCACCTTCAGTTTCCATCTCTCGGCATGTTGTTCTTCATCACGAAGATAATAATTTTTGAAAGCAATTCACAACAATTTTTGATAAAGGTAGAATGATGGCGACGTTGTTCTTCATCACGAAGATAATAATTTTTGAAAGCAATTCACAACACAAAGTTCTGAATTTATACTTTCAATTTAGTTGTTCTTCATCACGAAGATAATAATTTTTGAAAGCAATTCACAACCACTATTACTTTGGTAATGGAAATACTCAGGTTGTTCTTCATCACGAAGATAATAATTTTTGAAAGCAATTCACAACATAAAGATACAGTGGAGTATTTCTCCACATGTTGTTCTTCATCACGAAGATAATAATTTTTGAAAGCAATTCACAACTACGCAATGTATGATTACTATGATGTTAAAGTTGTTCTTCATCACGAAGATAATAATTTTTGAAAGCAATTCACAACCACAAATGGCGCCACATAAGTATATAGTTTGTTGTTCTTCATCACGAAGATAATAATTTTTGAAAGCAATTCACAACTTACGCAGCCAGTGACCAAAAAAACCAAAGGTTGTTCTTCATCACGAAGATAATAATTTTTGAAAGCAATTCACAACATCCTAAAGGGGCTCCTAATGAATATAGAGGTTGTTCTTCATCACGAAGATAATAATTTTTGAAAGCAATTCACAACTACAAAACAGCAGATCAGGAAATTATATCTGTTGTTCTTCATCACGAAGATAATAATTTTTGAAAGCAATTCACAACCCCCATCTAATTACGCCAGATGGCGAGTTAGTTGTTCTTCATCACGAAGATAATAATTTTTGAAAGCAATTCACAACTTTCATAAAATCTGTGATCTTAAAAGACTTGTTGTTCTTCATCACGAAGATAATAATTTTTGAAAGCAATTCACAACATTATCTTAGCGTTACATCCGCTAGGTAAAGTTGTTCTTCATCACGAAGATAATAATTTTTGAAAGCAATTCACAACCAGTACCTTTACACAGAATACGATTAATAAGTTGTTCTTCATCACGAAGATAATAATTTTTGAAAGCAATTCACAACATGTGCTTTAATCCAATAAAAGTAGATTACGTTGTTCTTCATCACGAAGATAATAATTTTTGAAAGCAATTCACAACTGAAAAGACTTCGCAAAAAACAGGAAACTTGTTGTTCTTCATCACGAAGATAATAATTTTTGAAAGCAATTCACAACATCCTGCATTGATTCTGAATAAAACATATTGTTGTTCTTCATCACGAAGATAATAATTTTTGAAAGCAATTCACAACCTTCCATTATTTTTATAAAATTTGAAGAGTGTTGTTCTTCATCACGAAGATAATAATTTTTGAAAGCAATTCACAACTCATTGCTTGCTCCTATTTTATTTAGCATTGTTGTTCTTCATCACGAAGATAATAATTTTTGAAAGCAATTCACAACCTATTTGTTTATCTGTCAACCCTAACAAACGTTGTTCTTCATCACGAAGATAATAATTTTTGAAAGCAATTCACAACCGCTTCGATGAAATTATTAACCGAACTGGCGTTGTTCTTCATCACGAAGATAATAATTTTTGAAAGCAATTCACAACAATATCTCATTATTCCAGTTAAAATATTGAGTTGTTCTTCATCACGAAGATAATAATTTTTGAAAGCAATTCACAACAGTTGGTCAGGACGTGAAGAATTATGCAAATGTTGTTCTTCATCACGAAGATAATAATTTTTGAAAGCAATTCACAACTATAGTACAAAACTGGGGTATAGTGGAAAAGTTGTTCTTCATCACGAAGATAATAATTTTTGAAAGCAATTCACAACTCGAGTTCTATAAACTCGCCTTCCCGTAAAGTTGTTCTTCATCACGAAGATAATAATTTTTGAAAGCAATTCACAACTTCGTCGGCGTGGTGGTAGATAAGGCGGGAGTTGTTCTTCATCACGAAGATAATAATTTTTGAAAGCAATTCACAACACTTCCGTCCATATCGAATAATGTGTTGATGTTGTTCTTCATCACGAAGATAATAATTTTTGAAAGCAATTCACAACTACAATCGTAACTGTAACAACATAGTAAGTGTTGTTCTTCATCACGAAGATAATAATTTTTGAAAGCAATTCACAACTACCAACCGTTAACAGTAGGTGCGGTATCGGTTGTTCTTCATCACGAAGATAATAATTTTTGAAAGCAATTCACAACGAGAATGTGACGATCTAGTTTTATTCGCGAGTTGTTCTTCATCACGAAGATAATAATTTTTGAAAGCAATTCACAACGAGATCGTATTGAGCTTTTAATTTAGTCAGGTTGTCCTTCATCACGAAGATAATAATTTTTGAAATCCGTTGCAGGAAAGGCGTAGGCGGATTCGACGAAAAGGGTTCGATTAAGTTAGGCTGATTTTACAGACTATAAAAAATTAGCCATAACCGAACTACAGTCGGCTATGGCTAAAAAATATTTTAAGCAAAAATGAAATTAAATTCCGTCGATGATTTCATTTAAAACCGTACTTGGTCTCATAGCAGCATACGTTTTGTACGTATCTGTTTTGTAGTAACCATCAATATCCTGAGGTTTTCCCTGAGCACCAATTAATTCTGCGTTGATTACTTCTTCGTTTTCCTTCATTGCTTCTGCAATCGGAGCGAATTGTGTCGCTAATTCTGCATCAGCAGTCTGGTTTGCTAAAGCTTCCGCCCAGTACATTGCCAGATAAAAGTGAGAACCTCTGTTATCGATTTGTCCTACTTTTCTTGCAGGAGACTTGTCGGTAGCTAAGAATTTAGCATTAGCTTCATCCAGTGCGTCCGCTAACACCTGAGATTTTGTATTCCCCTGAGTTTGTGCCAAATGCTCTAAAGAAGCCTGTAAAGCAAGGAATTCACCTAAAGAATCCCATCTTAAATAACCTTCTTCGATGAACTGCTCAACGTGTTTAGGAGCAGAACCTCCCGCACCGGTTTCAAAAAGACCACCTCCGTTCATTAATGGAACAATAGAAAGCATTTTAGCAGAAGTCCCAAGTTCAAGAATTGGGAAAAGGTCAGTTAAATAATCTCTCAATACGTTTCCGGATACAGAAATGGTATCTTTTCCTTCTCTTGCTCTTTTTAATGTTTCCGTCATGGCATCTTTTACATCCATGATTCTGATGTCTAATCCGTTGGTGTCGTGATCAGCTAAGTATTTTTCAACTTTTTTGATGATTTCTCTGTCGTGTGCTCTTCCTTTATCTAACCAGAATATAGCCGGAGTATCAGATAATCTGGATCTGTTTACTGCTAATTTTACCCAGTCCTGAATCGGAGCATCTTTCGTCTGGCACATTCTGAAAATATCTCCTTTTTCTACTTTCTGAGAAAGAAGAACGTTTCCGTTTTCGTCCTGGACTTCAATGGTTCCTTCTGCTGAAGCCTGGAACGTTTTGTCGTGAGATCCGTATTCTTCAGCTTTTTGAGCCATTAAACCTACATTCGGAACAGAACCCATTGTGGTAGGATCTAATTTCCCATGTGCTTTCATATCATCAATAACAGACTGATAGAAACCTGCGTAAGAACGGTCCGGAATAATACAAACCGTATCTTCTTCTTTTCCGTCTTTGCTCCACATTTTTCCGCCGCCTCTTACCAATGCAGCCATAGAAGCATCAACGATGATATCGGAAGGAACGTGGAAATTGGTAATCCCTTTGTCTGAATTTACCATCGCCACTCTCGGTCCGTTTGCCAGAGCCGCTTCAATATCTGCTTTAATATCCGCTTCCTGTGCATTTCCTTTGATTTTTTCAAAAAGATCAGCCAGACCGTTGTTTGGATTAACATCTAAAGACTTGAATGTCTCTGCATATTTCGTGAAAACCTCTTTGAAGAACGTTTCTACAATCGCTCCGAAAATAATCGGATCGGAAATCTTCATCATGGTTGCTTTAAGGTGCGCCGAAAGAAGAACGTTTCTGTTTTTAGCTTCTTCAATAGCTTCCTGTACAAAAGCTTTTAGAGCATTGAGATTCATTACGGAAGAATCAATTACTTCTCCTGCCTGAAGGTTGGCAAAATCTTTCAATTGCGTTTCAGAACCGTCGTTTCCTTTGAAAACGATCTTAAATTTTGTAGCATTTTCTACCGTTGTTGAGGTTTCAGTTCCGTAGAAATCTCCTCCGTTCATGTGAGCAACGTCTGTTTTGCTGTCAGAAGCCCAGTCGCCCATTCTGTGAGGGTTTGCTTTTGCATAGTTTTTAACGGCTTTTGGAGCACGTCTGTCAGAATTTCCTTCTCTTAATACAGGGTTTACGGCACTTCCTAAAACTTTGGCATATTTTGCTTTAATTGCTTTCTCTTCATCATTTTTAGGCTCAGCAGGATAATTAGGCACTGCAAAACCTTTAGACTGCAGTTCTGCAATTGCTTCATCCAATTGAGGAGCAGAAGCTGAAATATTCGGTAACTTGATAATGTTGGCATCCGGTTGAGTCGCTAACTGACCCAATTCAGCCAAAGCATCACCGATCTTTTGATCATCCTTCAAAAATTCCGGGAAGTTGGCTAAAATTCTTCCTGCCAAAGAAATATCCGGAACGGCGATCTCAATATTTGCAGATTTTGTAAAAGCTTTCACAATCGGTAAAAACGAGTGTGTAGCCAACATAGGAGCCTCATCCGTAAGCGTGTAATAGATTTTTGATTTGTCTGACATTATACTGTAATTTATTATTTGATTTTTTAAGACTCACAAATTTAGTGATTATGATTGTTTTATTTAAACATTTGCATAAAAAAAGAGGCGAGAGCCTCTTTTTTAATTTTCAGTTTGATTCTGACAATATTAAACTTGGATTGGCAGAAGAATTAAATGTCTGCGAGATCCAGGTTCCTGTCTTACTATTAAATACATACGCTTTACTGCTATAGCTATCTACAAATGCAAAGTTACCGTTAGATTTTGTTAAACTTGGATTGGCTGAAGAATTAAATGCCTGTGTGATCCAGGTTCCTGTTTTAGTATTGAAAGCATAGGCTTTGGTATCATACATATCCATAAAGGCAAAATTACCATTGGATGAAACTAAACTTGGACTGGCAGAAGGATTGAATGCTTGTACAGTCCAAATTCCTGTCTTTGAGTTGAAAACGTAAGCTTTGGCATCATACATATCCATGAATGCGAAGTTACCATTGGATGTAATTAAAGTAGGACTAGCAGAAGCATTAAATGTCTGGGCTATCCAAGTTCCTGTTTTATTACTAAAAGCATAAGATTTTGCGCTATATGCATCAATAAATGCAAAGTTACCATTGGACGTAACCAAAGTTGGGCTTGCATAGGTATTAAATGTCTGAGCAACCCAAGTTCCTGTTTTACTGTTGAAAACATATGCTTTGGCATCATAGGAGTCAATAAATCCAAAATTTGAAAATTTATTTTCTACAATATCATCATTTAAGGATGAACCATTAGAGTTCATATTTACTTTATCTGCCACCATTGCATAAGGCACACTCATCAACTGATTTACCCCGACATTCGTATAGTTAGAGCCTCCTGCAGGATCCATTTCCACTTTTACAAATTTGGCGTTGGTTCCCCAGTTGATTGCTCCGAAATTTCCTGTCGTAGCCGTTCCCTGTCCGATATTCAGATTTACCAGACCTTTGGCGTTGGTCGTTTTGTTTTGTGTTTCTGTATATAAAACCGTTCCGTTGGCTGCATTATCCAGAATGCTGATTCTCAAAGAAACGTTTCCGTTAGCAATCGGAGCTCCTGCCGCATTGAAAGCAATCGTCTGATAGCTGAAAGCCTGCGGAACCTGTGCGCTTACTAAACTTGCTAAAAATAATCCTATAGTTGCATAAAGCTTTTTCATGTTCAAATAGTTTTTTTAAGGTTTTTTGATAATTTTGATAGGTTTGATGTCGGAGTTTTTGAAAACGATCATATAAACTCCCTGTTGAAGCGGTCTGAGATCCAGTTGTTCAGAATCTAATTTAGTTTTGAAAACAAGCTTTCCCGAAAGATCATAGATTTCCGCACCTTCGATTTTTGATTTTGAATTCAGTTTAACATAAATGAAATCAACAGTAGGATTGGGATAGATTTTCACATGGTCTTTTTCAAGTTCTGAAACACCCAAAACCTGTAAAACAGACTGGTAAAACATTCCCATTGTTCCGGAATTCGCTTTGTCAGGATCTGTAGGAATCACATAAATTTCTCCCACCGAATGCGTAAAGTTATCCGCAGAAACCGCTCCCGAGTTCATATTCCCGATCACAGACTGGGCAAAACCAAAAAAAGGAACTCCGAATAAGAATAGAGTAATTTTTTTTCTCATGGTCAATAATTTTAAGGACTGCGAATATAAATAAATTTTTGATGCTGAAGATCGTTTCGGATCCAAAAACTGTTAAGTTCTGATATGATTGCAACCGGAAGATTCGGAATGTTGACAACTATGATGAAAATATTAATTTTTTTTCGGTAAATATCATTCCTCTTTACATAGGATTTCATCCCTCTGATTCCGGATAACCAATATTTTAACAAAAAAAATTCATAAATTTTATCGAAGAAATGAATGATTGTATTTTATCGTTTTTTCAGCTTCCCTATCTATTAGAAAAATGAAACAATATTTTATATTTCCTCAACGTTTGAAATAAAAATTAATAACATTATTTCTTTTAAAAAAGCACAGGATGAAAAAGAAACCCAACAATCCACCGTTGTATGATGAAGAGCTGATGCATACCGTTCTGGACATTTTTTCTGAAATTCTTGACACTCTCAGGAAAAAGCAGATAGCCGATTCCCAGTATTATGACAGTGCCGATGTAAAAAGGCTGCTGAATATCAGCGACAGTACTTTATTCAGAATCCGGAAATCACAGAATATTCCGCATATAAAAATCGGAAAGAAAATATACTATCCGAAATCGTTTTTCAATACAGCCCTCAAAAAATGAGGGTATTTTTATGTCTTTCGTTGGCGGGATTAAAACCGGTTTCTGCGGAATGATGCGGATCGACGGTCACTCTTCTGTTATCCTGAGCGCGAAACACCGCAGGATCTCTTTTATTACAATAAATAATTGTCTAACACTTTCAATTCAATACCATACTCTAAAATCAATGACTTTCTGCGTTGTCATCCTGAGCGCGAAGCAGTCGAAGGATCTCTTTTTCTTATCACAATAATCTGTTGTTTTGATTGTCGTGCAATTACTTCACGTAGATTGTGCAGATATAAAATGTAAGTTCTTAAATTACTTTCCAAGTATATCAAACAGCTAAAGATTTCAATAAATAATTGTCTAACGCTTTCAATTCAATAGCATACTCTAAAATCAACAATTTTCTGTGCTGTCATCCTGAGCGCGAAGCAGCCGAAGGATCTTTCTTATCACAATAATCTGTTGTTTTGATTTTCATCTTCAATTACTTCACGCAAATTGTGCAGATTACGCAGATATAAAAAGTTACTTCTTAAGCTACTTTTTAAGTATGTTAAGCAGCCCAAGGATTTCTTTTTACTACAATGATTGTTTAAATGGAGTAGCCGTGATGTGTGCTTCGACTTCGCTCAGCCCACGGTGGTGGGTGATTTACAATGATTTGTTTAAAATTAAGTTGTACTGAAGTACGCTGAGCGAAGCCGAAGCGAAAAATATCCGTATTACATTTTATCGGAGATAAAATCTTTGCGCCTTGATAGATAGAGCATGTTAAAAATCTTGCGTCTTTGTGGGTTTAAACAATTTTGGGATGGTTATTCAGGTTGATGCGCGCTTCGGCTCCGCTCAGCGCACGGCTTCGGGTGTGGTTTACAATGATTTGTTTAAATAAAGTTGAACTGAAGTACGCTGAGCGGAGCCGAAGCGAAAAATATCCGTATTACATTTTATCGGAGATAAAATCTTTGCGCCTTAATAGATAGAGCATGTTAGAAATCTTGCGTCCTTGCGATTGTAAACAATTTTGGGGATGGTTATTCAGGATGATGTGCGCTTCGACTCCGCTCAGCTCACGGTGAATGTTTGGTTTACAATGATGTGTTTAAATGAAATTGCATTGATGTGCGCTTCGGCTCCGCTCAGCCCACGATGGAGAGTTTGGCTTACAATGATTTGTTTAAAATGATATAGCAATGATGTACGCTTCGGCTCCGCTCAGCCACGGTGGAGAGTTTGGTTTACAACGATTTGTTTAAAATTAAGTTGTACTGAAGTACGCTGAGCGGAGCCGAAGCGTACGGTTAGAAATTAGTAGAAATACGGTAATCAAAATTCTCCCGAAATCCTTCGACTGTTGTTCGGTCTTTCTTCGGAAAAAATCCCATTTTTCCGAAGCCGATCCGAAGAAGACCCGAACATGATCCGAAGAAATGGGTTTTCAAACCGGTCAAAACCGGTCAAAAGCAGTCAGAACCGGTCATCTTTTTCACAGGTGCCTGAAATTGGAAAATTCTGTAATACCTTCGTTCTGTTAACCAATAAAAATGCACAAAATGGCACGAATAACAAAAGGAATCCTTGGAGGATTTTCAGGAAAAGTGGGAACAATTGTAGGCGCAAACTGGCGCGGACAGGACATTATCAGAAGTATTCCCAAACCAAGCTCGAAACAGCCCACCGATAAACAGCTTCTTCAGCAGACCAGGTTCAGCATGGTGATCAGCTTTCTGCAGCCGCTCAAAAATATCCAGACGAAGTATTTCGGGGCAGGTAGCGGTTCAAAATCAAGGGTAAATATGGCAGTTTCCTATACGATCAGCGAAGCATTACAAATGAATGGAGATGTTCCCGAACTGGTATACAACAAAGTGCTGATTACGAAAGGGGATCTGGCAGGTTTCCAGAACGTCACCGCTATTCCGCAGACCGGAAATGTTATTGCACTGAGCTGGGAAGACAATTCCGCACAGGGAAATGCAGATGCCGCCGACAAAGCCAATGTGGTGTGTTATTGCGAAGAACTGGGAACGTTTGAAATTTTCGAATCCGTTGCCGAAAGGGGAGCATTGACTGCCGATGTGACGATGCCTGTTTCCTACACAGGAAAGGAAATTCAGGTCTGGATTTTTTTCAGAAATGCGAAAGAAACGCTTGCGTGTAACAGCGCGTATCTTGGGGCTTATACCTTAATTTAATTTGAATCTCCATCCGAAAGGGTGGGGATTTTTTATCGTGGCTTCGGCTCCGCTCAGCCACCGGGATTTTTTGATGGGGTTTCTGGGTGTTATTGGGCTGTGGTTGGTTTTTTGTAATGGTGGTTTTGGCTACGCTCAGCCACCGAGTTTTTGATGTGATTTTTGGGCTGTGGTTGGTTTTTTGTAATGGTGGCTTCGGCTCCGCTCAGCCACCGTGTTCTTTGATTTGATTTTTTGGGGGTGTTGGATCGTGGGTTGTTTTCTGTATTGGTGGCTGAGCGGAGCCGAAGCCACCTATTCATCTTTTATAAAAAACTTACTGTGGGTTTCATTCATGCATTCTGCCTCTTTTTTTCTGCGGCTCCATCCCTGAATTTGTTTTTCGCGGTAGAAAGCCAGATCAATACGTTCAAATTCTTCAAAATAAATAAGCTTTACAGGAAGCCGTTTTTTAGTGTGATGAGCACCTTCTCCTTTTTGATGCTGCGAAAGCCGGCGTTCCAGATCGTTGGTGCTGCCGGTGTAATAACTGCCGTCTGAGCAGAGAAGAATATACATCCATCCTTTTATCATTTGTATTTTTTTCTAAAGATAGTATTTTATTTGAATGCGGTGGCTTCGGCTCCGCTCAGCCACCTTTTGTGTTTGTATTTTCTAAGCTATTGGATGTTAAAAATATTTCTGGAAAGATTATTAATAGAGAGCTGTGCCTGTAATCTGGTGGCTGAGCGGAGCCGAAGCCACCAGATGTACTTATCAAGCTAATTTATTTCATTAAAATTTTTAACACTGTATGATATCAAAGGAATCTGAAATACAAAAAGAATTCACTCTTAAGGGTATTTTTTTATTGTTTATGGTTTACCGTAAAGGATAGAATTTGTTTTTTAATTATATTTGATGTCTGAATTTTAAAACCGATGAAACCAAAGGAAATAAAAGATAAACTGGCAACTATTGCGACTAATGTGGAAAAAGAAAATTTCATTTATGATTTTCTGATGGCTTTTGGTATTTCAAAAAATGCAATTACCAGATTAAGAAAAGGTGATTCTAATCTTTCAAAAAAAGAAGGAGAATTACTTTTTAAAAATAAAATATTCTTTAGGGAGGAAGTTGGGGAGAATCTTTTAGATGCAATTGATGAAGCATCTAAAGATGATAAAATTCTGAAACATAATCCTCGTTTCATTTTGGTGACAGATTATGAAACCATTGTGGCGGTGGATGTAAAACTAAAACTAAATAAAAGATTTTCTTTTGGTGAACTATCGGATCATATAGATTTTTTCTTGCCCCTTTCTGGTGCAGAAATTTACAAAGTTTCTACTAATAACAAAGCAGATAGAGATGCCGCTTATCAGCTAGGGCGATTATATGAAATATTAGTAAATGACAATCCGGATTGGTTAGCAAATGGTAGTCATCATCTCAATTTATTTCTTTCCCGATTATTATTTTGTTTTTTTGCCGAGGATACTGGCATTTTTGAGCTAGAAAATATTTTTACTGAAACTTTGGTTAATAACACCAATGAAGATGGTTCTGATGTTGATCAATTTTTAAATACTTTATTTAAAAAATTAAACAGCAAAACTGGCGATTTTCCTGAATACCTTAATCCATTTCCGTATGTAAATGGTGGACTTTTTAAAGATGAAATTATAAGCCCGAAGTTCAGTAAAAAAGCCAGAAACATTCTTATAGACTCTGGCGAACTGAACTGGAGCGAAATCAATCCAGATATTTTTGGTTCAATGATACAGGCGGTTGCAGACCCTGAACAAAGAAGCAATTTGGGAATGCATTATACTTCTGTGGAGAATATTTTGAAACTGATTAAGCCTTTATTTTTAGACGAGCTCGAAGAGGAGTTTGAAAAAAATATGGAGAATCCAAAAGGCTTAAGAAAGTTGATTGACAGAATTTCTAAAATTAAATTCTTTGACCCAGCTTGCGGAAGCGGAAATTTTCTCATTATTACCTACAAAGAAATTAGGAATCTTGAAGTTAAAATTATTTTACAACTTATTGCTTTAGAAAATGCCAGTTTATTTGGAGGACAAAGCTTTGTGAGCAATATCAAACTCTCACAATTCTACGGAATAGAAATTAAAGATTTTGCCCACGAAATGGCGATTCTTTCTCTTTGGTTGGCAGAACATCAGATGAACCTCTATTTTGATGAAAAATTAGAGGGCTTTGGGAAGTCTGAACCTATTTTACCATTGAAACAGGCTGGAAATATCGTAGCAGGAAATGCAGCCCGCATAAATTGGGAACAAGTTTGCCCTAAAAATGAGGGCGATGAAATTTATATTATTGGGAATCCGCCGTACTTGGGAGCTAGAATTCAAGATGAAGAGCAAAAATCCGATATGGATTTTATATTTAGTTCATTTGCAAAATACAAAGACTTAGATTATATTTCAATTTGGTTTTATAAGGGCTCTAAGTATATTGATAGCTTCAACGCTCAATTAGCCTTTGTTTCAACGAATTCTATTTCGCAAGGACAACAGATTGCTTTATTATGGGATAAGATTTTAAGAAATAATATAGAAATTTCATTTGCCCATACATCATTTAAATGGACGAATAATGCCATTGGTAATGCAGGAGTAACAGTAATTATTGTTGGACTAAGAAATATAATTAATAAACAGAAATATATTTTTTCTGATGGAGTCTCTAAACCTGCTAAAAATATAAATGCTTACCTACTAGATGCCTCAAATATTATAATTCCAGAACGAATGACATCAATCTCAGGATTTAAAAGAATGAATTTTGGCAATATGCCTAATGACGGTGGTGGGCTGATTTTTAGTGAAGAGGAAAAGAATGATTTAATTTCTGAATTTCCTTTAAGTGAAAAATTTGTTCGTAGGTTAGTTGGTTCGACCGAATTTATTAATGGTATTAATAGATATTGTTTGTGGATTGAGGATGAAGAATTAGAAGAAGCTTTAAATTATGAATTTTTTAAAAATAGAATTGAAATTAGTAGAACTCACAGAGTAAATAGTAAAGATACGGGAACAAATAAATTAGCAGCGAGGGCGCATCAATTTAGAGATAGAAAAACGGCTGTTAATGATGCTATTATTGTTCCATCTACTTCATCAGAACGTAGAGAATATATTCCCTTAGGTTTTTTATCTAAAGAAACGATTATATTAAATTCTGCATTGGCTGTTTATGATGCACAACCTTGGCTTTTCGGTATTCTCCATTCCAAAATTCATATGGTTTGGATAGATGCAGTTGGTGGAAAATTGGAAACACGATATAGATATTCAGCTAAACTTTGCTACAATACCTTTCCATTTCCTGACATCACTGAAAAACAAAAACTGACTATTAATGAATATGTATTTGCCATTTTAGATGAACGTGCAAAGTTTCCAGAAAAAACAATGGCTTGGCTTTACAACCCCGAAACAATGCCTAAAGATTTGAACCAGGCACACCAAAATCTGGATAGAGCCATAGAAGAAATCTACAGAATGGGAAATCCTTTTACGTCTGATGCAGAGCGTTTAGAACACTTGTTTAAACGTTATGATGAAATGACCAAAAAAGATACGCTTTTTGCTAAGCAGAAAAAAACAAGAAAGAAAAAATCAGATTGATCTTAAGGCAGTATTGTACGTTTGAGCTTGTCGAAGGCTTAGATGATTAAGAAAATCAATAATTGTAAAGAAGAAAATGGAAAAAGATAACCATACCAATTATATAAAACCCATCAACTTGGTAAAAGTGGAGTATGCACAAACAGGGCAAAGCAAAAAGACCAACGAAATGGGGATGCGTGAAATGCAGGCAAATGCGTATGAAGCGAGAACGGCAAAATACCTTTTGCTAAAAGCACCACCAGCTTCAGGAAAATCTCGCGCTTTGATGTTTATTGCTTTGGATAAATTAATCCATCAAGGCATTAAAAAAGCCATTGTTGCTGTTCCCGAACGCTCCATTGGAAATTCGTTCAGTCCTACAGAATTAAAGAAATATGGGTTTTATGCCAATTGGGAACCCAATCAAAAATACAATCTTTGTACACCGGGAAGCGATGCTGGTAAAGTAAAAGCATTTCATCAGTTTTTGCAAAGTGATGAAAAAGTTTTAATTTGTACTCACGCCACTTTGCGTTTTGCATTTGAGGAGTTAGATGAAAAAGAACTGAATGATTGTTTGATAACTATTGATGAGTTTCACCACGTTTCGGCAGATGGCGATAATAAATTAGGAAATGTGATGCGCAATATAATGGCTAATTCTACGGCTCATATTGTGGCAATGACGGGTTCGTACTTCCGAGGAGACAGTGTTCCTGTTCTATTACCGGAAGATGAAGAAAAATTTGTAAAAGTTACGTATAACTATTACGACCAATTGAATGGCTACGAATATTTGAAATCTTTAGGTATCGGTTATCATTTTTACCAAGGAAGATATTACAAAGTGCAGCCGGAGCGTAATATGTCGGCATTAGAAGAAATTCTGGATGAAGATTTAAAAACGATTATCCATATCCCAAGTGTAAATTCGGCAGAGTCATCTAAACAAAAAAATGATGAAGTAACTCACGTTATTGACTGTATTGGTGAATTAGACTATCAGGATTCTGAAACAGGAGTGTTGTTTGTTAAAAGCAAGCGAAGTGGAAGGATTCTGAAAATTGCAGATTTGGTAAACGATAATCCAAAAGATAGAGATAAGATTGTAGCTTATTTGCGTGGTGTAAGCTCACCCGATGATATAGATATGATTATCGCATTAGGGATGGCTAAAGAAGGCTTTGACTGGCCTTTTTGCCAACACGCACTTACCATAGGTTACAGAGGTTCGTTAACTGAAATTATTCAAATTATTGGTAGAGCAACTCGTGATAGCAGCAATAAAAAACACGCTCAGTTTACCAATTTGATTGCTCAACCTGATGCGGTAGATGACGATGTAAAACTAGCGGTGAATAATATGCTGAAAGCCATTACAGCATCATTACTTATGGAACAAGTTCTTGCTCCGAACTTCAAATTTAAGCCAATGGATAATGATGAGGATGATTTGGAAGATGAAGAAGAGGAAAATGGGAAGCCAACCATCAAAATACGAGGATTTAAAACACCAACTTCCCAACGTGCAAAAGACATCATTGAAACTGATTTAAACGATTTGAAAGCACGCATTTTACAAGATGATACAATGCTAAAAGCATTACCGGGAAATTTAGAACCTGAAGTTATCAACACGGTTCTCATTCCGAAAATAATCAGAGAGGTGTACCCAGATTTATCAGAAGATGATGTAGAAGCGGTTAGGCAATATGTGGTGGTAGATTCGGTAATAAAGAATAGTACCGTTGAAGAACAAGGCTCAAAGAAATTTATCAAAATGGCAGGAAGCTTTGTAAATATTGACGATATTAATATTGAATTAATTGACCGTGTAAACCCGTTCCAGAAAGCATTTGAAATTCTTTCTAAAAGTGTTACTACTTCAGTTTTGCGTGCAATTCAAGATACTATCAATATCACAAAGATCGAAATGACAGAGCAGGAAGCTATTATTCTATGGCCTAAAATAAATGCTTGGGTGAAAGAAACTGGCGAAAAACCAAATATTCAGTCCACTAATCCAATTGAGCAGAGACTGGCTCAGGCTCTTCTGTTTATTCAGGATGCTAAAAGAAAAAGAATGCAAAATGGCTAAGACTTTAGATGATATATTTAATGAAGATGACTTTGGTTTATTAGATTCCAGTGAGAAAAAGTCTGTCATCAAAACAGATGAAGACCGTCTTATAGAATCGTTCGAAGAAATCAATAGTTTCTTTGAAAAAAACAAAAGGGAACCCTCCAATTCTTCCATCGCTGAATATTCTTTGTTGGCGAGACTTAAGGAATTTAGAAATAATGATAGTAAAAAAAAGATGGTAAAACCATTTGATAGGTTTAATTTGCTTGGGAAAGTAGAATATGAAACGCCATCAATTGATGAAATTTTAAACGATGATGAATTGGGATTGCTTGACTCGGATGGAGACAATTCTATTTTTGAATTTAAGCATACACCCCAAATTGATAAAAGAGCAAAAGCAGAATCAATCGCACAAAGAAAATCATTGTCGGATGATGACTTTGCTAAATATGAGGTAATGTTCCAGAATGTACATCGTGATTTAAAATCTGGAAGACGAAAAATGCTTCCTTTTAATGATGCTGAAACTAATCTTAAACAAGGTAATTTCTATTTGGTAGATGGTCTTTTAGTTTATTTGGAATCATCCGATGCAGAAAAAACTCTTAAAGAGAATAAGACTGGTGATAGAATACGTTTAGATGGACCTACCACAACTATTTTTGAAAACGGAACAGTTTCTAATCTGCTTTTTCGTTCATTAGGAAAAGCGATTCAGAAAAATGGAAAACTAATTACTCAGCCACTTGATGATATTGAAAAAGATTTAGCTGTAAATGCAGGGATGGTAAAAGAAGAAGATATAGAAAGTGGCTGGATTTATATTTTAAAATCTAAGTCACAAAATCCTGAAATTAAAAATATAAAGAATCTTTACAAGATTGGTTTTTCAACAGTTCCAGTAGAAACCAGAATTAAAAATGCAACAAAGGAAGCTACGTATTTATATGATAATGTAGCAATCGTTGCAAAATACAGTTGCTATAATATTAATATACAAAATTTTGAAAATTTGCTGCATCGATTATTTGCATCTGTTTGTTTAGATATTGATTTATATGATGCTAGTGGAAAAAGGTTTATACCAAGAGAGTGGTTTGTAGTACCTATAGATGTTTTGAATGAAGCAATTGAATTATTTATTAATGGTAGTATAATAAATTACCGTTTTGATAATTTGCAAAATAAAATCGTTCTAAAATAAAAATATCATTATATACAGAGTAAATAAAATAAAAGTGAAATCCTCCGGAAACAATGGCAAGACGAAATAAAAAATGAAGGATGGAAATTATTCTCCTTAGCCCAACCAACAATTTCATTTAAACTAATAAGAAAATAAAAAATAATTCAAAACAAAACCAAGAACTCTCTTCATTACGAGATTGGCTATTGCCCATGCTGATGAACGGGCAGGTGAAGGTGTGAGATAGAGTTTTAGAATAGTAGTTAAAAATAATATACAAGTAAATAAAAATGAATTATTTAGTAGATTTTAAAGAATTCTATTTGCGCACAGTTTTACCTAATACAATAAGTTACAAAACTTATTTTGGAATTAATAATTTTGATCAAAAAATTAATATATTAATTGATAATTATAAAAAGTCATATAATAGTAATCCTTTCGAGGTTGTAGATGTTGAGAATAGTATTGTTGTATTGGAAAAAAACCTAAAAAAAGATGATACGCTTTTTTCGGATTATAGTAAAAGCAATGGTAATGATGTACCAAAATATATACTATTAACTCATTTTACTAAATTTTTAAGGTATTATAATTCACCAGTTCTTTTCTCCACATTTCAAGATTTTGTAAATCTTGTACACAAGGATATCAATAATATTGGCAGAAGCAAAGATTTTATTTCAAAATTTAGAGAAACCAGAAAAAACTTTGCTGGACATAGTAAAATCGTGAATCAAGATCTGTTATTTGGAAATGTAAGAGATACATACTGGACAATAAATTTGGGAGCAGAAAAAGAAATTCAATATCACATGCACTTGTCTCAAACAAGTATAAGATATGGATTAGGCTTTAATTTACAAGGTTCCCAAAATAATAATGATCCAATAAAAAATGTACGCCCGTTTAAAGAATCTTTTTATTCTTTTCGAAAAATGATAGATTACAATCTACAAGATTACAAATTTTTGGAAGACAATGAAGAAAAACTAAAAAATCTAAATTATGGTGAATTTATATTGTATGGTTATGAGATTCCAGTTGCAAAAGATTCGAATAATTATATAGTTCAAGGTTTAGACTATTTAAAAATACTTTATGATTTGCGGAATAAGCAGTTTAAAGCCTATAAAATCATATTTGAAAATTCGAAATTACCACCGGAACATCTAATGAAAATTAACATTATGAATGACTTCATCAAATTTTTAAATTTTAAAAAACAAATCATATTACAAGGACCTCCGGGAACGGGGAAAACCAGAGAAGCAAAACTGATTGCAAAGGAAATGTTAGGATTAAATCCAACTGATGATTTAAAAGGCAATGAACAGTTCAAAATCATCCAGTTTCATCCAAGCTACACCTATGAAGACTTTGTACGAGGAATTGTAGCAGAATCAAAAGGTGATAAAATTGAGTATAAGAATGTCAATAAAATTTTGGGGGAGTTTGCTGATGCAGCGTTAAAAAATTATTTAGATTCAAAAAAAATCCCGGAACAGGTTTCAAAAGAAAATTGGGTAAATACACATTATATTAAGTTTAAAGAAAGCATACAGAAAGAAATTGAGACCGATAATGAGGTGTTGATTAAAGAAGAAACAAAGCCAAAGATTACTTTTGTTGAAGATAATTCCCTGAGAGTGAATCGTTACAGTAACGAAAACGATTCTGTTCTGGTTAAGGATTCAGATATTATTAATGGTTATGTAGGATTGTATTTATCCGAAATGACAAGTAAGATCAGAGACAATGAGTTGTTGTCTAAATCTGCAAGAAGTGGAATGTACTATCTATATAAAAATCTGGTAGAAAAGTTTAAAAAATATCTTGATGAAAATAATTTGCAGTATAGTGTCACAAACGAGACTAAAAAAATAGATAAAAAGCCATACATCCTTATCATTGACGAGATCAACCGTGCAAACTTATCTTCGGTTCTTGGCGAATTAATTTACGCGTTAGAATACCGTGGAGAAGAAGTAGAAAGTATGTATGAAGTAGATGGCTCTCAAAAATTAGTTCTTCCGCCGAATCTCTACATTATCGGAACCATGAACACCGCAGACCGAAGTGTAGGACATATCGATTACGCCATCAGAAGAAGGTTTGCATTTGTAGATGTTTTACCTGAAAAGCTGAAAGATACTGAAGATATATTTTTTAATACTCTGGGCTTCGTAGAAGTTGCAAAATTATTTATTAAAGTTGGAGAAGATGAGGTAATCAATTTTGAAAATGCGGAAGATTCAGATTTCCTTTCTAATGATTTTTCTTCGAAAGACGTGGCTTTAGGTCATAGTTATTTCATTGCAGACAGGAAAAAGATATCAGAAGAAGAAAAAGAAAATTATTTCAAAATGAAGATGAAGTATGAGGTTATTCCTATTCTTAATGAATATCTTAGGGATGGAGTTTTTAATGAATCTGCAATCGCAAAAATCAAAGACATTGAACAGCGCTTTGCCTAAACTTATAAGGCTTTACGAACATTGGGAGCATACTGAAGACTTCCTTGAAATTGAGAAGAGTCTCTACTTCAAGAAAGATAACAGATGTTCTGTATTTCAGTATGAGAATATAAAAGAAAACGATGTTGAGAAGTGCAAGATAAAAGCCAATTACTATATTGGAGTTGGAACGGTTGCCAATAACCATCATATTTTTGTTTCTCCAAAAGTAAATAATAAACTTTTGGAAAGTATTCAGGAAAATTTAGATGATATAGATGTTGATCATACAGCAAAAGCAAAAATTGAAAGTAAAGAAGAAGTAAATTCATTACCGGAAGTCGATGTGGTAAAAATGCTTTCAGAAATAATAAAGCTTCCTGATGCAACCAAAGAAATATCGGAGCTTCTGGATATTGATTGGGATGCTCCCGAAATAGAAGTCGAGCATTTGGACAATGATTATTTATCACCTTTTTTGGTCGTACAGTTCATACTTTTAATGAAAAAAATCGTTAAGAAAGGACTGAAGAAATCGTATTACACAGTAGAAGAAAATTTAAACAGCAGAATAAAAGGTAAAATTTTAATTCCTAAAACGATTAAATTAAACCATCTTAAAAATAGAGAGACAAATACTTTTTGCAAATATCAGGAGTTTGGCTTTAATAGTATTGAAAACAGGTTTTTAAAAAAGGTTTTAGAATTTGTAAATAATTACTTATCAACAAATAAAGAACTGTTATCATCCGTTAATTCAGAAATCCGGAACACTATAAACTATATCTCTTCTGCATTCGAATTGATTAGTCCGCTGGAAAATATCAAAGAAATAAAAAGCGTAAAGCATAATAAATTTTACAAAGAATACAAAGAAGCAATCCATTTGGGAGAACTCATTTTAAAAAACTTTTCCTACTCAATCACAAAATCTAATACTACAGCCAGGAAAAAAACACCGCCTTATTGGATTGATATGAGCCGTTTGTTTGAGTTATATGCCTATAAAAGATTGTTGGAAAACGAAGCTTACAGAAAGATTAAATACCATTGGAAGACGTTTGGAAACGAAGTGGATTTTATAGGTTTTTATAATAATCCTGAAAAAGGTAATGAAATACCAATTATTATAGATGCTAAATATAAGTTGCATTATGAAAACAGCAAAGAACATCAGGATATGAGACAGGTTGCAGGTTATGCGCGCTTGAAAAAAGTTTATCATCACTTTTCGGATAAAGTTAAAAATTCAGATATAATAGATTGTTTAATTATCTATCCAACTCTGAATAAAGAAACTGAATTACAAATTTCTGAAATAAAAGCATATCAGAATATCTATAAAATGGGAATTTGTCTACCGATTAAGTAAAGAAAAAATTGATAAATAATACAATAAATACATTCAGTTCTACCTATGTTCCCAACCTACCACATCGCCATTCTCGAAGACAACCCCAAACAAATGGAAAAATTGGAACTGTATCTTCAGCATGTTCCCAATGTTCAGATTGTTTTAAAAAGCAGCAGTTCAGCTCATTTCTTTGAGGAACTGAAAACGGTAAAACCGGATATTTTGCTGGCGGATCTGGATCTGGGCAGCGACAGCATGACGGGAATGGAAGTGGCGCAGGAAATCGGGATTCCGGTGTTCTTTGCAAGTGCCAATACCAGAGAATACATCGGAGATATTGAGAATCTCAAACGCGATTCCGGGATTTGTGTAGATCATATTACCAAGCCTTTTACGGAAGAAAAATTTGTTAAAAGTTTTAAAAGGTTCTTACAGGAAGTTTACTTGTTTTCTAGTCTTCAGTACGTTTATCTGGATTTTAATAAAACAAAAAGAAACAGGATTCTGATTGATGATATTGTCTATTTAAGCGCAGATAAGTCTTCCGGCTCCGAATCCAACAACAAGCAGATTCATTTTATTAACCGGAAAACGGAGAATCTTATTGATTTTTCCTTTTCGAAAATGGAAGATAAAGGACTGATGAAAAGTCAGTTTATAACGATTCATAAATCTTTCAGAGTCAATAAAAAATACATTCAGTGTTATCATAAAAAAGATGAACATGTAGAAATTATTGTATTTGATGAAAAAAACAAGACAAAATGTCATTACCTGCCTGTGTCAGAAAATTATCAGAATGACATAAAAAAACTTTTGGGCTAAACGCTCTTATTCCTCAAAAAAAAGCTTTTGTTCCTGCGTTTCCGGTTATGTTTTCCGGAAACGCATTTTTTTATTTTCCGGATGTTTTTTTGTTGGTACTCCTGTACAATAAACAATTATTAAAACAAACAATGGAAACATCTTTTGAAGGAATAATTCCTTCCGTTAATTATCATCTCTGGGAACCCTGTAATATGAAATGCAGGTTCTGCTTTGCAACATTTCAGGAGGCTAAAAAAATACTTCCTAAAGGACATTTGCCTAAAGAACAATCTCTGGAACTGATAAAGCAGATTGCCGGAATGGGTTTAAAAAAAATAACCTTTGCAGGAGGGGAGCCTACAATATGTCCATGGATTTCAGATCTTATTGCCACTGCAAAAGAATCAGGGATGACAACAATGCTGGTGACCAACGGAACCAAGCTGAATGAAACGTTTTTTAAGAAAAACCAGAAGAATCTGGACTGGATCATCTTGAGTATTGATAGTCTGAATGATGAAACCAATATTAAATCGGGAAGAGCTTTTAAAGGAAAAGATCCGTTAACTGCGGAAGCCTATAAATCGCTTATAGATGAAATTAAGGGGTATGGTTTTCAATTAAAGGTCAACACAGTTGTCCATCGTCAGAATTACAATGAGTCTTTAATGGATCTGATTCTTTATGCTCAGCCAAAACGCTGGAAGGTATTTCAGGTTCTGCCGATGAAAGGGGAGAATGATGAACACATTGAAGAATTTATTATCAGTCAACAGCAGTTCGATCATTTTATAGCGAACCATCAGTTTTTGAAAGATCATGAAATATTGGTTTCTGAAGATAATTCTGAAATGAAAGACAGCTATGTGATGATAGATCCTGCGGGAAGGTTTTTTACCAATAAAAAAGGCTTTCAGGAATACAGCAGACCAGTATTGGAAGCAGGAGCTAAAAGAGCTTATGATGAGATGGATTACAGCTATAAAAACTTTTTAGACAGAGGTGGTTTATATCAATGGGATTAATTTAAAATTATATGAAAACAAAAATTACGCTATCCGGTGAAGTGGCTTCTGGAAAAAGTACAGTAGGAAAATTACTGGCAGAACAATTAGGGTATCAGTTTATTTCTTTAGGAAATTTAATCCGGGAGAGAGCAGAAAATGAAGGATTGAATATTTTTGAATTTCAGCGAAGATGTACTGAAAATCCGGAAACTGATAAAGAAATTGACAGGGAATTCGCTGATGAATGCAATAAAAAAAGAACATTTAATTATTGATTATCGTTTAGGATTTAAATTTATTAACAATGCTTTTCATGTTTTTCTTAAAATCTCTGAGGAAGATGCTGTCGGGAGACTGAAAAAAGAAAATAGGTATAATGAAACTTTTGAAACAGTTAATGAGAGGAACACAACTTTTAAAAAACAGTTTGAAAATGCGTATGATGTAGATTATACTTTAGAATCACACTATGATCTGGTTGTTAATATAAATAATACAGTGACACCTCAGGAAATAGTAAATGTAATTTTAACTAACTTAAAATAAAAAATGAAAAAGAAAATCACTCCTGCACAAAACAGTGCTAACTTGAAAAATCCTAACAAAGGAACAAATGGTACGAACAGCCAATATGATCAGAATCAGGGAAACAGAGGGAAACAAATGAGTAATAATCAAAAGAAGGCATAATAATCAGGTCCGGTAATTGCCGGACTTTTTAAATTATTAAGGAATTAATTCAACACCTCCGATCCAAAAATCCTCACACAGTATTCACTTCCCAGAAATCTCGGATCACCATATTTTTCAGACCAGAAACCATCCAGAATATCTTTGCTGATACAGCGGTAAACCGCCACACCCTTGTAAATTTTGAGATTTTCCCCTTCGTAGCGGAAGTTGATGACCAGAATTCCGTCTTTATAAAAACCGGTGCCTTGCTGCATATGATCCCCAATCATCCACTCAGCAATGATGCGTTGGTTTTCGTCGAGGGATAAGGTGAGAATCCCATAATAAGAAACTTCCGCAGACTCTTCCTGATTGCTTCCCTGAATAGAATAACTTCCTGCTAAATCCTGTACTGTCATTTAATTTAATTAATCATACAAATGTAAATTAATATAAGATTTTACAGAGGATTCTTTACAATTATTTAGAATAAATCTGCTAAGGATATTTTTTATTCAATAAGTGTTGAAATATTTTGCAGATCTAATGTTTTTTTATATTTTTATCTCTCAAACTATAAAAAATATATCATGAAAAATCTAAAAAAGGTTTCTAGAAATGCGATGAAATCTATTCAGGGAGGTATCATTAAAGGTATGGTAAGATGTAAAGATCCAAATACATGCGTTGTTCAATGGGGATGGGGTGGAGGATCATCAAGTAACTGCGGTACTTTTGATATTATTTGTGGAGAAGCTCCTCCGCAGGATCCTTGCGAATATACTTTATGTATATAAAAAATATTTAAAGGAGTGTTTATTAACACTCTTTTTTATTTTAGATTTGCCAATGTTTTATTTTTTAACAGCCATCAATCTTTTTACCTTTATTATTTATGGAGCCGACAAGAGAAAAGCAGAAAAACACCGGCGGAGAATTTCCGAAAATGCACTTTTGGCGATTTCTTTTTTGGGTGGAACTGTCGGAGCTTTACTGGCAATGATCTTCTTCAGACACAAAATTTCCAAGACTTCGTTTTTATTAAAATTTGGACTCATTGTTTTAATACAGGCTGTTTTCATTTACTTTTTTGAAAAATATTCATAGGATTGATGGTTAAAAATTTAATCAATTATTCAAAATTCTAAGGATATAAATATTCAATAAATGCTTTAATGATAATAGTTTAAGAAACTCGCTCCGTTTAATGCACTCATTATGAATTTGTTAATTAACAAAAGTTATTGATGCATATTTCATTAAAAATCACTATTTTTGCACCCGTAAAAATCTTATATGCAAAACATTAGAAATATTGCGATTATCGCACACGTTGACCACGGTAAGACTACCTTGGTTGATAAGATCATCCACGCAACCAATATTTTCAGAGAAAATCAGGAGAGTGGGGAGTTAATTATGGATAACAATGATCTTGAAAGAGAAAGAGGGATCACCATCTTATCCAAGAATATTTCTGTTACTTATAAAGACACGAAAATTAACGTAATTGATACACCGGGTCACGCCGATTTCGGAGGAGAGGTAGAAAGAGTACTGAAAATGGCAGACGGAGTAATTTTGTTGGTGGATGCGTTCGAAGGACCGATGCCACAGACAAGATTCGTACTTCAGAAAGCTTTGGAACTTGGTTTAAGACCTTTGGTGGTAATCAATAAAGTAGATAAGCCAAACTGCCGTCCGGATGAGGTTCACGATCAGGTATTCGATCTTTTCTTCAACCTGGATGCAACTGAAGAGCAGTTGGATTTCCCAACGTTCTACGGTTCTTCTAAACAGGGATGGTTCAACACTTCATTAGAGCAGACTGAAGATATTTTACCTTTACTGGATGGTATTTTACAGTATGTTCCTGCGCCGAAAGTTACAGAAGGTAATCTTCAGATGCAGATTACTTCTCTGGATTATTCTTCTTTCTTAGGAAGAATCGCGATCGGAAAAGTAACGAGAGGCGAAATTAAAGAATCTCAGTGGATCGGTCTTGCACAGGCAGACGGAAAAGTAGCTAAAGGAAAAGTAAAAGAACTATACGTTTTCGAAGGATTAGGAAAGAAAAAAGTAACTGAAGTTCAGGCAGGAGATATCTGTGCTGTGGTAGGTTTCGACGCTTTCCAGATCGGAGATTCTTTCGTAGATCTTGAAAACCCTGAGCCTTTGGAAAGAACAGCAATTGATGAGCCTACGCTGAACATGACGTTTTCCATCAACAATTCACCTTTCTTCGGGAAAGACGGTAAATATGTAACGTCTAACCACTTAAAAGAAAGATTAACCAAAGAATTAGAGAAAAACTTAGCATTAAGAGTTCAGCAGACCGACGATGCAAACACGTTCCTTGTTTTCGGTAGAGGTATTCTTCACTTATCAGTTCTTATTGAAACCATGAGAAGAGAAGGGTACGAAATGACGATCGGTCAACCACAGGTTATCCTTAGAGAAATCGACGGAGTAAGCTGCGAACCTTACGAATCTTTGGTAGTAGACGTTCCTGAAGAATATGCTTCAAGAGTAATCGACTTAGCTACTCAGAGAAAAGGTGACCTTCATATCATGGAAACAAAAGGAGAAATGCAGCACATGGAATTCGAGATTCCTTCAAGAGGTCTGATCGGATTGCGTTCTCAGATGTTAACAGCGACTGCGGGAGAAGCGATTATGGCACACCGTTTCACAGAATACAAGCCTTTCAAAGGAGCTATTCCGGGAAGAAACAATGGTGTGTTGATCAGCAAAACACAAGGTCCGGCTACAGAATATTCCATCAACAAACTACAGGATAGAGGCAAGTTCTTCGTAGATCCGGGAGAGGAAATCTACGCAGGAATGATCATCGGTGAGCAGAATAAACCGGGTGACCTTGTAGTAAACATCGTGGAAGCGAAGCAGCTGAACAACATGAGAGCAGCAGGTAAAGATAAAGATACAGGCGTTGCTCCGAAGATCTTATTCTCTCTTGAAGAATGTATGGAATATATTCAGGGTGATGAAGCCATTGAGGTAACGCCGAACTTCATCCGTATGAGAAAGAAATTACTTTCTGAAGAAGACAGAAAAAAAGTGGAAAGAGCGGCTAAAGCTTAATTCAGTTTTTATAATAATAAAGCTCCGGTTTTTCGGGGCTTTTTTTTGTTTTAAATAAGAGTATGTTTAAAATTCAATCTGTCATTCTGAATGGAATTTTGCGAAGCATTATGAAATGAAGAATCTTTTTAGAAATTAATCAAAATAGGAGAGGATTTTACTCGGTTTAAATATTCGGTAAAAATTCTGGCTTTAGTCAGAATTCAATATAAAACTTGCCTAAACTTTTTTACCGCAAAAGATGCAAAAGATTGTAATATTTAGTTGTTTAAGCTTAATAATTAAATCGAAAAAAATAGCACATAAGTTAAAAAATCAAAAATTTTTCTCTTGCAGACTTTTGAAATACTTTAAATAAATCCAATAAAGTCTTTTGTATTTTGCGGTAAAATTTAGAAGTTGTTTAAAGTAAAAAAATTTGCTCCTTTAGGAGCAGAATCTGTGTAGAAACAAGAATAAATCCGTCAATCAATCCATAGGATTGATACCTATATTGCGATAAATTTTCTAAAGATAGCGTTCCTACGGAACGTAGAACGCCTTGTGAATATGTTTTCTACACAGATAAAAACTCTATAGAGTTTTCCGCCATTTTACTTTAAACGACTTTTTAAAATGAGTTTAAACAAACTTGTAAGTAAGGAAGTCTTTTAAAGTTTACCTGAGTGAAACGCCTTCGCAAACTTAAAAGCAGTCAATAGTCAAAAAAACTTTGCGCTAAAGCATCAGTAATTTTAAATCAAAGTTCAAATAATTCATTTTATTATTGTAATTTAAAATCAACAAAATAAATTAATGTAGTTTTGCAGACTATGAGAATGAATACCCTAAAAATAATCGTTTTATCGGGATTTTTTACATCATTTATTGCGTGCTCCACACAGAACAGTGCAGTGAAAGCTTCCACACCCGTAAAAAATTCTACGAAACCTGCCATAACAAAACCTCCTCTTCCTATTACAAGCACAGATCCTTCGGCTATACCTCCGAAAGATGATACTTTCCGAACCAATCTTCCGGAAATTAAAAGAGAATTTCGCGGAGCATGGATTGCTAGTGTTGCCAATATCAACTGGCCTTCAAGAAATAATTTATCCGTCGATCAGCAGAAGGCAGAAGCCATTTCCATGCTGGATATGCTGAAAGACAATAACTTCAACGCCGTTATTTTTCAGGTAAGACCTTCCGCAGATGCTTTGTACACCAGTAATCTGGAACCTTGGTCATATTTCCTGACCGGACAGACCGGAGCCGCTCCTTATCCGAATTATGATCCTTTACAGTTCTGGATCGAAGAATCTCACAAAAGAGGACTGGAACTCCATGTGTGGCTGAATCCGTACCGCGCTCATCATTCGAACGGAGGCTCACCCAACAGTTTATCTATGGTGAATAAGCTTTCCGACATCGTCATCCGCCTGAAAAACGGAATGTACTGGTTTGATCCGGCAGATCCGAAAACGCAGGGACACGTTTCAAACGTAGTAAAAGATATTGTAAAAAGATATGATATTGATGCCGTACATTTTGATGACTATTTTTACCCTTACGCAACCTATAATAAAGGAGCAGATTTTCCCGACAATAAAACCTGGAATGCGTACGTAAGCAACGGAGGAACCTTAACAAGAGCCGACTGGAGAAGAGATAATGTGAATAAATTTGTTGAAAGAATTTACAAAGAAATCCACACAGAAAAGAACTATGTACGATTCGGGATCAGTCCGTTCGGAATCTGGAAACCCGGTTATCCGGAAGGTGTGGTTGGTTCTTCTCAGTATGATGAACTTTATGCCGATGCCAAATTGTGGTTAAATAAAGGCTGGGTAGATTATTTCTCGCCACAGTTGTACTGGCCGATAGAATCCAAAGGACAGCCGTTTGAAGGCTTATTGAACTGGTGGAAATCTGAAAACACAATGAACCGACATCTTTGGCCGGGCTTGAATACGGTAGAAATTAAAACTTCAGACCGTCCGACCGAAATTAAAAATCAGATCGAAATATCGCGGCAGGTTTTAGGGAAAGATGCAGGGGAAATTCACTGGAGCATTGCCGGTTTAACCAAAAATGCCAACATGCTTCCGACCCTGAAAAACGGACCCTATAAAGAAAAAGCGTTGGTTCCAAAAACGTCATGGATAAAAGCTATTCCTTTGCAGACCCCGACTTTGTTCATCAATAACAACGGAAATTCTGCGCAGATAAGCTGGAGCGTAAAAAATATAAAAGAAGTTTTCCAATGGGTGCTTTTTACCCAGTACAACGGAATCTGGGAAACTGAAATCCTTACTCTGGATCAGCTTTCCAGAGAAATTCCTAAAAATAAAGAAGGAAAAGTGCTGAATGCAGTTGCCATCAAAGCAATTGACCGATTAGGTAACGAAAGCGATTATATCGCCAAGAAAATAAAATAATTTTAGCAAATAAAGATAAAATTCAGCAGTCTTAAACAGGCTGCTGTTTTTTTATTTTAACCACAAAGTCACAAAAGATTTTGATGCATCTTTAAAAGTTAACAAGCATAAGAATAAAAAGAGCACAACAGTTTTTAAAAATCTTTAATTTTTATGCTTTTGAATACTTTAATTATTTTGAAACTGAGCCTTATCATTATCTTTTGTACCTTTTGTGGTTAAATTTTCCTGTCATTCTGAATGAAATTTTGCGAAGCAATATTCAATGAAGAATCTCTTAAAAATGACAGTTTTATTGATTGAAAATGTAAGCACTTTTTTTCACCACAAAGTCACAAAAGATTTTGATACATTTTTAAAAGTTAACAAGCGTAAGAATAAAACAACATAACAGTTTTTAAAAATCTTTGATTTTTATGTTTTTGAGGACTTTAATTATTTTGAAACTGAGCCTTATCATTATCTTTTGTGCCTTTTGTGGTTAAATTTTCCTGTCATTCAGAATGGAATTTTGCGAAGCAATATGCAATGAAGAATCTTTAGTCTGAAGTTATTTTAGATTTTTCGACTCCACTTCGTTTCGCTCAAAATGACAGTACTGCAGATTAAGAAGGCTTTTTTTAACCACAAAGTCACAAAAGGTTTTGATACATTTTTAAAAGTTAACAAGCGTAAGAATAAAAGCACACAACAGTTTTTAAAAATCTTTGATTTTTATGCTTTTGAATACTTTAATTATTTTGAAACTGAGCCTTATCATTATCTTTTGTACCTTTTGTGGTTAAATTTTCCTGTCATTCAGAATGGAATTTTGCGAAGCAATATGCAATGAAGAGTCTCTTAAAAATGACAGTTTTATTGGTTGAAAATGTAAGCACTTTTTTTCACCACAAAGTCACAAAAGATTTTGATACATTTTTAAAAGTTAACAAGCGTAAGAATAAAAGAAAATAACAGTTTTTAAAAATCTTTGATTTTTATGCTTTTGAGGATTTTAATTATTTTGAAACTGAGCTTTATCATTATCTTTTATGCCTTTCGTGGTTAAATTTCCCCAAATTCCGGATAGTTGGGAAGAAATATCATTTAATATAGTAAATTTGCTTCTGCATATAATAACCGGATCTGGCTAACTGTAAATGATATGAATGATTTTTTAATAGGCATTGGAAAGAGACTGAAAGATATCAGGAAAAAAAATAATTTAACCATTAACGAATTAGCTTTCAGAGCCAATGTAAGCAACGGACTCGTTTCCAGAATAGAAAACGGAAGAACGATTCCTTCGCTTCCCGTTTTGTTGGATTTAATCCAGTCTCTGGAAATTGATGCAAGTTACTTTTTTGAAGGGGTTGAGAAAAAATCAAACGCAAAATTCATTTACCTGCCCAAAGAAAACCAGCAGCTTATTGAAAAAGAAGTGGAAGCCGAAGGGTTTAAATACATGCATATCTTCAGCAAAAGCCTTCATTCTTTAGGTTTTGAAGCGGTTTTACTCACCCTTGAACCCAAAGCCAAAAGAGAAAAAGTAATTACCGATGCATGGGAATTCAAGTATATTCTGAAAGGAGAAGTAAAATATCTGATCGATAATGAAGAAGTGATATTAAAAGAAGGAGATTCTCTTTATTTTAACGGAAAATTCCCGCACGTTCCGGTGAGCATCAGTAATGAAAGCTGTATTATGCTGGTTTTGTATTTTTACTCAGGATAAATTTTACGTCTCTTTTTTAATTGTTTATTTACAAATATTCAATTATTATTTTTCATAAAAGTTTACAAATACGCAACTTTCTGTTTTTTATCAAACCTTCTGATTTAACTTTAAATTAATCTTTGGGCGGTTGTTTTTTTGAAAATTTTATTAAACAAATATGCATTGCATATTGTGTTCTATCTTCTGAAACACTGATTAACACTCATGTTTTTCCATTATGAAAGAAGAATACGGTACTTTCTGCAGGTAAAACTGAGGTAACAATTCTGCTTCATTTATTAAACATTACTTAATATAAAATAATTACATATATTAAAATTATTGACTTTTTTTGCGATATAAATTTAATATATGTAAACAATGGAGCCGATAATAAAAAAATCTCTATTCCCTCTTTTTGCCTGTTGCAGTATCTTTATCTCTGCCCAGCAACAGATCGTCACAGGAATTGTTTCAGACCATAATCAGCCGCTTCCGGGAGCTGCCGTAAAGGTTGCCGGAACCTCCAAAATCATCATGACCGATTTGGAAGGAAAGTTTTCCGTCAATGATCTGAAACCGGGACATTATGATCTGCAGATCTCTTATATTGGTTTTGAAAATCAAAATATCACAATATATCTAAAGTCTCAGCAGACTATGGATCTGGGAATGATCTCCATGCTTCAGAAACAGAAAAACATTGACGAAGTCATCGTTACGGGATCTCTGAAAAACAGCGAAGCAAGAGCCTTAAATCTTCAGAAAAACGCAATCAATATTTCCAACGTTATTGCTTCCGACGGAATCGGAAAATTACCCGACCGAAATGCTGCGGAAACCGTTCAGCGTGTGCAGGGAGTTTCCATAGAGAGAGATCAGGGAGAAGGAAGATTTGTTTCTCTGAGGGGATTGCCGCCATTCTGGGCATCAACAACCATCAACGGAAACAGACTTCCCACAGCGGAAGAGGAAACTACATCCAGAGCAACCGCTTTCGATTTTTTTCCGACGGAACTTATCTCTTATGTTCATGTAAATAAATCTTTCACTCCCGATATGGAAGCCGACGGAATCGGAGGCGGTGTGAATTTCATTACGAAAACACCACCCATGAAAACCGAGTTCAAAGCAACGCTGGGAAGCGGTTACAATGCTAAATCTGATAAAGGAGTCTACAACATCGGTTTGCTTTACGGCGGAAGAACAAAGGATAAAAAATTCGGGTATTTATTCAATTTTGCACACTTCATCCGAAACTGGTCTACCGATAATTTTGAAGCCAGAAGAAGCGGGGACGAAGGTGTTTTCAGGTTAGAGCTTCGCGATTACAACGGAGTGAGAAAAACGACAGGATTCAACACGGCATTTGAATATGTGCTGTCTCCAAAAACCACATTTTATCTCAAAGGAATGTACGGAACGCTGTCTGATGATGAAACGCACTACAAACACAGAATCCGTTTTGATAAATTCAGTTCCGCCAACAACACCGCAAGAGTGGAATTGCAGAACATCCATAACCGTCTGATTACAGAATTAACTTCGGTTTCTTTAGGCGCAGTTCATCAGTTAAACAAAGGGAAGATCGACTGGGATCTATCGTATTATGACAATAAATTCAAATACGGAAACATTCCCGATAAGCAGAACAACTCCTATTTTGTCATTAAGTACACTCAATCCGGAGTGGTAATTGATCCTGCTTATATTGCCAATCACGGAATAGGTCCGAGAGCTTACTGGAAAGCCGATGGCGGAAAATTGGACTACAAAGATCCGGACGCGTTATTTGGCTTTTACAGCGATCCCAATTTTAAAATGGATGCCTCCAAAATGAGATTTACCGATCTTGAATTTTACAAAGTCTTTGTTGAAGAAAAGGATAAGATTGTCGCTGCTTTTAACCATGAGATCAATGCTTCAGATCGTTTAACCTTAAAATACGGCTTCAAATACAGGGATAAAGAACGGAATGCCAGATTCTCGGATATTTTCTACAACTGGAATAACGGAACGGCACCGCTTTTATCAGATTTTGGACAGTACATCACCACTCAGGCGAATGGAACTCAATATTTAAGCGAAATGAACACCCACATCGGGAATACGTTCGGTCCTGTTCTGTCGACATCGGGAATGGATCAGTTCTGGTTTCAGAATCAGGGAAATTTAAAGATCAATACAGCCGATTCGGAAGCTCTGGAATACAATAAAGCACTCGGAAGAAATTTCGATGTCTTTGAAAAACACGCCGATGCTTACGGAATGGGAACGTATAAAGTGAATGACAAGATTACCATTTTAGGAGGGATCAGATTATCAAATACCAATACGCAAGTAAAAGGATATAATGTAATCAATAATGCCCTGATTCCTGTTGAAAACACAAAAAAATACCTTGCCGTTTTGCCGATGCTGCATGTTAAATACACTGTAAATGATAAAATAAATCTGCGTTTTGCCGCTACGAGAACATTTTCCAGACCCAATTTCGGAGATTTAACTCCGGGAGGAACATACAGCGAAGCAGACAACGAATTCAAAGGCGGAAACCCGAATCTGAATCCGACCTATTCACTGAATTTTGATCTGATGGGAGAATACTATTTTTCAAACGTAGGAATTCTGAGCGGGGGAGTATTCTATAAATCCATTACAGATCCTATTTTTCAGGATTCTTTCATCGGAAACTACAACGGAATAAACGGCGTACAGTTCACCGCACCAAATAACGGAAAAGCCGCTTCACTAAGCGGAATCGAATTGGGCATCAACAGAAGATTCGATTTTTTACCCGGTTTCCTGCAATACTTCGGAACACAGCTTAACGCCACTTTCATGGATTCTGAAATGGTAAAACCAGGCGGAAGGAAAGTAAAACTTCCTTATCAGGCAAAAGAATTATACAATGTTCAGTTGTTTTTCGAGAAAAAAGGATTCAACGCAAGACTGGCGTACAATTACAAAGGCAAATATGCTGTGGAATATGCGGAAGATGATATCAATGATTCCTACTACGGCAAATACAGCAGTCTGGATTTCGGAGGTTCCTATCAGTTCACCAAACATCTCATGCTATATGCAGACGTGAACAACATTCTGAATAAACCGCTGATCTACCATTTCGGAAAAGACGAAACCCGTCCAGAACAGGTTGAATATTACGGAGTAAGATGCAACTTGGGAATAAAGCTTAATTTCTAACCGGATCACCATGGTAAAAGCGGTCGATAAAAAAACAGCAGTAACCCTGAAAGCGGCTTTCGCGGCATTTGGAGTGTACTTTTGTATGTATGGTTTCCGGAAACCCTTTACAGTCGCCTCCTTCGAAGGACTTTCTTATTTCGGGATCGATTATAAAGTTTTGATAATCATTGCGCAGGTTATGGGATATTTTATCTCAAAATTTCTTGGAATTAAGTTTATTTCAGAATTAAAGCCGGAAAAAAGGATCTTCTATTTATTCATCTTTATTGCAGTTGCAGAAATTGCTTTGCTGGGTTTTGCCGTCATTCCCGCTCCATACAATATTCTTTGTATGTTCATTAACGGGATTCCGCTCGGGATGATCTGGGGAATCGTTTTTTCTTATATTGAAGGAAGAAAGACAACGGAAATCATCGGTTTGTTTTTGTGTTCGAGCTTTGTGGTTTCTTCAGGATTTACAAAATCCGCAGGAAAGTTTTTAATGGATACTTTCCGTATTTCAGAATTCTGGATGCCCTTTTCGGCAGGATTGTTATTCATCATTCCGTTGCTCATATTCGGACTGATGCTGGAAAAACTTCCGCAACCTACGGAAGAAGACATTCTGTTAAAAAACAAAAGAGAGCCGCTTCATAAAGCAGAAAGAAAAAAAATCATGCAGCAGTTTCTGGTTCCGATGGTATGCATTACACTGTTGTATGTAAGTCTTACGGTTTTAAGGGATTTCAGAGATAATTTTAACCGCGAGATCTGGGATAATCTGCACATCAGATTCAGCAGTTCTGTCTTTACCTTAACGGAAATTCCGATTGCTGTTATGGTGCTTCTGATCTTAGGGTTCATGGTGAAGATCAAAAACAACAGAAAAGCTTTTGCCTGGTATCATTATCTTCTTTTTGGGGGAATTTTAACCGTAGGTTTTTCAACCTTTTTATTTGAAAGCACTATTATATCGCCTTTTTTATGGATGGTTCTTTCAGGTTTCGGAATGTACCTCTGCTATATCCCGTTCAACGGAATGTATTTCGACAGGATGATTGCCGCTTTCAATATCAAAGGAAATGTAGGATTTCTGATCTATCTCGTAGATTCTTTCGGGTATCTGGGAAGTGTTCTGATTCTGCTTTACAAAAATTTCGGCTCACCGCAGACTTCATGGCTGAATTTTTATATCCGGCTGAACTACATCATCGTAGCCATTGTGCTGGTTTCTTCCTTCATCGCATTGGTCGCATTCAGAAGAAAATCAGGAAAAAATGAAATCAATAAAAAACCATACATCAGTTTCGATCCTTCGAAAAGTATATAAATTATAGTAAAAATGACAACAAAATTTGATTTAATCGTTGTAGGAGGAGGCATTTTAGGAACCTTTCATGCGTATCATGCGCTGAAAAAAGGACTTAAAGTAGCTTTAGTGGAGAAAAATTCAGTTCCTCAAGGAGCAACAGTAAGAAATTTCGGACAGGTCGTACCTTCCGGAATGGATCTCAAATGGCAGAACTTCGGAAGAGAAAGTTTAGCCATGTATAACGAACTTCAGCTTCAGGCTGATTTAACGGTAAGAAAAAACGGTTCGGTCTATATCGCATCCAATGACGAAGAGCTTCAGCTAATTAATGAGCTGCATGAAATCAATAAAAATAATGATTATGAATCTGTTCTTCTTTCAAAAAGCGAATGCATCAGCAAATTTGATGGTCTTCGTTCAGATTACTGCAAAGGCGGATTGTTTTTTCCTCAGGAACTATCGGTGGATTCTGCTGAAATGATTGTAAAATTTCACCGATTCCTACAGGAAAAACTGAAGCTGGAAATTTTCTACAACACGACCATTGTTGAAACCCATGAAAATGACGGAGAATGTATTGCCATCACTGCAGCCGGAACAGCACTGAACGCCTCAAAAATAATCATTTGCGGCGGACATGAATTTAAAACCTTATTTCCAGAAGTTTTTAACAAAAGTGATCTTGAAGTAAGCAAACTGCAGATGCTTCAGACAAAACCACAGGGAATTTATGCGCTTCAGGGAAATATTCTCACCGGACTTTCCGTCAGAAGGTATGAATCCTTTGAAGAATGTCCGTCTTTCAGAAAAATCAAATCAATGGAAGATCCGAATTCCTTTGAGAAAAAATACGGAGTCCATATTTTATTCAAACAGGCTTTGGACGGTTCAGTTATTTTAGGAGATTCCCATGAATATGCAGATGCGAAAAGTGCAGATGATCTAGGATTTGACCTAAATATGGAAATTGATGAATTCATGATTAGTGAAGCAAAGAAAATCATAGATCTTCCGACTTACGAGATCCAGAGAAGATGGTTTGGAGTGTATTCCCAGTGCAAAACAAAAGATATTTTCGAGTACAGTCCGTCTCCCAACATTCATATTGTAACGGGAATCGGAGGAAAGGGAATGACGGGAAGCGGAGGCTTTTCAAAATTTAATATAGATAAAATTTACGCATAAAATTAAATGAAGAACATAGAATTACTGGTTCTGGATATGGCTGGAACCACCATTGATGAAGATAATGTGGTATATAAAACGTTAATGAAATCCGTGAATGATTACGGATACAACGTTTCTCTGGAAAAAGTGTTATTAAGCTGCGCCGGAATGGAAAAACTGGAAGCGATCAGCAGTCTGCTAAAAGAAATAGGCGGAAATGAAGAAGACGCAGTTGCCATTTTTGAAAGATTTTCGGATCAGCTGAAAACAGCCTATCAGAATTTAGAGGTAAAACCCATTAACGGCGTTGAAAATTTCCTGATAAAGATGAGAACTCAGGATAAAAAGATTGTTTTAAATACTGGCTATACTTCCGAAATTGCCCTACAGCTTTTAGAAAAACTGGGCTGGAAAGAAAATGCCCACTTTGATGCTTTAATTACAGCCGACGATGTTTCAGCAAGCCGGCCAAGTCCGGAAATGATTCTTCTGGCTATGAAAAAATTTAATATTCATGAACCTGAAAAAGTTTTAAAAGCAGGTGACTCCGTCATTGATATCGAAGAAGGCAAAAATGCAGGCTGCGGAGTTACGGTAGCTGTTCTTTCCGGAGCGCAAAGCAAGGCTGAACTTGAAAAATCCAATCCCGACTATATTTTTAACACGATTTCTGAGGCTGAACGATTTTTTTACTAATTCTTTCAAATTACGCTTATTCCAATTCAGCCTCTTTTTTAATTTCTGAAATCCAGGAAATCAACTTTGTCAAAGTTTAAAACTTTGACAAAGTTCCCAAAGTTCCAAACGTCCCTTTTTTAAATTACTCAATCAACCTAAAGTTTGTAAAATCTTAAAATTCAAAACCCACTTATTATTATGAAAACAAAACTATTTTCAATGGCAGTCGTAATGAGCTGTTTTCTCGGAGCTCAGACGAAGAAAGTTCTTTTCATCGGGATCGACGGTTGTCGGGCGGATGTTATGATGTCTTCCGGTACTCCGAACATTCATGCACTGGCAGATCAGTCAATTTATTCTTTAGACGGACTCTGTGCCGCAATTACTTTGAGCGGAAACGGCTGGAGCACCATGCTTACAGGAGTCTGGCATACGAAACACAATGTGCAGGACAATAATTTTACCAGTCCGAATTATGCAAATTACCCTGATTTTTTAACGAGAGCAGAAGCGTATAATCCCAATTTAAGAACCATTTCTCTGGCTCATTGGGCTCCGGTTAACAATACCATTGTTCAGAACGCCGATGTGAAGACTAATTTCACAACGGATCTTGCAGTGAAAAATGCTGCTGTAAATGCACTGCAAAACGATAATCCGGACATTTTATTTATTGATTTTGATGATGTGGATCACGCCGGACATTCTTATGGTTTTTCGTCTTCTGTACCGCAGTATGTTTCTGCCATACAAACCATCGACACGTACATCGGAGAAATTGTTAATGCTATGAAAAGCCGATCAACGTACAG
Source organism: Chryseobacterium urinae (assembly GCF_030518295.1). NCBI lineage: Bacteria > Pseudomonadati > Bacteroidota > Flavobacteriia > Flavobacteriales > Weeksellaceae > Chryseobacterium > Chryseobacterium urinae. Next base: position 19,033 of record NZ_JAULSJ010000006.1, on the reverse strand, counting down.
TAATGAAGACTGGCTGGTTGTTTTAACTACGGATCACGGTGCGGTAGATAACGGGCATGGAGGCGGAAATCTTTCGGAAAGGAATATTTTTACCATCTATTCTAATCCTAATTTTACTCCTCAGCAAATCAGCAGAACCATTTCAGAATCTTCTAAAACGTTCAATCAGCTCAATCTTCCTGCAGGAACGTATGCAAAACCTGCGAATCAGGCTCCATTTAATTTTGGGGCAACTCAGGATTTTACAGTTGAATTCTGGGTGAAACCCAATGTTGCGTACACCAGTGATCCTGTAATGATGAGTAATAAAAACTGGGCAAACGGAAAGAACAAAGGTTTTGTAATTTCAGGATATTCCGGACAGACTTTTAAAATGAATATTGGTGACGGAACCAACAGGATTGATCTTGTGGGCGGAAAAATGGAACTCAATACATGGAAACACATTGCTGTAAGTTTCGACAGAGACGGACTTGTAACAATGTATGAAGATGGTGTTCCCGTAACTTTTGCAAAAATGAGCACCATTGGAAATATTGATTCGGGACTTCCGTTTACGATCAATCAGGACGGGACGAATACCTACAGTCCAACGCTTGCAGCTTCCTACAGAGACATCAGAGTGTGGAAATCTGCGCTTCCGAACGAGGTTATCGTGAATTGGGCAAATCAGGATATTACGGCTTCGCATCCTTATTATTCTCAATTGGTTGCCAACTGGAAATGTGATGAGGTTTCGGGAAATACACTGGCAGATTCTGGTCCGAATGTAAACACCGTTACGATTACCGGATCTCCTGCCAGAAATCTGAACACGGTTACTAATTTTAAAATTTATAATTATTTATCGACAACCCGGGAAACGGATCACTTGCCGACTGTATTGAACTGGCTTTGTATTCCTGTTCAGCCATCTTGGGGAATTGATGGGGTCAACAGAATTCCGCTATGTGCCAACGGAAGCTTATCTGCTGAAGAAAAGGAGATTATAACGAATGATTTTATGATTTATCCCAATCCTTCGAATCAGGAGGTAAATATAAAATTAAAATCAAAGGAAAAGGAAATGAAGATTGAAATTATTGATGCGAAAGGATCACTGATATTATCAAGAAAAGTCAATTCTTCCGACGATGTTTACCATGAAAAATTCAATGTAGGTCATTTTCCGGCTGGGATTTATTTCATAAAAATAACAGGAAAAGGAAAGTCGCTTACCAAAACATTTATAAAACAATAGTACAGAGATAATTTTTTTAGAGAAGACTTCCGTTTTTATATCGGAAGTTTTCTTTTTATATGAAAACTTCAGCTTCATATTTTAGAATAACTATAAATTATTAGATTAAAATATTGTAATTCAGTGGTTTGTAAATGTATTTAAATGTTTTGGCTAAAAATAAAAACTTCTCGGAACCATTTTTGTATCCATAGATTCATAATCACAAAAAATATCTATTATGAATACCAAAAGACTTTCCGATTCCATTGAAAAAGCATTAAGCGACCAGATGAACAAAGAAATTCACGCTTCACACACCTTTTTATCATACGGAATCTGGGCAGACGATAAAGGATATCAGGGAATTGCGAATTTCCTGTACAGACACGCTCAGGAAGAAAGAAATCACTCCATCAAATTCATGGAATATGTATTAAACAGAGGCGGAAAGCCAAAAGTAGATGCAATTCCTGCTCCTCCGGCAGATCCGGAATCGCTTACCGATTGTTTTGAAGGAGTTTTCAAACATGAAGTAGATAACACCACTGCCATTTATAAAATTGTAGATATGGCACTTGAAGAAAAGGACTGGGCAACGTGGAACTTTATGCAGTGGTTTGTACAGGAGCAGATTGAAGAGGAAACACTGGCACAGAATTTAATTGATAAATTAAAAATTGCGGGAGGAGACAGAGCATCTGATGAATCTTTATTTACCTTAGATAAAACTTTACAGGAAACTCCGGGAGATGTTCCTTTGGCGCAGGAAGCGACGGGAGATAATCCTTAACAATCTTTTTTGAAATTAAATTATTGAAAAATCTGTCAGAAAATGGCAGATTTTTTTATTATGAAACTCTCTTTAAAATCACTATCTTTGCACGCTGAAAGTTCAGATCGGAATAACCTCCAATTTGAATATTAATCTTAACCATAGAATTTTACAATATGAAACCGAAAGGTTACATAGCATTATAAATAAAATAAAAATTTCGTTATGAAATGTGGAATCGTAGGCTTACCGAATGTAGGTAAATCAACTCTTTTTAACTGTCTGAGCAATGCAAAAGCGCAGTCGGCAAACTATCCTTTCTGTACCATCGAACCGAATTTGGGGACTGTTTCAGTACCGGATCACAGATTGTTTGAGCTGGAAAAATTGGTAAAACCTGAAAGAGTTTTGCCTGCCGTTGTAGAGATCGTAGATATTGCAGGACTTGTAAAAGGAGCAAGTAAAGGAGAAGGTTTAGGAAACCAGTTTCTTGCCAATATTCGTGAGTGTGAAGCAATTATCCACGTTTTAAGATGTTTTGATAACGGAAATATTGTTCACGTAGAAGGTTCGGTAAATCCGTTAAGAGATAAAGAAATCATTGATATCGAACTTCAGCTGAAAGATCTTGAAACGGTAGGAAAAGCAGTTGAGAAAGCTAAAAAGTTCATCAAATCCGGTAAAAAAGAAGATGTTCTGGCTTATGAAACACTTCAGAGTCTTCAAAAATTTTTAGAAGACGGTAAAAATGCAAGAGAATTTGCAACAGACGATCTTACGAAATCAATTATAGGAGATGTTCAACTGTTAACCAATAAGCCGGTTCTTTACGTTTGTAACGTGGATGAAAATTCCATCAAGCATGGTAACGAATGGATTGGTAAAATTGAAGAAATGGCTAAAAATGAAGGCGCAGAAGTAGTTGTTTTAGCCGCTCAGATTGAAGCAGACATTAATGAACTGGAAACTTTTGAAGAAAGAGAAATTTTCCTTGAAGAACTTGGTCTTACTGAACCGGGAGTGAACCGACTGATCAGAAAAGCTTATGATCTATTGAAATTACAGACTTATTTCACAGCAGGAGTAAAAGAAGTTAGAGCTTGGACAATCGGAAAAGGCTGGACGGCTCCGCAGGCTGCAGGTGTAATTCATACCGACTTTGAAAAAGGGTTCATCCGTGCAGAAGTAATCAAGTATGATGATTATGTAAACTACGGTTCTGAGGTAAAAGTAAAAGAAGCCGGAAAACTTTCTGTAGAAGGAAAGGAATACATCGTAAAAGACGGTGATATCATGCACTTCAGATTCAACGTATAAGAATAAAGTATTAAAGTTAGTTATATTGAAAAACGCTCCGGAGCATTGCTTCGAAGCGTTTTTATTTATTTAAATAGTTTATAAATCAATGAGTTGGCATTTTAATTCTACACAGCCAATACCATATTTAAGACATTCTTTGGTAAAAGGATCTGTGCATATTTCTTTTCCGCCAGTAATAGATTTTAACTGTTTTTTATTCAGTTTCTTTCCGTTTTGTAACTTTTGATTTTTCATAATGATGATTTTAAAGGATTAAGGAAGTTCGAAACATTCAGGTTCTGCACAACGTCTGCCATAAGCTTTACAAAGTCCTGTTTCCGGATCAACACATTGTTGTAGTCCACCCTTGATGGATCTTAGCTGCTTATTATTAAGCTTTTTTCCATTTGATAGATTTTGATTTTTCATATAAGACATAATTTTAATTTGGTAATTACTAATTTATAAAATATTTCAATATAAATCACTTTGGTTTGATAAATTTATAAAATTATTGTTGTGGATTTCAGAAAGAATATTCCGTACATTTGAATTTTACAAATTCTTAGGTATGGAAAAAATGCAGCATACTTCTTACACTTCGCTGGATGATTTTTACAGAGAAATGACCGCGAAACTCGGAACGGATCTCGAAACCATTTTTCCGAAAGGGCTTCATAAAGAAATTGGTCATTTCAATGTTTTTGATATCGCCAAAACGATTGAAAAAATCAAAACAACCTCCGAAATGCCTTATAACAGAAGGAAATATTACAAGATAAGCTTAATAAGAGGCAGAAACAGAGCGGAATATGCAGATAAAATTATTCAGATAAAAGGGAATGCACTTTTATTTGCGACTCCTAAAGTTCCTTATCACTGGATTCCCGAAGATCCTTTCCAGTCGGGGAGTTTCTGCGTTTTTACAGAAGATTTTTTTATTAAAGACAAATCACACAATACGCTTGAAGATCTACCGATCTTTCAGCCGGGAAATGTTCCTTTGTTTGAAATTGATGATGCTTTGGCAGACGAAATAGAACTCCTGTTTGATAAGATGAAAAAAGAAATTAATTCCGATTATATTTTTAAGTATGATCTTATCCGAAATTATGTTCTGGAGCTTATTCATTATGGACAAAAGTTGCAGCCGGCTTCAAAATTATCAACGTCAAATGACGCTTCACTGCGTGTTGTTTCTTTATTTATCGAACTGTTGGAAAGGCAGTTTCCCATAGAATCGTCGGATCAGAGACTGCAGCTGAAAACGGCAAAAGATTATGCAGACCGATTGGCGGTTCACGTAAATTATTTAAATAAAAAACTGAAAGAAAGTACAGGGAAAACCACTACGGAAATTATTGCAGAAAGGGTTATTCAGGAAGCAAAAATTCTTCTGAAACAGACCAAGTGGAATGTTTCTGAGATTTCCTACGCTCTCGGATTTGAAGAGATTGCACACTTCTCTAACTTTTTCAAAAAGAAAACATCTCTCGCTCCACTGGAATTCCGGTCATGATTTGAATTTTGCAAATTTAAGTTTGAATAAAGCAAACGCCAGAACCGTAAATTATCTGAACTTTGTCTCATTAAAATAAATCATTAAATAATGGAAACAAGAAGAAAAATTGCTCTGATTACAGGGGGAAGCAGAGGATTAGGAAGAAATTCTGCTATTAAAATTGCCCAGAAAGGTCTTGATGTGATTTTAACTTATAAAAGCAACAGGGATGAAGCGGATAGAGTAGTAGAAGAAATTCAGTCTTTAGGACAGAAAGCAATTGCTTATCAACTGGATACAAAAGAGGTGAAAAGTTTTGATGCTTTTGTGAAAACGGTCGGAGATCATCTTGAAGAAAATACAGGCAGCCGAAACATCGATTATCTCATCAACAATGCAGGAACAGCTTTATATTGCCCGATTCCGGAGGTTAGTGAAGAGCAGTTGGACGATATGGTGGATATTCATTTCAAGGGAGTATTTTTCCTGACTCAGAAATTTTTGCCTTTTATGAACGAAGGTGGTGGAATCATCAACGTTTCTTCAGGATTGGCAAGGTTTGCATTACCCGGATCTTCCGTATATGGTTCTATGAAGGCAGCGATTGATATGCTTGCGAAATATCAGGCAAAAGAATTGGGTGCAAGAAAAATTAAATCCAATGTTGTGGCTCCCGGTGCTATTGAAACGGATTTCGGCGGCGGAAGAACAAGGGATGATAAAAATATCAATACTATGGTTGCCAATAATACCGCTTTAGGAAGAGCAGGTGTTCCCGACGATATCGGTGGAATAGTGGCTTTCCTATGTACGGAAGACGCAAGATGGATCAACGGACAGAGAATTGAAGCTTCCGGAGGTATGTTTTTATAGTGTTTAGATTTTTTACCACAAAAGATGCAAAAGACTTAAGCGATTTTATTACTTAAATGGAAAAAAGAGCACACAAGTTTAAAAAATCAAAGATTTTTTCTCTTTGCAGAGTTTTGAAATACTCTAAATAAATTCAATAAAGTCTTTTGCATCTTTTGTGGTTAAATTTAAAATTTTGAATATCCGTTAAACAACCTATTACTATGCACTGATATGAAAATCAATTATTTATAACAGGTACTTCGACAAGCTCAGTGTGGCACCTCTAATACTAAACGCTTGATTTTTAGCGATGTCAAGCTGAGCCTGTCGAAGCTTTAGGTTAATAAACGGACAATCAAATTAAAATTAGTTAAATTAGCTTTTTTAAGTCTTCTTATTTGCTAAATCAATGATCAACGAAATTACAGTTTAGACAAATTCTCCAAAGCTCTCTCCAAAGTTTCCTGCTTCTTCGCAAAACACAAACGGATTACATTTTCATTCAGCTTATTTTTATAAAAAGAAGAAAAAGGAACACTTGCCACTTTATGATTAATCGTGAGTTCGTGAGCAAAATCAAGATCATTTTTGTCAGAAATCTTATCATATTTTAAAGCCTGAAAATACGTTCCTTCGCAATCCAGTAATTCAAAAGAAGTATTGGCTAAACCCTGTCTTAAAAAATCTCTTTTTTCCTGAAAGAACTGATTCAGCTGATTGTAATGATCCGGATTTTTCATATACTCCGCCAAAGCAAGCTGCATCGGTGTATTCACGGAGAAAACATTAAACTGGTGTATTTTTCTGAATTCGTCCGTCAGATATGTCGGAGCCGCACAATAGCCGATTTTCCAGCCGGTCACATGAAACAGTTTTCCGAATGAAGCAACCAGAAGACTTCTGTTTTTCAGTTCGGGATATTTGCAAATGCTTAAATGCTGTTTTCCGTCAAAAACAATATTTTCATACACTTCATCACTTAAAATCAGGATCGAAGTTCCTTCCACAATTTTAATTAATTCCTGAATGTCATGTTCCTTTAAAATCTTTCCGGAAGGATTGTTCGGGTTATTCAGGATGATCATTTTGGTTTTTTCCGAAACTAAACTTTTTACCACATTCCAGTCGATTTCATAATCGGGAGCTTTCATCTCGAAACGTTTCACAATTCCGCCGAAGAGTTCTACGGTAGGTTCATAACAGTCGTAAGCTGGTTCAAAAATAATGACCTCATCTTCTTTCTTTACAAAAGTCGCAATCGCAGTGAAAATAGCCTGAGTTCCGCCTGCAGTAACGGTAATTTCAGAATCCGGATGATACACTGCCTGATGAGAATTTTCTATTTTTCCGGCAATTTCTTCCTTCAAACCAATCATTCCGCCCATCGGAGCATACTGATTAAAGCCTTTTTTAATGAAATGATCCACATGATCCATCAATTCGGAATCCGGCATGAAATCGGGAAAACCCTGCGACAGATTGATGGCTTCATTTTCATTGGCAAGCTGCGTCATCTGACTGAAAATCGTAGTTCCTACATTGGAAAGTTTGGACAAAGGAAGTTGTATCATTAAGGATTGTTTTTTTCTTGTATCGAATTTAATTTATTTTTTACAATCAGGAGAGATTTATTGGCTTAAATTAACCACAAAACGCAAAAAGATATTTTATTGAGCATGAATGAAATACTTAAAATGTCTTTAAAGAAGTACTTCAAAAGAAAAACCATCCGATTTCGGATGGCTTTTTTTGAAGATATGAATTGCATTACCTCGTTATGAGCAGTTTCTGTGAAGATTTTACGTTCTCGGATTGTATCTCAACAATATAAGTTCCCTGAATCAGTTTTTCGGTATTGATTTTAATACTTTGTCTTCCGCTTTCTACCGTTTCGGAATTATTAATCAGAATCTTTCCGGAAGTATCCATTATTTTAACGGTTACAGTGCCTCTTTTGGAAAGATTAGTCTGTACATCAACATAGTTTTTTGCGGGATTGGGAACCAGATTGTACTCCGGCTGACTGGCTGTTCCCGATTCAGCTCTTGCTGTTTCGGCAACATCTTTTAAAGGAGATTTCAAATTGCCCGGGTTTTTAGCGTTTCCTCCTTCCGCAGGTTTCGGAATACAAATAGAAATACAGGTTTTGCACTTAGGTTGATCTCCTTCAAACTGTATAACACAAACCGTGTAGCTTCCCGGAGTGTTGTAGATGTGCGAAGTCAGTACATCTCCTGTCGTTCCGTCGCCCCAGTCTACTTTATACAAACTTGGAGAATTGGTGCTTTCAAGAAATATCTGAGCTGTAGTGTAATTTCCTGATGTGCTTGTTGTTATCTGGATTTTAAAGTTAGAATTACATTCGTTGCATCCTTCGCAAGGCTTTACACAGATGTTATCGAAATACATCACTTCCTGTTGTGTAGATGTAATATCCGGCGTAATGGAAAGAACCTGGGAATTCATGATGATGTTATCAAAAATTGCCGCATTTACAGGACTCATCGTCCATGCTCCGTCCGAATTGCTTGGAAGAACACCGCCGCTGGAAAGCTGAATAGGAGCTTTTATATGAACCCATCCGCTTCCCGGAGTTACTGTCACACTTGCCACAAATGTAGCGCTGTTGGTTCCGTCAGAAAGTGTGATGTATGGATGATAAGGCAATCCGTAACCACTGTCATTGTCCAGATAAAAATCAAAATAAATACACTGTCCCAAAAAATAGTTTCCCAGCTTTTGGTAATCTTTCCAGTTCTGGTACCACGATCCTCCCGACTTGTCTTTTATAATAAGAAACTGCGATCCGTCCAGAGGATTCGGAGAACCTACACCTACACTTACATTTCCGTTGGGTGCAGCAGCGGGAGCCCAGTTTCCGTAAGGATTTACAGGATCATTAAAGTCTGAACAGGGAGGATTTTGTGCCAAAAGTATTACGTTTCCTAAAAGAAAGCAGAAGATTAAAAAATACATTCTTACCATGATGCTAAGTTGATTTTGTACATCAAAAACCAACAAAACTTTAAGAATTAATACTCATTGAATACATTTTGGTTTTCACCTTTTAGCTATTAAATTTTCTACATGTAGTTAAGACCTTAAAAGTATCACATATAAAAATCTCACACTAAAGTGACTAAGTAAATGCAGACAGATTTTGAGTAAGTGTGTTTTTTTTGCAGGTAAATGTGTTTTTCTTTTCAAAAAATGGGAATGGTTTATTTTAAAATGTCTGAATGATATTGTTATAGTATTGAAAAACAGAATGTTTCCTGTAATCTAACATCACAGGTAAGATGAAAATAATATTATTTCTTACGTTAAGCCATTTTATGAAGGAATTCGTTTTTCCTGCGAATGGAAACATCGAGGACGGAATTGTCTGCCATTACGACCTGTCCGCCTTTTCCTTTGATATATTCTTTAAGATGTTCGAGGTTAATGAGGTGTTTGTGATGAATTCTGAAAAAATTATATTCGGAAAGATTTTTCTCAAAATCACACAATGTTTTGGAAACTAGCACTTTGCTTTTATCCGAAAGATAAATAGAAGTGTAATTAGAATCTGCTTCGCAACGGATGATTTCGTCAATATTTACCCGCTTAAATCCTTGCAGGGTAGGAAGATTGATTTTGTTTTGGAAACCTGAAAGTGAATAGATTCTGTTTTTTCTGAATTTTTCGAGTGCTTTATTAACGGTGAGAACGAAATCCAGATTTTTTAAAGGTTTGAAGATGTAATGGATAAATCCTCTTTTTATTGCCTGAATAGCAGATTTTTCAGATTCTGTGATGAGAATAATCGGGAAATCATTTTCTTTAAACTGCACTAATACTTCAATATCGTTTTCTTTAAAATTCTGAATATCAACGAATAAAATATCCGTGGAATGTTTTGTAAAATAATCCGAAGTGAAAAGAATACAGCTCGTCTGAAGATCAGTTTCGAATTCAGGAAATTCCTTTTTCAGGAGTTGGGAAACGTATTTGCCTTCATCTAAGTCGTCAATAATACAGGCGTTCAATTTATTTTTCATGTGAGTTTGGTTTTTGGTTTCAGTTTTACTAAGTAATTATAGAGAGACAATCATAAGATAATATTTTATTGATGTTATTAAGATTGTTAATTTGAAACATAATCAGCTTTAATTTTAACGAAAAAAATAAAATAAAGCTGGTTTTTCACTTGATATTGAATAATGTAAATATAGAATTTCATTATTAATAATGCAATACCTATAAGAATATTTACAAAAAAATGAACCAAAATATTCGGATAATTTTCTTCAATTTCGTACTTTTGTATGTTTGCTGAAATTACATATGTCACAAGAAATAAATCCGATCTATTCCGAAGATAATATCAGAACCCTCGATTGGCAGGAGCATATCCGCCTGCGTCCTGGAATGTATATCGGGAAGCTGGGAGACGGTTCTTCCGCCGATGATGGTATCTACATTTTACTGAAAGAAATTCTGGATAACTCTATTGATGAGTTCAGGATGAGAGCCGGTAAAAGAATTGAAATAAAATTAGATGACGGAAAAGTTACGATCCGTGATTTTGGACGCGGAATTCCGTTGGGAAAAGTAGTGGATGCGGTTTCTAAAATGAATACCGGAGGGAAATACGACAGTAAAGCCTTTAAAAAATCCGTAGGTCTTAATGGGGTGGGTACAAAGGCAGTTAACGCCCTTTCCGATTATTTTCGCGTTCGTTCTTTCAGAGACGGGAGGATGAAAGCCGCAGAATTTTCCAGAGGTATTATTACAGAAAATTTTGAAGAAAAAGATTCTTCAGACAGAAACGGAACCGAGATTTCCTTTATTCCGGATGCCGATATTTTCCTTCACTTCAAATTCAGAAAAGAGTATATCGAAAGAATGCTCCGCAATTATGCCTATCTGAATCCCGGTTTGAAAATTCTTTTCAACGGAGAAACATTCTTCTCAGAAAACGGTTTGAAAGATTTGCTGGACGAAGAGCTGGAAAACGAAACGCTTTACCCCATTGTTCACCTGAAGGACAATGATATTGAAGTTGCCATTACGCACACTGATAAATCTCAGACAGAAACGTACTTTTCATTCGTTAACGGACAGAATACAACACAGGGAGGAACCCATTTAAATGCCTTCAGAGAAGCTTACGTAAAAACAATCCGTGAGTTTTTTAATAAAAATTTTGATGCTTCCGACGTTAGAAAATCCATTGTAGCCGCAGTTTCCATTAATGTGGAAGAGCCTGTTTTCGAGTCTCAGACCAAAACAAAATTAGGATCGAATGACATCGGACCGAACGGCCCCACCGTAAGGACTTTTGTTATTGACTTCCTGAAAAGTAAGTTGGATAATTTCTTACACAAAAATCCTGAAGTTGCAGAAGCAATCCAGAGAAAGATTCTAATCTCAGAAAGAGAAAGAAAAGAACTCTCCGGAATTCAGAAATTAGCGAGAGAAAGAGCCAAAAAAGTTTCTCTTCACAATAAAAAACTTCGTGACTGCAGACAGCATTACAACGATCAGAAGAACGAAAGAAAGGGAGAAACCCAAATCTTTATCACCGAGGGAGATTCTGCATCCGGATCCATCACAAAATCCAGAGATGTGGAAACACAGGCAGTATTTTCTCTGAAAGGAAAACCCTTGAACTGCTATGGTTTAACCAAGAAAGTTGTGTATGAAAACGAAGAATTTAACCTTCTTCAGGCAGCTTTGAACATTGAAGAAAGTCTTGAAGATCTTCGGTACAATCAGGTAATTATTGCCACCGATGCCGATGTCGACGGAATGCACATTCGTCTGCTGATGATTACGTTTTTCCTTCAGTTCTTCCCGGATCTGATTAAGAACGGACACCTTTATATTCTTCAGACCCCTTTATTCAGAGTAAGAAATAAAAAAGAGACACGATATTGCTATACAGAACAGGAAAGAGTAAAAGCGTTAAATGAATTGGGAAAAAATCCGGAGATTACCCGATTTAAAGGATTGGGAGAAATTTCTCCTGACGAATTCAAACATTTTATCGGCAAAGACATCCGTCTGGAACCTGTTGTGGTAGGAAAAGACCAAACGATTGATCAGCTTTTGGAATTCTACATGGGAAAAAATACACCAGACAGACAAACTTTTATCCTTGAAAATCTGGTAGTTGAAGATCCTGATATTAATAAAAAAGAAATATTGAGTGAAATCATAGATGAAAGCTAATTAAAATCTTTATTTTAAAAAAACACAAATAATCCACTAATACAAATATTAATATGAGACTTAGTAACCGCAATAAAACTTCGGTATACAGCTTCATTAGTACTTTATTGGCTATGCTTTTAGTCGGAGGTATCGGAGCTTATATTTTAGAAGAGTATAAGTTTAGGATCTTGGGAAGAGAAGAATTACTATTGATTTTTGTTCCAATTATTTTGGTAGTACTCTTTTATTTTAACGGAAGGCAGATCTTTGAATATGACAGTGATGGAGAAGCTCTGCATTTCAGAAACAGGAACATTATTCCTTTTCTGCAAAAACCGTTAAGTGATGAGTTTCCGAAATACAAACTGCAAAAATTTGAGGTTGTAGATCTTTTCTTTATGAAAAGACTTTATGTTACGATCTCAAGCAAAAACAGCGGTTCTACCATTTTGAGGTATGAAATTTCATATCTTACCAAAAGAGAAATTAGTGATTTAAAAGTTTCCTTAAATAAGGTCGTTAAGGCCAATAAAGAGAAAAAGAGTTAATAAATTAAAGAATGACAGAAGAATACTCGCATGAAGGCGAAAGCTTAAAAAAAGTTTCAGGACTGTACAAAGACTGGTTCTTGGATTATGCTTCTTATGTAATTTTAGACAGGGCAATTCCATCGGTTTATGACGGATTTAAGCCTGTTCAGCGAAGGATCATGCATTCCATGCGGGAGCTGGAAGACGGACGTTATAACAAGGTTGCCAATATCGTTGGAAACACCATGAAATATCACCCTCATGGTGATGCTTCCATTACGGATGCGATGGTAGGAATCGGTCAGAAAGAACTTTTGATCGATACACAGGGAAACTGGGGGAACATCTACACTGGAGATTCTGCGGCAGCGGCGAGATACATCGAAGCCCGATTAACCCCTTTTGCTCTCGAAGTGGTTTTCAATCCAAAAACAACGGAATGGGCAAAATCGTATGACGGCAGAAATAATGAACCGATCGATCTTCCCGTAAAATTCCCGTTGCTTTTAGCACAGGGCGTTGAAGGAATCGGAGTTGGACTTTCAACCAAAATTCTTCCGCATAATTTTAATGAACTTATCAATGCTTCTGTGGCGTATCTGAAAGGTAAAAAGTTTGAGCTTTTCCCTGATTTTATGACGGCGGGTTATCTGGATGTTTCAGAATACAACGACGGACACCGTGGAGGAAAGGTAAGAGCCAGAGCCAAAATTTCACCTTACGATAAGCATACCCTTATTATTACGGAGCTTCCGTATTCTAAAACCACAAGCGATCTGATTGATTCCATTATTAAAGCCAATGAAAAAGGAAAGATCAAGATCAAAAAAATTGAAGACAATACTTCCGATAAAGTTGAAATCCTGATTCATCTTCACAACGATGTTTCTCCGGATAAAACCATTGATGCTCTATACGCTTTCACCGATTGTCAGGTCACCATTTCTCCGAATGCCTGTGTAATTGTCGGCGATAAGCCGATGTTCATGAATGTTTCTGATATTCTGAAAATGAACACCGATCATACTGTTTCTTTGCTTAAAAAAGAACTGGAGATCGAGCTTCATGAGCTTCAGGAAAGCTGGCATTTTTCTTCATTGGAAAGAATTTTCATCGAAAACAGAATTTACCACGATATTGAAGAGGTAAAAACATGGGAAGATGTTCTGAAAACCATTGATGCAGGGCTGAAACCTCATACCGGACATCTTTTAAGAGCCGTAACGGAAGAAGATATTTTAAAACTGACAGAAATCAGAATTAAGAGAATTTCAAGATTCGATTTAGATAAATTTAAAGAAAATATTGCTGCGCTGGAAGGTAAGATCGAGCAGGTGAAACATCATCTTGCGAATCTTATTCAGTATGCAATTGATTATTACCTGAATATTCAGAAAAAATACGGTAAAGACAGACAGAGAAAAACTGAACTTAGAATTTTTGATACCATTGATGCAACAAAAGTTGCAGTTGCCAACGAAAAGTTCTACGCCAATTTCGAGGAAGGATTTATCGGAACGTCACTAAAAAAAGACCAGTATCTGTTCGACTGTTCGGATATTGATGATATTATTACCTTTCGAAAAGACGGAAGCATGAAAGTGGTAAAAGTGGAGGCAAAAACGTTCATCGGAAAAGATATTCTCCATGTTGCGATCTGGAAGAAAAACGATAAAAGGACGGTCTACAATATGATCTACCGCGAAGGAAGAGAAGGACCTTACTATATGAAACGTTTTTCCGTAACTGGTGTTACCCGAAATACGGATTATCCTCTGGCTTCGGATAAAAAAGGATCGGAAGTGCTTTATTTTTCGGCAAATCCAAACGGTGAAGCAGAAACGGTGACGGTTCTTCTGAAACCCAATCCGAGGATCAGAAAAAATAAAATGGACATCGATTTCTCAGAACTGGCGATTAAAGGCCGTGATTCCAAAGGAAATCTGGTAACCAAATATTCCGTGAAGAAAGTGGATCTGAAAGAAGAAGGCGTTTCTACATTAGCACCGCGAAGAATCTGGTTTGATGATACGGTGAGAAGGCTGAATGCAGACGGAAGAGGAACTTTACTGGGAAGCTTCAAAGGGGATGATAAAATCTTAACCATCAACACCAACGGAGAAGCAAAATTAGTTTCCTTTGATCTCGGAAACCGCTTCGATGACGAATATCTGGTGCTGGAAAAATGGCGTCCGAATCAGCCGGTAACCTGTATTTATTATGATGGTGAAAAAGATATTTATTTCATCAAACGGTTTTTATTCGAAAATACGCCGAATGTACAGACTTTTATGCCTTCGGAGCATTCAAAATCGTTCATTGAAAATGTAATTGTTGCCAACGGAGCCACTGCCGAAATTATTTTCGCAAAAGACAAAGGCAAAGAACGAGAGCCGGAAGAAGTGAATATCGATGAATTTATTGCCGTGAAGGGAATTAAAGCCATCGGAAACCAGTTTACCAAATTCAAAGTAAAATCCATCAATATCAACATTCCTGAACCTGTGGAAGAAGAACCGGAAGTATATGAAGATCCCGAACCAATAGCGGGATTTGATGAAGACGGAACCATTGGAAACCTGTTTCAGAATGACGATAATACAGAAAATTAAATGTTGAAAAAATGAATATTTTAATAGCAATCATTATCATAACCGCTGTTATCAGTTTTGCAGCTCCCATGGGAAGTGCCAACTTTGAGAAATACAAATTCAGCGTAGGCGCCATATTTAACAGGAAAGAATACATCCGTTTGCTTTCTTCAGGGTTTCTGCATGCCGATATTATGCATCTGGTATTTAATATGCTTACCCTGTATTTTTTCGGTCCGGTTGTTATTCAGGGATTTGGAAATTTAGGTTTTCTGATCATTTATTTCGGATCAATTTTACTGGGAAATATGTTTTCGCTATTTGTTTATCAAAGACAGCCTTGGTATTCCGCCATTGGAGCAAGTGGAGGAGTTTCGGGAATTTTGTTCGCATCCATTGCCTTGATTCCGCATCTAGAAATCTATATGTTTTTCATTCCTATCGGAATTCCGGGATATATATTTGGTCTTGTGTATTTCAGCTATTCTGTTTATATGATGCTGAATCCGAATCACAACGATAATATCGGTCACGCCGCCCATTTAGGAGGAGCGTTTTTCGGTCTTATTTACGCCGTTGCCAATCAGCCACAGGCGGCGATTGAAAATTCAATGTATCTGGGAATCATGTCGCTTCCTTTAATTTATTTGGGGTATGAGATTTTTGTGAAGAAAAGAATTGGATAAAGATTCCTTACAGATAAATTTAAAAGCAATGAATTATATGGTTCATTGCTTTTTTATTGAACTTCAAGACAGATAAAAACCTTTTAATTGAGTGTAAAACCAGTCTTTTATACTGAAAATTGAGTGTAAAAGACTGATTTTTGATAGTGAAAGAATCAAAATTCACCTTAAAAGACTCTTCAGTGAGGCAAAAACACTCAACAAAGAATATAAAAGACTGAATTTTGACATCAAAAGACTCAATATTCAGTATTTTTTCTTGGATACCGAATATTTTAGCCTTGAATTTCTTTCATTTTTATCAATAAAATTACTTAAGATGCTTCAATAATTAATCGTTTTTTTCAATGCAGATTAAGCCTTGCATCATTTCAGAATTAATTCAGAAATAAACCTTTACATTCAAAATAAAAAGCCGCCCCAGAAATGAGACGGCTCAACAAAATGTTAATGACCTGATTTTATTTATTTTTTAATGATCTTCTGATAAATCATTTCCTTATTGGTTTTGATCTGAACAAAGTAAATACCGCTGTTAAGTTCGCGGATATCTACATTTTTTACATTTCCTCTGATGGTCTTTAAGATTTCGCCTCCGTTGTTAATGATAGTGATCCATTCCACGGCATCTGTGGATGATATGCTGAAAGAATTTTCAACAGGATTCGGATAAATGGTTAATCTCTGTGATACTTTATTCTCTTGGGTTGCTAAAATAGTGGCAGAAGCATATTCTGTTTTAATGTAGAATAAATTTGCCACACTTCCTTTGGTGATGGAATGCGAACCTGCCGGAATATTTGAAACGTTCACGATTCCTGAAGAAGCGGTATAAGAAACATTATCCACCTTAATTGTTCCTCCAAAAGAAGGATCGAATACAAGCGTAAGCGAGGACGGAGCAGTAGTTGTATAAGTAATTCCCGTTGCAGATTCTATCTTTAATCTCTTCGTTAAAGTTAATCCGTTATAGGTTGCAGAACCATCCGTAGAATTCATGTTTGCAGACGTAAAGGTATAGAACGAACTCGTTAAATTGGATGTTGTGAAATTGTGAATTTCATTTCCCTGCGGATTGGTTCCTGTTGGCGTAATCGAAATACTGCCTGTTCCTGAGACCGGAGTTCCCGAAGAACCGATTGTGGTTATCGTAAAATCCAGATCCGCAGTCGGTGTTCCGGAAACAGTAATTGTTTTTGCCGTAGTATTTTTAACAAAGCTGATTCCCGAAGCCGGAAGTCCTGTTACCGTAGCATCGGATGCTGTTCCTCCCCATGTAAATATCATCGGAGCTATTGCGCTTCCCGAAGCTACGGTCTGATCATTATTGGAGGCAATCGTTAAAGTCTGTGAGCTTACCGGAGCGGCAGTTTCTCCCTGCACCGATACAAGCGAAGACGTATAATTTTGCAGCAAAGCCATCAATCCTGTATTTACGGCATCAGAAGTATCATCAACAGCGTTATTGAAAGTCCAGTTAATATCTCCGCCGGAAACTCTTCCGGAGTATTGTGTCGTTTTATCTTTTGCAGTTGCTGGAGCATCCGGAACCAGAGCGTTAACATACAAAGTATTGTCCGTATCGAAATTATTGTACGTTCCGTTTCCCTGTAATGCTTTAATGTTGGTTCCTAAAACTTCACTTCTCGAGGAAGCCACATAAGCATCAAAATGGCTTGCTGCTGTGGAAGAATTGTAAGGAATGAAAGCAGTCTGTCCCGTCATAAAATTATTAAAAGCTTTTACAACGCCTCCGTTTTCTCCTGAAAAAGTTCCGGTTGCACCATTGGCAACATCAGTTCCCTGCTTGGAAATCAGGATGGGATATTTGGCATTTCTGAAATAATTTCCTTCTACAAAAACCGAAGAGCCTAATGTAGAACCCACTCCGTATTTAGAATTTCCATCGTAATAATTGTTGTAAACATGGGCAGAATAATACCTCACTCTCGGATGTCTGGAATCTGAATGATCAAACCAATTGTGATGATAAGTAATGTACAATCCCGAAGTCGTTCCTTCGCTTAAACCCAGAAGACAGCTCTTTCCGTTATCCCAGAAATGGTTGTAGGAAAAAGTAATGTAGGTAGATTTCTTTGCATCCAGCGCACCGTCTCCTTTTGCCTGATCTGCATCACCTCCCGGTTTTCCGTAGAAAAGATCACAATTGTGCGCCCAGATATAACTGTTATCCTGCTGTAAACTCAGATTGTCTCCTTCCGCAGCATCAGTCAGCATAAAACCAAGATTTCGGACTTCAATATTGGTGGCATTTTTAATTCTGATTCCCCATCCGTTGATCAGGGCATCCGAACCGACACCTTCCAGAGTAATTGAACTTGCAGCGATATTTTTATTTTCTACAACCGCATCTCCGTTTAGCAGATAACTGGGATCGGTTATGTTTCCTATAAATCTGATGGCGAGAGGACGTGTGTCATATCCCTTTTTAAAACCATCCAGAATCGTCTGCAAACCAACACATGGATTCGCGGTAGCTCCCGTTACATTAAGCGAAACCGTATTTTTATTATTTTGAGTTATATAAAGAACAACGGCATTGGCTTTTAAAGTTCCGTCCAGATTGTAAGCACCGGGAATTCTTCCGCTGCTGTGTGCAAAACCGTTTCTGTCATGAGGAAGAACGGTAACCGAACCTGAAACTGTGGCAGTTCCTTCCACATTATTTGTAACAGGAGCTACTTTTATGGTGTAGTTTCCGGGACTTAATCCTAAAATATCTGCACGAAAGTAAGAACCGTAATTTCTGATTAACTGATTATCAATTATTTTGTTGGTAAAACCGCCGCCTGTGTAATATACTCTGTAGCTATCGGCTCCGCTTACAGGATTCCATTTTACGTAAGCTGTTTCCAGCCATCCTGTAGCCTGTGTAATCGTTACCTGTGCATTCAGCAGAAAAGAGCCGAAAGCCAGAATAAAAAAAGATAAGAGCTTTTTCATGATTAATAATGTTTTAATAGTTTTAAAATAAATTTAACAATGTGTAATCGATTACACGCAAATATATATAAATATTTAAATTAAATCTTTTTGTTGTGAAATTTGTTTGAAAAAAGTTTTAAAACACTTTATTGTTCAATGATTGGTGTGATTTGTTGAAAATTGTTTAATCGTATAACCTTAATTAAAGCTGATGATTTTGGATTACCAAAAAATCAATATAAGTACTGAAAAGCTATTTTGTTATAAAAAATTAAACGGAGATTGGTTAAAATCTCGTTAAGTTTATATTTAAGTTTGATTGAAATCAAAAATAAAAGATGAATCTGTATGAATTTTTATTTAAAATGAAAAGATCAAAAAATGAGCTTAAAATTTATCAAAATGTTGTGTTCTTTAATTGTGAAGTTGTTTA
>NZ_JAULSJ010000059.1:0-9712 GCF_030518295.1 Chryseobacterium urinae | reverse complement strand
CTAAAAACTTTATAATCATCACATTTTACATAACTTACTGTGGATTTGTGGATAAAAAAATATACAAACATAAGAATCAGGTTTAAAACTTTTTCTTACATTTGTATATCAACAGCATAAGGAAATTTTTGGTTAATACTCTTTCTGCCTCCTGAGACGAAATCCGTTTATTCTAGACAAACAATGCCGTCTCTTGAAAGATTACACTGTCCAATTCTTTCCTTTTTTTATTGCTTTATTTTCTTCTTCTGATAGAAAAATCCTCCAATTTGAAGTAAAAAGAATATAGATAACGAAACAGCATTTAATACTTGTTTATAATCTTCTGAATAGACACAATAAAAAACCGAAAAAATAAAAAGCATAGAAAAAGTAACCCCAAAAGCATTTTCGGAATTACCTTTATATAGAAAAAACAAAACATTTTCTGTAACCAGACTATATATTAGTAAGATAACATACAGTAAAAATATAAAAACCAATGCCAGAACACCACCTTGACCTTCTATTTTAAAAAACATAAGGAAAGCAATGCAGGATAAAATAAATCCTATGACACTTGCAGCAATATTCCTTAAAATGTTCTGCATTACAAAAATTTAAATGCTGAAATTTGTTAAAAATTAAGCCTTTTTCACAAATTCAGATTTCAGTGCCATAGAACCGAAACCATCGATTTTACAGTCGATATTATGATCGCTGTCCGGTCTCAGACGGATATTTTTAACTTTTGTTCCTGCTTTTACAGGTTTTGGAGCTCCTTTTACGGGAAGATCTTTAATAACCACCACAGAATCTCCATCCTGAAGCTCGTTTCCGTTAGAATCTAAGATTTTCCCTGAATTTGATGCATCTGCGCTTTCTTCTTCGGGATTCCATTCGTAGAAACACTGGGAACAAACCATCATATTATCGCTCGGATAAGTAAACTCGGAGCTGCATTTTGGACAAAGTACAGTATCACTCATATTTTTAATTTTTTGCAAAGTTAATTTTTTAATATCTTCAATTAAAATTTAATAACATGAGATATACACGTAGATTTTTAATTTTTATTTCTTTAGTCCTGTTTTTCAGGTTATTTGTTCAGATATTTAATGAGGTTGCCTTAATTCCTAATTACACAATGACATTTGTTGATGAAGAAATTTCCCAAGTCGACCATTTTCAGAATTTAAATGAATCTAAAGAATATTCAAAATCCCAGATTTACAAATATCAGAAAATCAACAAAGAAAGATCAGATAAAGCCAATTCGCAGCTTATAATGATCGTTGTTTTGGTTATTATTCAGTTGTTTTTCTATTTTTCCAACCACAGAGAAAGCCCAAAGCAAAATTTTGAATTCACAGACTAAAATTTTGAGACAGAAATTCTCAGCAGAAATTCGTACTTTTGCAGATTCAAAATAGCAGAACCCAATTTTATGGAATTGATACACAGAAACCTGGCAATCGGAATTCACGATGCTTTGCAGGAAACATTTTTCGAAAAAAATAAATACGCCGATAAAGTAATCGAAAGACTTTTGAAAGCGAATAAAAAATGGGGAAGCCAGGACAGAGCAGTGGTTTCTGAGATTTTCTATAACATCATCCGTTGGAAAAAACGCCTTGAATATTACATGGGGGAAGGTGTAAAGCCCAACAATATTTATAAATTAATCATTGCTTATCTTCTTTGGAGCAAAACGAACTATAAAAAATTTGAAGAATTTGACGGAATAAAAATCGCCGACATTCTTACCAAACTGAAAAAAGGAACCGTTCCTACAAAAGCAATCGAGCATTCTATTCCGGAATGGCTTGCCGAAACTTTAGAAAAAGAACTCGGTGAAAAGTGGGAAAAAGAAATGTATGCTTTAAACGAGCAGGCTCCGACGGTTTTAAGAGCAAATTCTCTGAGAACAACAACGAAAGAGCTTATCTCTGATCTTTCTGATGAAAACATCGTTTCTTATCCTATTAAAAATTATCCGGATGCAGTACAATTGGAGGAAAAAAAGAATGTTTTCCTGACGACTGCTTTTAAAGAAGGATTGTTTGAAGTTCAGGATGCATCATCTCAAAAAATCGGGTATTTCCTTGATGTAAAGGAAGGACAGAGAGTTGTAGATGCTTGTGCAGGTGCAGGAGGAAAAACGCTTCACTTAGCCGCTTTGATGCAGAATAAAGGACAGATCATCGCACTGGATATTTTCGAATGGAAACTTGCCGAACTGAAAAGACGTGCAAAAAGAGCCGGAGCGCACAACATTGAAACCCGCATGATTTCTGATAATAAAGTAATCAAAAGACTTCATGAAAAAGCAGACCGATTATTGATCGATGCTCCATGTTCAGGTTTGGGCGTTTTAAAAAGAAATCCGGACAGCAAATGGAAAATCGATCAGGCTTTTATCGACAGAATTAAAATTGAACAGCAGCAGATTCTTCAGGATTATTCTAAAATGCTTAAAAAAGGAGGAAAAATGGTGTACGCAACGTGTTCTATTCTACCTTCTGAAAATAATTTGCAGGTTGATGAATTCATCAGAAACAATCCGAACTTTAAAATGATTAAAGACGAAAAAGTAATGCCAAGTGAAGGCTATGACGGATTCTATATGGCTTTAATTGAAAGAGTTTCTTAAAAAACATTCTTTATATAATGAACAAAACTACTCTTTTCAGGGTAGTTTTTTTTGTTATACTCTTCATTACAAAAGACAATTGTAACGAGATTTTTAACGTTCTCAAAAGAATAAAAATCAAAGATGTTTAAAAACTGTTGTGGTCTTTTTCATCTCTGTCAAGTAACTTAAACAACTTCAGTTCGGGATAAGAAATAAATTTAAATAATTGGCTTATAGCATCATATTAATTTATCACAGAGAAAAACAAAAGATTTTTTTACTTATTGAAAGTTGGTAAGCTAAACAAAGACACTTCGTTTATTTAAAAAAGACAAAAATGGTATTACTTTGATAAGTTTTACGCCTTTGTATATCTTAAAAGCTGAATTTTTGATAATTAAATCTCTTTGTTTAATCCTTGCGGTTAAGAAGATTTACCCCAAAGTCAGGTTAAATAAGAATTCTGCTAATCTTTTGTAGCTTTTGTGGTTAAAAAATGAATTTCTAAAGAATTATCTTTGCTAAAACCATTTCAAATTATGCATCTAAGAATTTTAGTAAGCTTCTTTACTTTTTTATGCTGTTTATCTTTTGCACAGACGTACGAAGTACAGTACCTCAGTTCATCCAACGGAAAAGTTTTAACGGAACAGTCTCCCACTTTAGTCTGGGCAAATGAAAAGGGAAATTTTATCCTGAATAACAAAATCAGAGAACAAAAAGCAGATTTCCCTTTCGAAATTACGAAAATTGAAAAACCGATGAATACGGTGATTTCTTATGCGTTTTTAAAATCTGACGAAATTATTTCAACTTCAGACAAAGAATCTGTGGCAAAACAGACTTTTGAACTTACCAATGAAACCAAGAAAATTTTAGGCTATACCTGCAAAAAAGCAGTTACCAAAATCAATTCCAATACCATTGAAGTCTGGTACACCAACGATCTGAAAATTCAGGGAGGACCTTCTGTAATCGGGCAAAATCTGGGTTTTGTTCTGGAAATTGAAAGAAATAAAAACTCACTGATCACCGCTCAATCGATTAAAAAAGTTAAGAAAACTGACATTGATGCTATTCTGAAAGGATCGATTAATTCAACCGATCAGTTAGGTTACAGAGATCTTTTGTGGAAAAGCAGATTCACTACCCTTAAAGTTTTTGATCATGAAACCATTAATTTTTCAGATGAATCTAAATCTGATGAAAACATAAAAAGATTCGCAAACGGAACCATTATTCTGAAAAAAATTAAGTTCCCGAAAATTTCTGAAGGTGAAAATATTTTCGTTGAATTAAAACAACAATCCAACGGCGATGCTTACGACAGAACCGGAACCGTATTTTTTGTACCGCAGGACAAATCGCAGTCTTTTTTCGACGGACTGGAAAAAGGCGTAAAGACACTTCCAGTGTATGAGAACGGAAACGGAAAACAGTATTACGGAATTACAGCAACGGAAAATTACAATCCCGCGGTAGAAATGATGAGATTTTTCACGGCTTTCGGAATCAATAAGTTTAATCATATTCAGTTAAAAGATAAAAACTGGCAAACGATCAGTCCGTATCGTGAAGATATTACAGACCTTAAACCTTCTCTTTCTGAAAAGGAATTATGGATCGGAACATTCATTGGAAATTACGATAAAGGCGGTCATAAAGTAAGTCTGGAAATCACCATTCACAAAAGCGATCAGACCGTTTATAAAAACAATACGGTTATTCCTTTATTCAACACTTTAAACATTATGGAAATGGCGGGACAGGACTATTCTACCATGTTTAATAATGATAAAGGGCTATTTGTAGAGTTTACTTTAAAAAAGGATCTGAAAAATGCCCAGTTGAAATATACAACAACCGGTCATGGAGGCTGGGAAAACGGCGATGAATTTGTACCCAAAGCCAACTCGATCTTTTTAGACGGAAAAATGACTTTTTCTTTCGTGCCATGGAGAACCGACTGCGGATCTTATCGTCTTTATAATCCGGCTTCAGGAAATTTTCCGGACGGACTTTCTTCATCAGATCTCAGCAGATCTAACTGGTGTCCTGGAACAGTTACTAATCCCAATTTTATACAGCTTGGAGATTTAAAAGCCGGAAAACATACCATTCAGGTAAAAATTCCGCAGGGCGCAACCGAAGGAACAAGCTTCAGTTCGTGGAACGTTTCAGGAGTTCTGTTAGGTTCCGAATAAAAACAAAACCTTCTCGCAAACTGAATTGCAAGAAGGTAAAAACACAAATGATGAAAAAAAATTATTTCGAGCCACAAAGTAAGGGTTAAAATTTGTAGAATAAATTACCATACATTAAGAAATATCTCATAATAATTTCGTATGTAATGAATAAATTAGAGATCTGAGTTAAAAAAATCAACTAAAATCATATTTTCAATTTAAAATAATTAAATTTTTACTTCATTTCAAACTAATTAATTAAAAATATTAACTTATTTAAAATTTTTATTGTTATTTTTAAACCACTATTCTACTTTTGTTTCAAATTAAATGAAAAAAAAAATGTGTGGAATTGTATGTTTGTTTGACGCCAAACAAAAAACTGAAATGTTAAGACCTCAGGTTCTTGAAATGTCTAAAAAAATTCGTCACCGTGGTCCGGACTGGAGCGGAGTATTCCAGAATGATAAAGTGGTTTTCTCTCATGAAAGACTTGCGATCGTAGATCCTACTTCGGGAAAACAGCCATTATTTACCAAAGACGGAAAAATAGTTCTTGCCGTGAACGGTGAAATCTACAATCACAGAGAACTGAAAGAAGAATTTCCTGATTATGAATTTCAGACACAGTCAGACTGTGAGGTTATTTTAGCTTTATATCAAAAATACGGAAAAGATTTTGTTGAAAAATTAAACGGTATTTTTGCCTTTTCTTTATATGATACAGAAAATGATGTGTATCTCATTGCACGCGATCACATGGGAATCTGTCCTCTATATCACGGCTGGGATAAAAACGGAAACTATTACGTTGCTTCAGAACTGAAAGCGCTGGAAGGAGTTTGCAAAACCATTGAAACTTTTTTACCGGGACATTTGGTGTACAGCAAAGACGGAAGCGAACTTCAGCAGTGGTACAAAAGAGACTGGGAAAGTTTTGATGCCGTAAAAGATAACAAAACGGATATTGAGAAATTAAGAAAAGGACTGGAAGATGCGGTTCACAGACAATTGATGAGCGACGTTCCTTACGGAGTTTTGCTTTCAGGCGGATTAGATTCCTCCGTAATTTCTGCGATTACGGCAAAATTTGCAAGACAGAGAGTGGAAAGCGGAGATACACAGGAAGCGTGGTATCCGAGATTGCACAGTTTTGCAGTAGGTTTGGTAGGATCGCCGGATTTGGCAGCAGCTCAGAAAGCAGCAGAACACATCGGTTCGGTTCACCATGAAGTTAATTTTACCGTTCAGGAAGGTCTGGATGCGGTTCGTGATGTTATTTATCATCTGGAAACGTATGACGTAACGACAGTGAGAGCTTCTACGCCGATGTATCTTTTGGCAAGAGTGATTAAATCGATGGGGATTAAAATGGTGCTTTCGGGAGAAGGTTCAGATGAACTGTTCGGTGGTTATTTATACTTCCATAAAGCTCCGAATGCGAAAGAATTCCATGATGAAACCGTAAGAAAATTAGGAAAACTTCACCTGTATGATTGTTTAAGAGCCAACAAAGCGTTGATGAGTTGGGGAATTGAAGGGCGAGTTCCTTTCTTAGACAAAGAATTTATGGATATCGCCATGACCGTGAATCCAAAAGATAAAATGGTAAGTGCTTCCGAAGGAAAAATTGAAAAGTGGGTTCTGAGAAAAGCTTTCGAAGATATTCTTCCGGAATCTATTGTCTGGAGACAGAAAGAGCAGTTTTCGGATGGAGTTGGTTATTCATGGATTGATACTTTAAAAGCGGTTGCTGAAAAAGAAGTAACGGACGAAATGATGGCAAATGCAAAATTCAGATTCCCTTTAAATACGCCTCAAAACAAGGAAGAATACCGTTACAGAACAATTTTTGAAGAGCATTTCCCAAGTGAAACTGCGGCTGCAACAGTTCCTTCGGTTCCTTCGGTTGCGTGTTCTACGCCAATTGCACTGGAATGGGATGAAGCGTTCAAAAACATGAACGATCCGAGCGGAAGAGCGGTAAAAGTGCATGAAACGTCTTATGGTGAGTAGATTCGGAAGTATGAGAGTGTGAGCGTTTTTTGAGTTTTTGAGATATTTTTTATTATTCCCTATTTTTGGTTAACAAATAGAAGATGAGCATTCTGAAACGAAATCCTGAACTCTAAAAATCTAAACTTTACATAAAAATTTATCAATCCTGTAGCAATACAGGATTTTCTTTTGCATTTACCTTAATAATATTGTCAGAATTTAACCGTTAATCAAATATATTATCTAATAAATAATTATATTTGGAAAACGAAAATATCAATTATAAAAAAATGAGAAGAAACATTACTATCTTATTTGCTTTATTATCCATGACTTTTGCTTTCGGACAGGGAAAATATGGTAAATATCTTAGCTCCAAAAAACTGGCAATGGTGTATAAAAGTGTGAAAGATGGCGATAAAGACGACTTCTACCAACAATATTACTGGCTGGTAAAAGCGGAACAACTGAAAACGTATCCTCATCTTAAAGATATAAAACCGAAAGTTTTATATGAATTTGTAAAAAAAGTGAATCCTCAGAATCCGACTAAAAAACTGGATGCAAGAGGTAAAGAACTTAGAGAAACCGCAGAATTATCTTTAAACCAGTATTTCAAAAACAAAAATCTGGATAACAATTCTGTTTTAATGTACAATCTGGAAACGTATGTAGATCCTTCTAAAGGACAGTATTATACAAAAGTTGATGCAGAAAAGATCAAAGAACTGGTTCCGAAAGAGCTTTATGCTTTCAACTCCAACAACAGAAATACAGGAGAAGATAAAACCTATTATCTTTGGATTAATAAAGAAAAAGACGATTTCAATATCGTAGACATTATTCCTGAAGAGAAAGAAAATAAAGCGTTCTATGCGAGAGTGAAGCAGTATCTTCCAAGCTATAAATTCTCAAAATATGTTCCTTCTGTGAAAAAAGGTACAAAAACGGACAGAACAGATGCAGATTTCTACTACATCATGCCGTTTGAGCAAAACACAGATAACATCGAATACAAAACAAAAGATTTCAAAACTTTCGAATTAAGCCAATACAGAAAAGCCGGCGAAGAGTGGAAAGGGGTTGAAAAACCAAGAAAATAAATTAAAAAGTCCTGTGAAGTTTCGCAGGACTTTTTTGTTGGAATATTTTTAACATAAATGACACAAATTTTTGCACGAATATTCACAATTGCTCGTAAAATTTAAGAAAATAGAATATTATAAATATTATTATTGATAACATCAAAAAAAATCAAAATAGCTAACAGTTCAGGAGTATCAGGAAAAATATTGCGGCAAATAGATTTCTCGTTCGTGGAAATAACAGCTTAATCCATCGATTAACATCTTCTCTTTATTAAAAGGAATAAAAATTGCTCTGAAAATTACATTCTCATTTTTTTTGAACCAAACAAATCTGGAAGCTTTTCCAGTAAAAATACATGTCAGAAACACTTTCGCAGCCTCAAAATTCAGTTAAAAAAATTCTGCCGCTGATTCTTGCAACGGCTATCTTCATGCAGATGCTGGATTCCACTATTCTGAATACTTCCCTGCCTTCCATCGCAAAAGATCTTCAGGAATCTCCGCTGAATATGCAGAACGCCATCATCAGTTATGTACTTACATTAGCCGTTTTTATGCCGGCAAGCGGATTTCTGGCAGACCGTTTCGGAACCAAAAAAGTATTTATATTTTCCCTGATTCTTTTCAGTCTGGGATCTCTGTTCTGTGCCATGTCTCAAAATCTTACACAGCTCGTTATTTCCCGTGTCATTCAGGGGATTGGAGGAAGTTTGATGACGCCTGTCGGAAAATTAGCTTTAATTAAAACTTTCGATAAAAGCGAATTATTAAAAGCGATGAACTTTGCCATTATTCCTGCACTGATCGGTCCCGTTCTCGGCCCTTTGGTGGGAGGTTATATGGTAGATTATCTTTCGTGGCACTGGATTTTTTTAATTAACATCCCGATTGGAATTCTGGGAATTGTTTTAGGCATAAAATTCATGCCCAATTATACATCCAAAGATGTAGATTTTGATCTGAAAGGATTTTTGATCTTTGCAGCAGCCTCTCTCCTGCTTTCCATTGCTTTGGAACTTTTCGGAGATATGCAGAATACAACACCGGTTCTGGTCATTTTCATTCTAGGATTTCTTTGTCTCTACTACTATTACAGACACGCCAAACGTGATGAAAGTCCTATTTTCCCTTTAAATTTGTTTCAGGTAAGAACTTTCAGAGTGGGAATTGTCGGAAATCTTGCCACCAGATTGGGAATCAGCTCTGTTCCGTTGCTTTTACCGTTGATGATTCAG
Source organism: Chryseobacterium urinae (assembly GCF_030518295.1). NCBI lineage: Bacteria > Pseudomonadati > Bacteroidota > Flavobacteriia > Flavobacteriales > Weeksellaceae > Chryseobacterium > Chryseobacterium urinae. The sequence continues at coordinate 591 of NZ_JAULSJ010000059.1, read as the reverse complement.
ATTGCGTACAAACAATCGGCGGTAACTTCCGGATGGATCATCGCTCCGATGGCTTTAACTGCAATGTTCGGAAAATCGTATGTGATAAAAATCTTAGACCGTTTTGGTTACCGACAGACTTTAATGACGAATACTTTTATTATCGGAACGCTGATCTGTCTTCTGGCAATTCCCGATATCAATACGTCACTGTATTGGTTTATTCCTATTATTTCCATTTTAGGATTCTTTAATTCCATCCAGTTTACTTCCATGAATACGATTTCTATTGCGGATCTGCGAAATTTTCAGACCAGCAGCGGAAATTCACTTATATCCGTTAATCAGCAGCTAGCCATCGGATTCGGAATTGCTTTCGGATTAATTGTACTTAAAATTTTCGAAAATACTGATCTTATTCACGGAGAAATCCACAACGCTTTCCGATTTACTTTTCTTACTGTCGGAATTCTAACGATCATCTCCGGATTTATTTTCCGCAGGCTTCATATTTCGGATGGGAAGAATATGAAATCGAAAGAGGATTGATAAAACAAACCGATTTGTCAATTTGCTAATTTAGGCAAAGAAAAAATCAATTGTTCATTGATT
>NZ_JAULSJ010000058.1:0-10694 GCF_030518295.1 Chryseobacterium urinae | reverse complement strand
AAAAAAAAATCCGAAAGTAAAACTTCCGGATTCTGAATGTATCAATATCAATGATTATTGAATATTTTCGATAACGATTGCAGAAGCACCGCCACCTCCGTTACAGATTGCAGCGGCACCGTATTTACCGTTATTCTGCTTCAAAACGTTAATGAGAGTAACAATGATTCTTGATCCTGAACTTCCAAGAGGGTGACCAATTGCCACAGCTCCACCGTTCACGTTAACTTTAGAAGCATCCAGCCCTAAGATTTTGTTGTTTGCCAAACCTACAACAGAGAAAGCTTCGTTGAATTCGAAGAAATCGATGTCTGTAAGCTCTAAACCTGCTTTTTTAAGCGCAATGGGTAAAGCTTTTGAAGGTGCTGTTGTAAAATCTTCAGGAGCCTGTGCTGCATCTGCGTAAGAAACGATTCTTGCCAAAGGCTTAAGTCCCAGTTCCTCCATTTTTTCTTTAGAAACAAGGATTAAAGCAGAAGCTCCGTCGTTTAATGTAGAAGCGTTTGCTGCCGTTACTGTTCCTTCTTCTTTTTTGAATACTGTAGGAAGTGAAGGAATTCTGTCGAAATTTACGGTTTTATATTCTTCATCTTCTGCAAAAATGACAGGATCTCCTTTTCTCTGAGGGATTTCCACAGGGATAACCTCATCGGCAAATTTACCTTCAGACCAGGCTTTTGCTGCTCTTTTGTAAGATTCTACGGCGAAATTATCCTGCTCTTCTCTTGAAATGCTGTAATCTGTTGCACATTTTTCTGCACAAACTCCCATGTGAACTTTGTTGTAAACGTCAGTAAGTCCGTCCAGAACCATTCCGTCCTGCATTTTTACATCGCCCAACTTTGCCGCATTTCTTGCGTTATAGTAATGTGGAACTGAGGACATATTTTCCATCCCTCCTGCAACAATTACGTCTGCATCTCCTGCTTTAATTGCCTGTGCAGCCATAGAAACTGCTTTCATTCCGGATGCACAAACTTTATTTACCGTAGTAGAAGGTGTTTCATTTGAAAGTCCTGCTCCCAAAGCAACCTGACGCGCCGGAGCCTGTCCTTCTCCCGCCTGTAATACGTTCCCCATATAGATTTCCTGAACCTGCTTAGGATCCATACCGATTTTGTCTAATGCTCCTTTTACAGCAACTGCTCCCAGTTTAGTTGCAGGAACTGCTGATAAACTTCCCAAAAAACTTCCCATCGGAGTTCTTACTGCGGAAACGATGAATACTTCTTTCATTTTTTATAATTCTATTTTTTACGTTTAGTTGAAGCCGAATTATATGATCCGGCTGTTTATTTTTTATTTTCTTTTACTTTTACCAATACAAAATCGTAGGTATCGTTCTCGAATTTTGACTGAATTTTTACATAATTATCCTGCGTGGCAAGAACTTTATTGCTTAAAACATCGCCAACTTTTATGGGATGTTCTTTTTCGCTTTTTTCAACAACGACTAATTTATAATCGCAGTCTCCTACAAAAACCATGGATAATTTTATAAAATCTTTACCGTCGTTATAATATTCGGTCTGTATATTATCTTTTACGGTCATGTACCAAAGATTGGGAGGATAATTCATTCTAAAGAATTTTCCTTCTTTGATGTTGGCGCATTTTGCAGGATTGTCAACAGGTTTATTTTTTGCTGTTACCTTCGTCTGTGCATTTACGTAAGATGCACCCAAAAAAAATACTCCGATCGAAAATATTTTAAAAAAATTCATACGTGAATTATGCTTTTACTTTATTATTTTTAACCAAAATGATCATGAATGCTCCTAAAAATTCTAAGATCCAGCCCCATTTTAACTTTACAATTCCTGCCAGTTTATCCTGCCAGGATTTAAACGGCATAAAGCTGAAGTAATCTGAAGCCTGAAGTTTTACAGCGATGAGTGTAAAAATAAACAGGACGGCTAAAAGAACTCCAAAAATCTTCGAAACTTTTGCATTATTGTTTGCAATACCAAACAGGGCTCCAGCAGACAAAATCCAACAGATTATTGCCAGAGAATGATCGAGCTTCCAATAGTTCCAGTTTCCGATGATGGGAACGTGAACGAGCGGCAGAAAACTTCCTGCAACCACCAACACCAATCCTAATAACTGAATATTTTTCATATTTCTTAAAGTGCCAAAATACAAAAAAAAACACACTCCAAAAAGTGTGTTTTTCTATGATGAAGATTCATATTAAAAATTGATATATAACAGCTCCAATCCTATCTGAACGCCATATTTATTATTAATTTTTGCATGATCGTTAAATATGGGTGTGAAATCTTTTTTCACGAAAATATTAAGAGGATCGTGTTTAAAGAAAATTTTCTCCCAAAAAAGAAAAATATTTAACCTATCTGGAATATCTTGCTATATTTTATATGACTACTATGTTCCTTTTAAGAATTTTAATTTAAAAGTTTTCTTATTTCTCCGATCCTGCTTTTTTGCCAGTTTAAAATTCTCTTCTAAATTCTTCATTAATTAGTTTCTGTTTATAAGACGAGATATTTTTGAAAGGGTTGCCTGAATATCAAAAAAAATTGCACTTTTTCTGAAAGTGCAATTTAATATATTCGTTATCAATACGATAAAATTAATGTTTGATATCTGATGTCTGAATAGGGGTATGCTTGTGTCTGAACAGAACAGCAAATAAAAGAGCTAAAACCAACGCATAGACTGCGAAAGAAAGCCAGATATTATGCCAGTCTTTTACCATTACAATAGAAGATAACGTTCCGTCCGGATTTACCGCAGAATTGAAACTCTTTTGCAGAATTCCTAAAAAAGTCTGGTTGTCCGGTGTTGTTTCAAGATAATTTGCCAGTGAAGAAGCGGTAGTAAATTTGTGGGTGAAGAATTTATCGATTGCCCAGCCTGCTGCATAACTTCCGAAAACCGCTCCGAAACCGTTCGTCATCATCATGAATAATCCCTGAGCCGAGGAACGTATTTTTTTATCGGTAGTGGTTTCCACAAAAAGTGATCCTGAAATATTAAAGAAATCGAAAGCCATCCCGTAAACCACGCAGGAAAGAATGATTAAACCTAAACCATATCCTTCCGGAACTCCATAAGCAAAGAAACCAAATCTTAAAACCCAGGCAAACATTGAAATCAACATTACTTTTTTAATTCCGTATCGCTTTAAAAAGAAAGGAATCGCCAAAATAAATAAAGTTTCAGAAACCTGAGAAATGGACATAATAATGGTAGATCTTTTCACAACGAAAGAGTCTGCGTATTTCGGAAAATGTTCAAATTCACTCAGGAATACGTCTCCGTAAGCATTAGTAAGCTGTAAAGCCGCGCCCAAAAGCATGGAAAATAAGAAAAACAAAGCTGTCTTGTAATCTTTGAACAGTTTAAAAGCATTTAAGCCTAATTGCTCCGACAATGGTGCTTCTTTGTCTATTAATTTTTGTGGAGGACATTTTGGTAATGTTAAAGCATAAATTCCTAAGAAAATGGCTACAGCTCCGGCAATGTAAAATTGTCCTTCGGTAGCTTTGTTCCCCGTAAGATTGGTAATCCACATGGCTACAATAAAACCGATGGTTCCCCAAACACGGATTGGCGGAAAGTCTTTCACAACATCCAGCTCACTGTTTTTAAGAATAGTATAAGATATTGAATTGGCTAATGCAATTGTAGGCATATAAAAGCACATGGCAACAAGCATTACAGTAAAGAAAGAACCGGGATCCGCCGAGTGAGGCAGAATGAAAAGCACAATACCGTATAAAATGTGTAATGCTGAAAAAATTCTTTCTGCGTTTACCCAACGGTCGGCAATGATTCCGGTGATGGTCGGCATAAAAATGGAAGCAATTCCCATGGTTCCGAAAACAGCACCAAACTGCGCTCCGTCCCAATGTTTTGTACCGAACCAAAAATTAGCCATCGTAATCAGCCATGCTCCCCAAACGAAGAACTGCAGAAAACTTAAGATGGTCAGTCGTAATTTTAAGTTCATAAGTCAGTATAAATAATCTCTTTTAGTCAATTTTTTTCTTTCTCCTCCTGATTTCTTCCTGAATTTCAAGAGCAGTATCGTAATCTTCTTCTTTTACCGCTTCATCCAATAACTTCTGCAATTCTTCCATTGAAATGGATTTCAGATTATCTTCTGCCTGAACGGTTTCGGAAAATGACTGCTCTTCTTTGGATACATCTTCCAGTTCCAGAAGAATTCCTGCTTCGTTCAGTACCTGTTGTGTGGTAAAAATAGGCGCATCAAACCGCACTGCCATTGCTACCGCATCGGAAGTTCTTGCATCTAAGATAAGCTCTTCGTCGGTTGCCTTATTTTTAAAGTTGATATTTGAGAAGAAAACGCCGTCTACAATCTGATAGATGATAACGGATACAAGTTCGTAATTTGCAGAATGTATAAATTTTGTAAATAAATCGTGTGTAAGAGGACGAGGGGGATGAATGTCTTTCTCAAGCCCCAAAGAAATGGATTGTGCCTCAAAATTCCCTATAACAACAGGTAATTTAATATGTGTTTCTTCATGTTCCAATAGTAGTGCGTACGCCCCGGATTGTGTCTGGCTGTACGATATCCCGCGTATAATTAACTGTTTATAATCCATAGCTACAAATATAGATTAATTTTTCAAAGTTTTTTTTACTTTTTAGACAAAAATAAAAGCCCGAAATGGGCTTTTATATGCGAATTGTGAATTAATGACATTGCCAATTTTACTTTGTAAGTGAATTTTTCGAGATATCCATTAAAAATTTATATCTGAAATAATTGACAATTATCAATTCACTTTTTTTTATCCTTTAAGAGCTTTAATTTTTTCTGTTAATGCAGGGATAATCTGGAAAGCGTCTCCTACTACTCCATAATCTGCTGATTTGAAGAATGGTGCTTCAGGATCACTGTTGATTGCCACGATGGTTTTAGAAGAGTTCACTCCCGCCAAATGCTGAATTGCTCCGGAAATACCGATGGCAATATAAAGATTTGGAGAGATTGCTTTACCTGTTTGTCCTACGTGTTCTGAGTGAGGTCTCCATCCGATGTCTGAAACCGGCTTGGAACAAGCTGTAGCTGCACCCAAAACGTTTGCAAGATCTTCTACCATTCCCCAGTTTTCAGGACCTTTCATTCCTCTTCCTGCTGAAACAACGACTTCCGCTTCTTTAAGATCTAATTTTCCTGAACTCTGCTCGTGAGAGATTACTTTAGTATCTTCATTTGCAACAGACAGATTTTTTACTTCTTCTGAACCTGAAACTGCATTTTCCTTCACTCCGAAAGCGTTTTGAGAAACCGTTACAATAACTCCGTTTCCTTCTGCTTTTGCATGCATGAAGCCTTTTCCTGAGAAAGCTCTTCTTTTCACCTGAAACGGAGAAAGGCTTTCAGGAGCTTCCAATACATTAGTGATTAAAGAATGTCCGTTCATTACTGCCAACATCGGGGCAATTGAAGAAGCATCTGTTGTGTGAGGAAAAACGATGATGTTTCCGTTTGCCACTTCACTTACCGCCTGAGCATAAGCTTTAGCGGAGAAACTTTTAAGACCTTCGTCTTTAATGTTGATTACGTTTGATGCTCCATATTTATACAATACATCTGAAGAATCTGTAGGGTTTACAGAGATCGCCGTTACGGTATCTCCAGCCTGATCTGCAACAGCTTTAGCATAAGAAACTGCTTCAAAAGCTGCTTTTTTGTAAACTCCGTTTATATTTTCTGCGTATACGAATACTGCCATTTTTTGAATTTTAAAAAATTAAAGGTTTAGGTTTAGGCTAAGATTTAGAATTTAAATCTAAAACTCAGTCTTAGCCTCAATATTAGATAACTTTCGCTTCTTCGTGAAGTAATCTTACCAATTCATCCAAATTATCCGGAGAAACCAGTTTTACAGCAGCTCTTGGCGGAACGCTGTCATAAGAAACTCCCTGAACTTTCACCTCAGAAGAAGTAGGTTCCACTACCTGCAAAGGTTTTGTTCTTGCAGACATAATTCCTCTCATGTTAGGAATGATAAGATCTTTTTCGTCTACCAATCCTTTCTGACCCGCGATTACAGCCGGTAATTTTACAGAAATGGTTTCTTTACCTCCTTCAATTTCTCTTACTGCAGTAGCTTCGCTTCCGTTTACGTCAAGTCCTACAGATGCGTTTACGAAAGGCTGGTTTAATAACTGAGCGACCATTCCAGGAACAGAACCTCCGTTATAATCGATCGATTCTTTACCGCAAAGGATTAAATCGTATCCGCCGTTTTGTGCAACTGCTGCAATTTCTTTAGCTGTAGAAAAACTGTCTTTAGGATCAAGATTTACTCTTACAGCATCGTTTGCTCCGATTGCCAAAGCTTTTCTTACGACAGGCTCTGTAGAAACATCTCCTACGTTGATTACCGTTACTGTAGCTCCCTGAGATTCCTGTAATTTTATTGCTTTTGTTAACGCAAATTCGTCAAGAGGATTAATTACCCACTGAATTCCGTTTTTGTCAAATGCAGATTTATCCGCTGTAAAGTTAATTTTAGAAGTAGTATCCGGAACACTACTTATACAAACTAATATTTTCATATGTTGTTCTTATTGTTTTAATGGTCAGATGAAACTTTTAGGTTCCATGTGTACTATTTTTTATGCTTCAATAAAATTTAAAGAAACTTTAAATTTCAGTTAAATTATGTTTCGCTAATATAAATAAAAAATATATTATGCATGCATAGTACTTATTATTTTACTATTCAATGCATTAAAGTCATTATTTAGCGGGTTTTGTTGCCCGAAATTCGATCTTACTCGGTAAAACTCTCGGGTTCATTTTTAAAATATCCAAAACCAGATTCCCCATATCTTCGGGCTGGATTTTCCATGCGTCTTTTTCCGAAGGAGTATTTCCGTTGAAATGCGTGGCTACAGAACCCGGCATAATTACCGTAGATTTGATGTTATACTTTCTCAAATCAATCATTGCAGCCTGCGTGAAACCAACTACGCCAAATTTTGAGGCATTGTAGCCCGTCCCGTTTTCAAAGAAATTGGCTCCCGCCAGACTTGAAACGGTGATGTAATATCCTTCTGTTTTTTTCAATTCTTCTACGGAAGCTTTTAATGTGTAGAAAACACCTGTCAGATTCGTTTCAATCATATCATTCCATTCCTCAGCAGAAAGTTCATCCACAGGCTTAAAAATTCCCAAACCGGCATTTGCAATCACAAAATCGAGTCTGCCAAATTTCTCTTTTGTCTGTTGTACCGCTTTTTCTTCGTTTTCAAGAACTTTTACATCCGATACAATTCCCAGAACGTTTTCAGAAATCTGCTTTAAATCCTGTTCAGCTTTTTCCACATCTTCTTTTTTTCTTCCCGAAAATGCAACCGAAACTCCGTTTTCAAGCAAAATTTTGGCAATTCCGAAACCGATGCCTTTGGTTCCACCTGTGATGTATGCTACTTTATTATCGATCATAATTATTGCAAATTTAAGTTCTTAAAAATAACAAAAATGCTTTAAATAAAGTAATTTTTATTGCCTAACATTTGTCAGTTTACTGGTTCAAATAAAAAAGCGCTCCGAATCGAAGCGCTTTCAAAATAATATAGAATTAATTTATTTTTTGATGAATTTCTGGGAAACTTTATTTCCTTTGGATTCCATGTTTATGATATATGATCCGGAATTAAGATGTTTTACATTTATCTTATCTCCTTCCACTTTTACCTCAACTTTTTTACCTGCAATGTCAAAAACTTCGATATTGCTGAATTTGTCTACTGATTTGATGGATATGTAATCTGTTGTAGGGTTTGGATATACAGATATGCTTTTTTCATTTAAGGCAACATCATTGGTAGATAATGTAGGTCTGTCAATAGAAAAAGTATCGATTCCTATAAGATCCGAATTGCTTCCGCTTGGTCCTCCGTCTGTAACGTAATATCTAAAGGCAAATCTTACCGGAACCGGATTTGCACCTACTCCTGTAACGGTAAAGCTGTATTTGGTCCATGTTTTAGGATAAACAAAACCTGAAGCCAGATTTGGATTCACAGATACTCCTAAGTTGGTAAAAGATCCGACAGCGGAAGCTCCTGTTGTAGGAAGAACCGCACCGGCTGCCAATGCTTATCTCAGCTCCAGACGATCGGGATAATCTATCGTCCCGTCTGTTCCCTTTCTGGAATAAAAGCTCACAATATCTCCATCTTTTACGTCTATCGCATTTGTAAATAACCAGTTGCTGATTGTCCCCGCTCCTGATGTACTTGTGTAATTTACCAACGCAAAGGAATTGGCACCTCCTGCCTGTCCTACAGGAACAGTAGTGGTATTGCCGCTCCCGAACAGAGGATTTGTAAGAGGGGTCGCATAGTTTGCTTTTGTCCAGACCGAAGTGGTTACCGGACTGCTCTGATTAGAGGTTGTCCAATTTGTGAAAGCGGTATCAAAACCATAGCTGTAAATGTTGGTCTGCGCATTCATTGAGACCAGGCTCAGAATTGAGCCGAGTAGTAAAATTTTTCTCATATCATTAAAATTTAGTTTTATAAATATATTAATAATATTTTGAAAATAAAACAATTATATTTAAAATATAACACTGATACCACATTTTTAATGTATTATTTTAACTAAAACGGCTGCATTTATGATAATGCAGCCGTTTTTAATATAAACAATTTCTTTTCTATTCTTTAATCAGTTTTTTAGTAATTAAACCTTGATCTGTTTTAATTCCCAATACATAATTTCCCGTTGCCAAGCCGGAAATATTTACTTTATTACCCGTTAAAGAAAGATCGATTCTTTTTCCGGAGAGATCATAAACGTATACTGAAAGTATTTTATTTTTACCTTCAATCGTTACAATATCTTTTGCAGGATTAGGATAGATGAAGATATCTTCTTTTGCTTTAGAAACTTCTTCTCTAGTCGCAAGAATTGTATTGTTGGAATAAGATAAATTAAAATTATCAATTGCCCAGTTATAAGCTACAGAATTTCCTGAAGCATTAATATTATAAGTACGGTATTGCCCCACATCCAAAGCCGGAATTAGAAAGTATTCCGGAAGTAAAAAATTAGATTTCAATTAATTTATTAGCATGCTAAATATAAAAAAAAATCCCTTAGAAAAAAATCTAAGGGACTCATTTATTGATTGTTAAAATTTACTTGGAATAATTCTCGAAAAATAACGGAATACTTTCAATTCCTTTATAAAAATTGAATAATCCGTAATGTTCGTTTGGAGAATGGATGGCATCAGAATCTAATCCGAAGCCCATTAAAACGGATTTTGCTCCCAAAACCTGCTCAAACATAGCGGTAATCGGGATACTGCCTCCTCCTCTGTATGGAAGTACTTCTTTTCCGAAGGCAGATTCCATTGCCTGTTTTGCTGCCAAAAATTCTTTGGTATCGGTTGGTAAAACATAAGGCATTCCTCCATGATGCGGCGTTACTTTTACTTTTACATTTTGAGGAGCAATTTTTTCAAAATATTTTGTGAATTTTTCGGTGATTTCTTCCGGAGTCTGATAAGGAACCAGACGCATTGAGATCTTGGCAAAAGCTTTTGAAGGAATTACTGTTTTTGCTCCTTCTCCGATATAACCTCCCCAGATTCCGTTGCAATCTAATGTAGGACGGATAGATGTTCTTTCTAAAGTAGTATATCCTTTTTCTCCTTCCACACCGTTTAATCCGATAGATTTTTTGAATTCTTCAGGATTATCTTTCAGCTTGTTCATATCTGCTCTGTCTGAATCTGAAACGGTTTCCACATTATCATAGAATCCATCGATGGTAATATGTCCGTCTTCATCAATCAGATTTGCAATCATTCTAGACAGTACGTGGATCGGATTTGGAACTGCTCCTCCATAAAGCCCGGAATGCAGGTCTCTATTCGGACCTTCCACTTCTACTTCCACGTAGCTTAATCCTCTTAAACCTGTTGTTACCGTAGGCTGCTCGTTGCTGTAAATATGGGTATCTGAAATTAAAATACAGTCACAAGAAAGTTTTTCTTTGTTTTCATTCACCCAGTCTCCTAAACTTACCGAACCTACTTCTTCTTCTCCTTCTAAAATAAATTTAACATTACAAGGAAGCGCATTGGTTTTCATCATGGCTTCAAAAGCTTTAAGATGCATAAAGAACTGGCCTTTGTCGTCTGCCGAACCTCTTGCAAAGATGGCTCCTTCCGGATGAAGTTCTGTTTTTTCGATATACGGCTCGAATGGCGGTTTTGTCCATAGTTCCAACGGATCTGCAGGCTGAACATCATAATGTCCATATACTAAAACCGTCGGTAAATCTGTATTTAAAATTTTTTCTCCGTAAACGATAGGATATCCTTTGGTCTGGCAAACCTCCACGTTATCTGCTCCCGCATTTTTAAGATGTTCTGCCACGACTTCCGCACATTTTAAAACGTCATTTTTATACGCAGGATCTGCAGAAATGGAAGGAATTCTCAATAATTCAAATAATTCATCCACGAAACGCTGTTTGTTTTCGCTGATGTAATTTAATGTCTCTTGCATTGTAAAATATTATTTTGCTAAAAGTAAAAAATTTGCTTCTCAGGAACAAACAAAAACGTATAATTTTCCTCAGGTCTGAAGTGTGTTTTCTAAAAATATTAATCTGAAAGGTATTTTATCCCTGAAATTGACTGACAGACTTCAGTTTAGCC
>NZ_JAULSJ010000057.1:0-14037 GCF_030518295.1 Chryseobacterium urinae | reverse complement strand
TTCTGTCAAAAAGATAACGGTATGTCGCTAATTTTCGGGTGATCGTGGTATCAAGATTTTCCGCAATTTTAATCATTTTAGGATTGAAATCTCCGATCCACTGCATTTCTGTTACTTTAAAATCTGTATGTTTTCTCAAATGTTGCGTTCCTTCCCAAATCATGTAGCCTTCAAGACCTTTCCTTTGCCATTCAGGAACAACACCGAAAACAAGACCCACCATTTTTTCGTTCTTCTTAAACTGTTTGATCCAGAGAAACTTCAGCTTTTCCCAAATCCCGAATTTTCCGTTCAGATATTTAAACCACTGATTCGTATCCGGAAGATTCATCCACATGGCAATCGGTTTTTCATTTTCATAAACAAACCATGAAATATGTTCATTGATGATCGGTTTCATCGTTTTAAACATTTTCAGCACTTTAGATTCCTGCATGCATTTTCCTTCGCCGTGTGCAGCCCACGCTTTATTATAAATTTCCGTAAAATCTCTGGCAAATTTTTCCAGATTATTTTTCGTCATGGGTTTTGCAGAAAGATCGGGATTTTTACTGTGTTTGGCGTGCATAACCGTAAAAAGTCTCGAAACTTCGGCAAAAATAGGTCTTGAAAAACAAAGCTGCTCAAAATAAATTTTAAATCCGTAGTTCTCAAAAAGATCTTTGTAATAAGGAAAATTGTAATTCATTCCGTACAAAGGTTCGATAAAACCTTCAATTACCAATCCCCAGAATTTGTCACGTTCCCCGAAATTAATCGGTCCGTCCATTGCTTCCATTCCTCTTTGCTGAAGCCAGTTTTTGCAGTGATCAAAAATAAAATTTGCAGTTTCCTGATCGTTTACACAGTCGAAAAACCCGATTCCGCCGGTTGGCTGTTTTTGCTGATACGTTTCGTTAATGAAAACCGCAACTTTGCCTACGGTTTTATTTTCTTTATTTTTAAACAAAAATCTTGCGCATTCCCCGGTTTTAAAAAATCTGTTTTTTTGAGGGTTAAAAATATCTTCGATATCAATATTTCGGGGTCTTATATAGTTTTTGTCTTTTTGATAAAGCCTTGCCGGAAATTCTAAAAATTCCTTTCTCTGAGATTGGTTTTGTACTTCTTCAGCAGTAATCATGGTGTAAAATGATAGTGGGGGTAAAAGATAATGTTTTTCGCCCAAATTAAATATGACGAACAGATTTTATCCGTATTTTTGTGCAAATTAAATAAAAATGGTTGATTTTACGGATAACGACGATGATATTTTCACAGGAAAAGAACATACGCCTATAAGGGAAGATGCTTTTGATAAATCACCGGAAGAAAAAATAGAAAAAATTACCGAACTGTTTGGGGAAATCATGGAAACACTTGGTTTAGACATGACCGACGATTCTCTGAAAGACTCTCCGAAACGTGTTGCTAAAATGTACGTAAATGAAATTTTCGGGGGGCTTCTTCCAGAAAACAAACCGGGAATTTCTACATTTTCAAATAAATACAAATACCGCCAGATGTTGGTGGAAAAAGATATCACCGTTTATTCATTTTGTGAACATCACTTCCTGCCGATTATCGGGAGAGCGCATGTTGCTTACATTTCGAACGGAGAAGTAATCGGTCTTTCAAAAATCAACAGGATTGTGGATTATTACGCAAAAAGACCGCAGGTTCAGGAAAGACTGACAATGCAGATTGTGAATGCCCTGAAAGAAGCTTTAGGAACAAAAGACGTTGCCTGCATCATCGATGCAAAACACCTTTGCGTTAATTGCAGAGGAATAAAAGATACGGCAAGTTCTACCATTACCGCAGAATTAAGCGGAATTTTCAGAACCAATCCTATCACAAGACAGGAGTTTCTGCATTATGTAGGAAGCCATGCAAAATTGGATTAAATGAAAAATTGTACTATTTTTAACAATGTTAAACGATATTAAATATGAACTCCAATATATCCTTTCAGGAAAGAGCGAAGTTAAGTATGGAAATACTATCCAAACAATCGCCGGTTACCTTAGAAGAAGCCAAGAAACAGGCAGGCTGGCTTCAAAAGAAAAGTATTTCAAAAGAAAAGAAACATTAGAGTTAATCGATTGGATTAATTCTAACAACCTTTGGTATAATACGATAGATTTTAATCTGTTTGTATAAGAAGGAGCGGAGCAAAAAGTATATTTGAAAGATGATAGTTTTGTTTTAAAGCTGAATGATTCTATTTACTATGAATCATGGCTGGATTACTTTCATAATCTCCTTTTAAATAATTATTTTTTCCGGATACAGCATATGAATTAATTGGATTTTATTTGAATTCAGACAGTTTATATGCAGTTGTTAAACAAAGATTTGTTAAATTAGATCAGTTAACTGATCTCAGAGAAGTTAAAAGTTTTCTTGGTAATAATGGATTTGAAAATATAAGAAACAATGATTACTATAACTCTTCCTTAGGAATTATTCTGGAAGATCTCCATGACGAAAATGTCATTACACAAAAAGGAGTGTTATATTTTATTGATACTGTTTTTTATATTAAACCTGAAATTTTCTGGAAGTAAATTATAATGATAAAATTTAAAAAAGTTTCATACAAGATATTTGTAACAACCATTATTTGTTGTTGCTGTACCTGCTGCTGTTAAAAGGTTAAAATCTTTTAATTAATAAACTTTACACTAAATTTTAAAAATCATTAAATCAAAATAAAAAAATGCAACTAAAAATATACAACTCGCTTGCGGGCGAAAAAGAAATATTCAAGCCGATTTTAGAAGGAAATGTAGGAATGTACGTCTGCGGACCGACCGTTTACAGCAATGTACACTTGGGAAATGTAAGAACCTTCCTTTCATTCGACTTCATCTACAGAAGCTTGATGCATTTGGGTTATAAAGTTCGTTATGTAAGAAACATTACCGATGCAGGTCACCTTACCGACGACGGCGACGTGAACAACGACAGATTCGTTAAACAGACTCGTCTCGAAAAGTTAGAACCAATGGAAATTGTACAGAAATACACAGTCGATTTTCATAAAGTGTTGGATATGTTCAATTTGCTTCCTCCGAATATTGAACCGACTGCAACAGGTCATATCGTAGAGCAGATCGAACTTACTCAAAAATTAATAGAAAGAGGATTCGCTTACGAAAGCAACGGTTCTGTGTATTTCGATGTGTTGGAATACAACAGAAGAGGCTTAAACTATGGTGAGCTTTCAAAAAGAAATATAGAAGAACTTTTTGCCAATACCCGTGATCTCGACGGACAGGGCGAAAAGAAAAATCCGCAGGATTTCGCATTGTGGAAAAAGGCTTCTCCGGCACACATCATGAGATGGAATTCGCCTTGGGGAGAAGGTTTTCCGGGATGGCATCTGGAATGTACTGCGATGAGTACAAAATATTTGGGAGAAACTTTCGATATTCACGGAGGCGGAATGGATCTTAAATTTCCGCACCATGAATGTGAAATTGCACAGGGAAAAGCGTGCAATGATGCTTCTCCTGTAAATTACTGGATGCACGCCAATATGTTAACGATGAATTCTCAGCGTATGAGCAAATCCACCGGAAATTATATTTTGCCGATGCAGTTGGTGACAGGGGAAAATGATTTCTTCGAAAAACCATTCCATCCTTCCATCGTTCGTTTCTGCTTTTTGCAGGCGCATTACAGAAGTGTTTTAGACATTTCAAATGATGCCATGATTGCGAGTGAAAAAGGATACACGAGATTGATGGAAGCCATTAAAGTGTTGAACAGCATCACTCCTAATGATGAAAAACAATCCGATTTCAGTCTTGAAGAATGGAAAAATAAAGCGTATGATGCATTAACGGACGATTTTAATTCTCCGGTTTTAATTGCGCATTTATTTGAAGCGGTAAAATATATCTTTGCTTTAAATGATGGAAAGGAAACTGTTTCAACGAAAGATTTAGATGATTTAAAATCTACTTTAAATGCTTTGGTTTTCGACGTTTTGGGACTTCAGACGATTGAGGAAAACAATAATGAAAAACTGGATCAGACCCTGAAAGTTTTAATCGAGTTGAGAAATCAGGCAAGAAAATCAAAAAATTTCGAACTTTCCGATCAGATCCGCGATAAACTTCTTGCTGAAGGCATCGAACTGAAAGACGGAAGAGACGGAACTTCTTATGTTTTGAATTAAAATAAAGCTTCAGGGCTTTTAATATATCTCCCGCAGATTTACAGATTATGCAGATTTTTTACAGAATCATCCGCTAAATCTGAAAAATCTGCGGGAGTTTTTTTATGCATAATACTGTCATTTCGACGAAGGAGAAATCTATTTTCAAAACTTAGCCTAAACCTTATTTTCAAACTAAAAAAAATTAAAATCCAATCCAAAAATTACGTAACTTAGTCATAATAAAATGATTAAAAATTTAAATGGATAGACTATGAAAAAACATTTATTCCCTTTATTTCTGTTGTTGATGGGCGCAAACGCTTCTGCGCAGCAGGATTTTTTTGCTTTGGTCGGAAAAGACACACAAAGTATTGTGTTTAATGATTTCCGTTCCATCGACGGAACAAGCGGAACTTCCGGAGAACAGATTTTCAATGCAGATTCTTCTGCAAGAGTTTTCTCACAGAGCAGGAACGGCGCTGTAACCGAGGATAAAAATACCTACAATAACGCTCAGGCTGTAAATATGGCAACGCTGGCGTATGATTCTTACAATAATAATCTGGTGTATATGCCGATGTTTTCTTCCAATATTTATGTTTTAAATGCCAAAACAAAGGAAATTACATTGGTGGAAAACAGTGTGGCAAGAGTTACTTCATGTGACATCAATTCTCATGTAACGAGAATGACAACAGGTTACGACGGAAATATTTACGCGATCAACAATTCCGGAACACAGTTTTTGCAGATCAGCAGAAAAGGAAATCAATATGTGGTTAACGATTTGGGAATCATCAAAGATGACGCTTCCAACGGAAAAAATTCTTTCACTACTATTGAAACAGGTTTCGGAGGAGATATGATTGCCGATGCAGAAAATAATTTCTATGTTTTTTCGGCTTCGGGAAATGTTTTCAAACTTTCTCCAAAGGAAATGAAGGCTAAATTCATAGGAAAAATTGCCGGAATTCCTGAAAATTATTCGGTAAACGGATCTGCCGTAAATTCAAAAGGAAAAGTAGTGATTGCAAGTGCAAAAGGTGCTCCTCTTTATGAAGTGAATCTTGCTACCTTACAGGCAAAACCGCTTGGAGGAGAACAGAATCTGCATATTTATGATTTGGCAAGTAAATATTTTGCGAATGATAAAGCCGTTTCTAATAATGCTTACGCCAATCTGGATATTTATCCGACAAGAGTGGATGAAAAGTATATTAATGTGAATGTAAATGACAAAGCCGTAAAAGGAAACATTACACTGAATGTTTTTGATCTGTCAGGAAAAAATGTGATGAAACAGCATTTATCTGTAAAAGACGGTTCTTTAAATCAGCAGGTTTATCTTAAAAATCTAATCAGCGGAGCTTATCTGGTAAACATTACCGACGAATCCGGAAAAGTATTATTAAACAAGAAAATTTTAGTTACAGAATAATCTTTAACTTTGTATAAAGCTTAGAAACCTTTTCAGACATTTTGAAAAGGTTTTTTTAATGAATATTTGATATTCAATAAGTTTTATTTTTCAGGATTATAATGTATTTTTATAAAAAAATATAAATGAAGCTATACTTTAATGTAGGTTACAGTGCGAAAGTCGGAGAGAATCTGCAATTGATGATCAAAGATGAAGGCTCTGTACATCAGACTCATGCTATGTTTTACGGAGAAAACGGATTGTGGAAGTGTGAGGTGGATTACTTTTCCAAAACCATATCATATCACTATCAGCTTATCGATGAAAGAGGAAATATTCTTCGCGAGGAGTTTGTTCCGCATCATCTTACTTTTCCGCACAATTACAAGGAATTTGTGGTTTTTGACGAATGGAATAATAAAAATTTCCCTGAAAACTACCTCAATAATAAAATTCTCTATAACAAGCTGAATACATTCAAGCCGGAAAAAGTTTCTGTGCTGAAGAAGCATACGCATTTATTCAGAATAGAAGCTCCGATTTATAATCCGGACTGGAAGATTGTTGTATTCGGAAGTACGGCTTCATTAGGAAATTGGGACTACGAAAAGGCGATCCATCTGTCTCAGACCGATTTCGGCATTTGGGAAACTTCTCTGGAAATTCCTGAAAACGAATTTATTCAATATAAATACTGTCTTTACGATGCCGGTAAAGGTAAAGTAATTGATGTGGAAACCGGCGAAAATAGATTTGCTCTGCCCAATCAGTCGAAGGACGTTTTACAGATTGTTTCGGATCATTATTTCAAATTCAAACTGTATCAGATGTATCACGATGCTGGAGTTGCGGTTCCTGTTTTCTCTTTGAGAACGGAAGACGGTTTCGGTGTTGGTGAATTTTCTGATATGAAAAAACTGGCAGACTGGGCAAAAGAAACCAATCTCGGAATTATCCAGATTCTGCCGATTAACGATACAACAGCAAATTATTCATGGACAGATTCCTATCCTTATGCTGCAGTTTCTGTTTACGCGCTTCATCCACAGTATATTTCCCTTGAAAATCTCGATATTGCGTTACCGAAAGATTTAATGGAAGATTATCAGGCTGAAAAGTCAGAACTAAATTCATTAGAATTAATCGATTACGAAAAGATGATTTCCGGAAAATGGAAATATCTGACTGCCATTTTTAATGAAGATAAAGAAAAGATCTACAAGGACAGAAACTTCAAGAAATTCATCAAAGACAACGAGAGCTGGCTTCTTCCTTATGCAGCATTCTGTGTACTGAGGGACAAATACAAGACTCCGAATTTCAACGAATGGAAAACGCATAAAAAATATATTGCAGGAAAGGTTTCTACATTTTTTTCAGCAAAAAGTAAAGATTATGATGCTTCTATGCTTCATGCATGGGTTCAGTATCAGCTTCATAAACAATTAAAGGATGCGATTGATTATACGCATAACCTCGGAATTTCCGTAAAAGGGGATCTGCCGATCGGAATCTACAGACATTCTGTGGAAGCATGGACAGAACCTGAACTTTTCGGAATGGATTTTCAGGCAGGAGCACCGCCGGATCAATTCACAGAATTGGGGCAGAACTGGGAATTTCCAACGTACAATTGGGAAGCCATGAAAGCTGATGATTACAAGTGGTGGAAAAACAGGTTCAAAGCATTGGAACAGTATTTTGATGCGATGAGAATCGACCATATTTTAGGGTTTTTCAGAATCTGGAGAATGCCGGTTTCTGCAACTCAGGGAATTTTAGGATATTTTTATCCTGCCGTTCCTATTACGCTGGAAGAATTCAATGCGAGACATATTCCTTTTAATTTCGACAGATACTGCAAACCTTTTATCAATGATCAGATTCTCTGGAAATATTTAGGCGAAAACAGTGGAAAAGCATTTGAGTTTATCAATAATAATCAGAACGGAACCTATTCATTTAAAGAAGAATTTAATACACAGCGCAAATTAGCCGACTTTTTTAAGAAAAATCCACGAGGTCCGATTGAAGATCAGTTGATTTCTCTTTGTGCCAATGTTTTATTTTTAATTGAAGAACGAAACGGGCAGGTTGTTTATCATCCGAGATTTAATGTTTATAACACAGAATCTTATAAATATCTTTCGGATTGGGAAAAAAAATCGATCTACGATCTGTATCACGACTATTTCTTTAAAAGACAGGATCATCTTTGGTATGAAAAAGCGATGGAGAAACTTCCGATGATTCTTAATGCTACAGAAATGCTGATCTGTGGAGAAGATTTAGGTCTTGTTCCGGACTGTGTTCCTGTTGTGATGGATGAACTCGCGATTATAGCTTTAAAAGTGCAGAGAATGCCTTCAGATAATATTCCTTTTTACAATCCTAAAGATGCAGGCTATCTGAATGTTGTTACGGCTTCCTCACACGACAGCTCGACGTTGAGACAATGGTGGAAAGAAGATCCTGCGCTTACACAGAAATATTTCAATCAGCAGTTGATACAGTATGGAAAAGCTCCGGAAGAACTGGATCCTCATTTAGCCGAAATTATAATGAAACAGCATCTTTATAATGACTCAATGTTAGCAATTTTCCCGATTCAGGAGTTTTTAGCAACGGATAAAAATCTTAGGAATCCTAAAATGGATAATGAAAGAATCAATAATCCTGCGGTTTTTCCACATTACTGGAGATACAGAATGCATCTTAATCTGGAAGATCTGAAAGAGCAGAAAGATTTCAATCAAAAAATAGCTTATTGGATTAAAGACAGCGGAAGAATATAAATTTAACATTTGATTATCAATTAGTTAATAATAAATTAAAAGAAGTTGGATCGAAAGATTTAACTTCTTTTTTTTATTTATATCCAAAAGATAGAAGTAGAAATTCGACTATATTAACCAATTAACGACTATAGAAATGAAAAAAATATTAATCAGTTTTGCTTTGGGCATGGCGACTTTATCGTTTGCTCAGCAGTATCCGAATAATGGTTGGGAAGATGACGGCTATTATCAGAATGACGGAGGCTATTACAGTGATGAAGACGATCAGAATTATTTCCCGGACGATTATTACTACAATTATCCGCAGGATTATTATCCACAGGATTATTACCAGACCAATTACAATGATTACAGGAACAGCATTATAAGCATCAACTGGAATGGCTTTTTTGCCCAAAACAGGCTGAATCGTTGGCAGATAGACCAGATCTTAAGGTTGAATAATCTGTATGTAAGTTTCTCCACATGGAATAATTTCTACAGATACAATCCGGACAGATGGTATTATGATAGATTCTATGCGTTGGAAAGAATTATGGGACCGAGAGTTTTCGTGGTATTCCAGAATAATTATTACAGAGGATACAGTCCTGTAGTTTATTTTCAGAATTACCGAAGAACGCATTATGCAGGAATTTGCAGACCAATGCCGCGTTACAGAAATGTAAATATCAATATTTACAGAGTAGACAGAGCCAGATTCCGCAGATATGATAATCCGACCTTTAATATTGTAAGAGGAAGCGACAGACCGAACAACGGTTTCCGTGGAGGTGTAAGAGACGGTAATAACGGTGGTTTCCGTAATCAGGCAGAAAACAGAAACAATAATCCGGTTTTCAGAAATGATAACGGAGTAAGAAATAACGGAAGTTTCAGAAATGAAAGAGCGGAGAACAACAGCGGAACCAGAGGTGGCGGTTTCAGAGGAGGAGAAGTAAGAAGAGAAGAAGCTCCGAGACAGGAAAATAACGGAGGCGGTTTCAGAAATAACGGTGGTTTCAGAAGAAGTGAAAATGCTGCTCCGAGAGAACAGAACAGAGGAGGAGAAAGCAGAGGAAACAGCGGATTCCGAACCGGATTTGCAAAGAATTAATTTTCATATATTATATTTAAGTGGTGTGAGGGCAGATATTTATGATCTGCTCTTTTTTTTATTTTATGATTGAAAAATTCATGTTAAAATTTAACATTTTTTATGAGGTTTGTCTTTTAACTTTCGTTTTAACCAATAATCAAAAAGATGTATAACAATTAATTAAAGATTTAAAAAAATGAAAAAGTTAGTTTTAGCAATAGCATTTATCGGAATGGGAAGTTTTGCAATGGCACAGCAAACAACTCCGACACCTCAGGACAGACAGGCTAAAAGAGCGGAAATGAAAGAAAAATTTCAGCAGAGAGAACAGGAACATATGGCGCAGATGCAGAAAGATTTAAATTTAAATCAGGCTCAGGTAGATAAAATTAAAGCACTTCACGAAAAAAGAAAAGCTGAAATGAAAGCTGATTTTGAGAAAAACAAAGATCAGAGACAGGCAAAAAGAGCACAGATGGATGCCGATATGAAACAGATTCTTACTCCTCAGCAATATGATAAATGGCAGGCAGACAGAAAAGCAAAAATGGAGCAGAGAAAAGTGGCAATGAAAGAAAGAGGAATGAAAGGCGGAAGAATGCACAAACCAATGAACACGGCGGCTCCGGATGCAAATTAAGTAGTTTATAATTTTGATTTTTTAATGTGTGAGAGGACGGGATTTATTCCGTCCTTTTTCATTAAATTCTATTAAAACTTTTGATTTCGGGGTTTTATTCCCTAATTTTGACTGAAAATTTACGAATTATGGTTAGCGAAAAAATTGCAAAATTAATTAACGAACAAATAGCCCACGAACAATACGCTGCACAATATTATCTCTCTATGTCTGCATGGTTTTCCGGTAAAGATCTGGACGGGATTGCCAATTATTTCCGTGTACAGAGCAAAGAAGAATTAATGCATGCTGATAAGATGTTCGACTATTTAAATGATGTAGGCGGAGAAATCATCATTGGTGAAATCGCAAAGCCACCCCACGAATTTGCAAACGCAATCGACATTTTTGAAAAAGCTTTGGAACACGAGAAAAAAGTAACCAAAAGTATTTTTAATATCGTAAAAAATGCAAATGACGAAGGTGATTTTGCAACAACTTCTTTTCTGCAGTGGTTCATCAACGAGCAGGTAGAAGAAGAAGCAAGCGCATCTCAGTTGGTTACCAAAATCAAAATGGTAAGCGATAATCCATCCGCTTTATATCTCTTTGATCAGGAATTGGCGCAGAGAGTTTTTGCACCGGATACAACAGCTTAATATTTATTTTCCAGCATAAAAAACGAAAAGAGCAGAAATTTCTGCTCTTTTTTGTTGATAATTATATTTAATTCTTAATGTTTTACTATCAGATGGATAGATTTTTTCTCAGAATTAGCGAGAATACTTACTACGTAAACTCCATTCGGAAGATCGTTAATAGAAAATACTTTTCTGCTGATTCCTTTTCTTAAAGATTCGGATTCTGAAATCGTTTTAAGTGTTTTTCCGTTATAATCTGCCAATACGATATTTACTTTTGTATCTTCAGCCAGATTAAATTCTAAAGTAGCATTGGAAGAAGCCGGATTTGGAGATAATTTCACGTCCTGTAAAATGGCAGACTGAGCTTTTACCTGTCTGCATTTGTCGTCGCAGAACTGCTCTCCGTCTGAAGGTTCTTTCTGGTTGATGGTAATCAGGAAATGACAAACACTTCCGTACAACTCATCAGGACTTCCTGTAATGGATTGAGTAGCGGCAAAATCATAGCTTTCCGGTGAAGTAATGCTTGTGTTTTCCTGTTGGAAACTAAGCGCAACAGGGAAATATTCTCCTGCTTTCAGCCTGATATTTTTAAGGGAAGCGTTCTGAAGATCTGTGATGATAAATTCATGTTCATTGTAATTAAGCACCTGCATTCCTTCCATTACTTTTCCTCCGTTTTCCCATCTTTCCCACGCTATATCATTTAGTTTTACTACAATATTTCCTACGCTTTTGAAAGGTACGTTAGAATCTTTTACCAAATTGAATTTAACATCAAAATTCTTTTCAAAATCAAAATAATTTCCGAAGAAGAATCCTGATTTTTTAGGGAAAGTTCCGCTTAAGCTTACCAGTCTTGTATTTCGGGTTACAACGTTATTGTTATTGGTAACATTAGGCTGAATAGGAGCATTCGG
Organism: Chryseobacterium urinae; assembly: GCF_030518295.1. NCBI lineage: Bacteria > Pseudomonadati > Bacteroidota > Flavobacteriia > Flavobacteriales > Weeksellaceae > Chryseobacterium > Chryseobacterium urinae. Next base: position 2,408 of record NZ_JAULSJ010000057.1, on the reverse strand, counting down.
ACCCGGATTTTCGTTGTACATCGGATCTCCCGGAGATACAATTCTGCCTAAGAAACAAATCTGATTATCGGTAAGACCTCCATAAATTGCAGGATCAACCGGATTCCATTTGGCATCAATAATGTAAGTTTGTCCCGGAGCCAGAGCCGGAATTTTGAATCCCTGACCTGTTGCGTACGTATTCGAAGCATTAAATCCTGTATACGGAGTAGTAAGTTCTCCACCTGCCGAAAAACCGTTAATTAACTGTATTCCGTTCCATGAGTTTGGCCATGTTTCGCCGGTAGATCCCATCGTCCAGTATAATCTTGCAAAACTTGGGGCAGAAGTTGTACAGCCGATATTGCGAACTCTGAATCTCATCACGTTAAATCCTGGTCCAAGATATCCCGGATCCTGATGGGTAAAGTTTAATAGAGAACTGTTGGTACGTCTGTTCCAGATATCAGGACTCTGATAAATATTTGCCCATGTCGTTGCAGAAGGGTTAGGTTCCAGACCGATATCCGCAGAACTGTCGAAAGCCGCAAGACTGAATGTTGATTTAGCTCTTTGAACTGCCGCATAAGCATTTACCAATCCATATCCCATCTGGCTATTCCATGTTCCGTTTGGTCTTCCTGAAGTGGAGGCATAAGCATAAAGATCTGTTCTTACCTTTTGAGCAGTTTGTTCTATAATATCTCTTACCTGTTGAGCGGTTAAACAAGGGTTTGCAGATAAAATTAAGGCAGCTACACCGGCAATAACAGGACATGCAGAAGATGTTCCGTTAAAATCAGGAGTATAGTCTGAAGCATTATATCCATTGCCTCCCTGTCTGTCTGTGGTAGGCATTTTCACACCGGGAGCCATAATGTCGAGCTGGCTTCCGTAGCAACTTCCCCACCAGTTTTCTCCGTCACATGAGCCCGGATTTTTTCTTTCACCACAAGGACTTAATGCTCCAACCACCAATATCTGTGGATTCCAGCTTCCCGGATATCTGATTGTGGTATTGTTTTCATTACCTGCAGCAAAAACCACAACCATCCCTTTTCCGCCCCTGCCGTTTACCAAAGCGTTGGTAATTCCGTTTTCGATTATGGTAGAAGGTGCATATCCTCCCCATGAATTGCTGATTACATCTACGCCATTTGCTGTAGCCCAGTTGAAACCATTAGCCAATTGCTGAGGTGTATCAGCAAAGGTAAGATTAATACTTATGGAAATTAATTTTGTATTGGGAGCCACGCCGCTGATTCCTAAATTGTTGTTTTGAACGGCTCCGGCAATTCCTGCACAGGCGGTACCATGACTTCCTCTTACCACAGAAGGTGAAGTATTGGTCTGCGCATCATATCCTGATCCGAAAACATTCGCGGCAAGATCCTGATGATTCATTTCGAAACCATGATCAAAGATTGCTGTTTTCACGTTGGCTCCGGTGGATAAAGTCCATGCCGATTCAGCTTTTATATCAATTCCCGCATAAGAAGCCCCAAACTGTCCTGTATTTTTCAGTGACCACTGATTGGGATAAGAAGGATCTGCCGTAGCTTCCAGATTGTGATACATAAATTCCGGTTCCGAAGCTTCAAAAGATCCTGTTTCGTAAAATAAAGCGGACATTTCTATTGCCGTAGGAAGAGTGGAATTTTTAGAACATGAAATCGTAAACCAAAGTGGCATATATTCGTTATAACCTAATACTTCCACATTGTTTTTCTGTGCTAATTCATTCAGAAGTTTGAGGTCGTTTTTTGATTTCAGTTTTACATAGAAATTATTAGACATTCCCATTTTTTGTTTTTCACCGCTTATAAAACAAGGGGATGCAACCAGTACATTGGGATTTTTGTTTTTTTCAGCGATATTGGCAATGTATTGTTCGTCTGAAATATTGGCGTCGGATTCAATTTCTACATAATAGCTTTTTTTATCGCTTACCACTTTTTTTCCGTCATTCAAAAGAGAATTTTTGGTAAAGTTTTCAACAATCGGGGTGGTTGTTTTCAAATTTCTTACAACATCTGTATTGGCAGACGAAATGGCAATTGATGATTTGTCTAACTGAAGGAAATATTTTTTCCCTTTGTAGTAATAAAAATACTTAGAAGCTGTTTGTGCGCTTATGCTCAGGATCATGAAGAGCGATAAGATGAATGTAAATATTCTAATTTTCATAATACTTTGTTTAATGGTTAAAATTTTTTTTAATGATCTGGTTTTTAATCTAAGGTGGTTTGAATAGAATTTCTGGCATAATTCATGTATTTAAGATTAATAGAATTTTATTTTTAAAATACTAATAGTCAGTGTTTTAAATTATATCTTATTAAAGGTAAATGAATTGGGTTTAAATTGCCAGTTATAGTAATTAACTGTCATCACATATTGATTAAGTGTAATGAAAAACAGAATAAGTG
>NZ_JAULSJ010000056.1:0-14166 GCF_030518295.1 Chryseobacterium urinae | reverse complement strand
TATAAAAGACTATTTTTTAAGTATCAAAAGTTTATTATTTTAATAGTTTAAATTCAAATATACAATAAACAACCCTAAAAATCAAAAACCTCTGAAAATCAAATGATTTCAGAGGTTTTTTGTACCCAGGACCGAACTACCGTATATTTTTAGTTAATTTTAATGTTCTTAAACTACCTAAATATCAGTATATTTGAATATTGTAGAATTTTGAAATATAATTTTGTCTGATTTTTCATTCATTTAATTTCAAAATAAACCACCTTTTTAGCCACCCTTTAATTTGTTTAATTTAGGTTTAATTGTAATGAAAGTAAGTTTTGAATTAAGAAAAGAGAAAATTAATGCAAATGGATTAATACCTGTCCAGTTTGTTGTTAGAGCTGAAGGAGAAAGAATAAGGAAAAATGTTGGTGTTTCCGTATTAGAAAAATATTGGAGCGGTTCCAGAGTTAAACCGAATGCTAAAAAGGAACCAAGTAATAATTACCAATTCTTGAATGATAAACTTCAGAAAGCTGAAGAGAAAATCAATGATATCTTTTTCTTTTTCCGGGCGAATAAGCTAGAGTTCTCCAAAGAACTATTTCTGAAGAAATATGATAGTGAAGAAGAAATTAAAACCGCTCATTTTGACTTCTTTGATTGTTTTAAAGAATTTATTGAGAGTGGCAAACTTTCAAAAGCCTACAACACAACAAAAGCTCAAAATACGGTTAAAAACTTTCTTGAGGAATTTCAAAATGACAAAAATTTCAAAATTGAATTTGATAGTATTGATGACTATTTTTTTGAAGAATTATCAAAATATTGCTTTTTTGAAAAGGAGATTAAAAATAATTACTTCGCTAAAATTATTGCTGTAATTAAAACAATGCTTCGATGGAGTATTAAAAAAGGCTATAACGAAAACCGGAAATTCGAAGATTTCAAAGCTTCAGAACATGATATCGATATCGTTTATCTGACTTTTGACGAACTGATGATTCTTTATAATAAAGAATTTGAAAGTGAGCGATTAAACCATGTAAGAGATTTTTATTGCATGGGATGCTTCACTGGATTAAGATTTTCTGATCTTTCAAAGCTTCACCTGGCAAATATTTCTGAAGAACATATTATCTTATCCATACAAAAAACTAAAACTCAAAATCATGCTATTAAACTAAATAAATATGCAAAAGAGATTTTGAATAAGTATAAAGGCACTATTTACGAGCCATTACCGCATATTTCATCCCAAAAATTCAATGAATACATAAAAGAATGTTGTGAGAAAGCAGATCTAACGCAACCTTTCACAATACACTGGTTTGTAGGCAATCAAAAAAAATCATTAACTAAGCCAAAATGTAAATTTATTACAAGTCATACAGCCAGGAAAACATTTATCACAAATTCTCTTCTTTTAGGAATGGAACCGAAAGCAATTAAGAAAATAGCTAACATTAAAAAAGATGCTGTTTTAGATAAATATATGAAAGTTACTGAAGCATTTACCGATGATCAAATGGATAAAGCCTGGAAATAAGTAATGAGGACAAACATATCGAATTTTAAGAATTTAAAAAGATCTGACTTTAAAAATCTATTAGATTTTACAGATAAAAATTTCAAAGGAGCATATAAAGAATTAATTGAAATAAAGATTAATGATAAAACTGATGTTTCAAAACTGAAGGAAAAACTTAATAAATTAAGACTACTAGAATCATTTTATTTATTGAATTTATGTTTACCATTAAAAGAATACGAAAATATTGATTTTCTGATTTCATTATTTTTTACTGACGAATATGAAAACTTTAGTGACGAAATATCATTTGATTTCAAATTAAAATTTGATCTGCTGAAAAAGGAGATCCTTAGAGAATCGAGACAAAAGAACCCTCTATTTAAAAAAGAGATAGTATTTAAAATGTTTATTTCTGAAAATCTTAAAAATATTGAAGCATTACATCGAGTATTACTTGATATTCAATTATCAGGTAAAGAATTAAAAAAAGAATATAAACTTTTATATGAACTCTATATTTATTTAAATAAATCTATCAATGCTAAGATTCCAAACTTTGAAATAAATATTGAAAAGTTTAAAACTAAAGATGTAAAATTTATAGAATTAGAAATATTGACTAAGTTCTGGGAAAAAGAGATAATTTCTAAATTATCTAGTAGCTCTAGTAGTGATCATAATTTGAAATTAATTTTAGCCCAATATATTTTTAGAGATTACTTATTTAATAAAAGAGATGCTTTAGTAATTGATGTTATCGCAACTAATAACTATATTAAAGTTTTTAAGGAACTTGATGAGATAAATAAAAATTGGAAATATGAATTTTGTCTGTACTTATATGAGCTATGTTTTAGGAATATTATTAAAGTAAAATCTAGTGATGATGTGACTTATTTTTTAAGTGTCATTTTCAATAGTTTTAGTGGATTTTCTTTTTCTTCAATTGAATTAAGAGTTTTAAATTATAGAAATCAAGATGAAAATGACTGGTATAATTTTATAAAAAATGATGTGAAAAACATATAAGTGTTTTATTATTAGAGTATTAAGCTCTATGTAAATTACCCTAAGACATTCTGGACATTTTAACTGAATTTTACAACATTAATTTAAAATTCAAACTAAAATGGCAATAACACTTTTTTCTTATTCTAAAAATGATTTAGAAAAAGCTGTAGAGATTATTCTCTCTAAAGCAGACAGTTTCATTATTCCTGGAAAAAAATCAGAAGAACAGCCGGAAGATCTTATTTCTCAAACTGAAGCTTCAAAATTCTTGCATGTTTCTTTGCCAACAATTATAGACTGGAGAAAGAATAAAGATCTTCCTCATTATAATTTCAGCGGGAGATTTTACTATTCGAAAAAAGAACTTCTGGAATACGGTAAAAGAAATCGTAAATAGTTGAAATTGTTATGAACGAATTACAAAACTTGATTAAGCAGCTAGATTATCTACCTAATAATACAGTAAGGAAAGATTTTTTGAATTCTATTCAAACAAGCCCGGAACTATCAAGACACCATCTTCGGAGAATAGCTTGTAATATTCTGGTTCAGGAAAATTTTGTCGACAAATATTACAGAGAGAGTTTTAGTGAAATGTTAGAGAAATTATTTTCAAAAACCATTTCAATTTTCAAAAGATTTTTAAGCTTTAGGTTAATTAAAAAATGACACATATAGTTTCAGATCAAAGTAGAAAAATTGTTAAGAAAAGCTATGATGACTTGGGGAAGCCAGAATTTATAAGGATAAGTAATCAATTTGCTGATGACTTTTTGTTTCAGGATAATAAAGCAACGAATATACCCATCAATGCGTTGAGAATTATTTTCAATATAATCTCCATTCTGAGAAATGATCAGTTTATGCCTGAAAACCAAGTGAGACAACTTACTCTTTTTGATGAAGAATTCGAAACTGAAAATAATGTGTTTATCTCAATGAAAATTAGAAATAAGAAGATTTCAGAAAAAAGGTCTAGTAAACAAATTGTTGAAGCATATGAATATCTTACAAAATTCAGAATGGGTTGGTATACATCAAAAAATATAGCAGGTAAGGATATTAAAACCTTTGGAGGGCTGATCTCTTTACCTTCTTATGAAGAAAGAGGATATACATCTTTCTTAATAAGTAGTTTTTGGCTTAAAAAATTAATTGTCTTAACAGAATATAATCGTGTAATGTATGAATTGGTTTATAAAATCAGAAATAACAAACATGTTTTGTTTGCAATATGGTTATCGAAGATTCCTGAAAACGGTACAACTCTGAAACTTTCGACTTTTAATCAGAAGTTTAATCTTAATTATAAAAATTCAAATGATTTCTGTATTAAGTTTTTGAAACCAATCAGATTAAACCTTGACAAATTAAAGCACTTATCATTCAATTATAAATACGAAAATGATGCTATTTCAATTATTCCATATTTAAATAATAAGGAGAAGAAATTAATAGCAGAAAAAACAAATGATATTAGAGTTATAAATCAAAGATTGAGATACTTTAGAAGGAGATATTGTTTAGAAAGCATTGACTCAACTAGGTTTATATATTCCTATTCTAATATTTCAAAAACAAAAAGTGAGATTGATAAAGCTTATATAAAATTTATTGAAAATAATAGAGCCAAAGGAATAGCTTCTAATACCATTACGGGGATCTATTTTCTTCAAGAATTACAAAAATTCCTTATTGAAGTTTACCGAGAATCAGAGACAGGAAAAAGATTTCCAAATGCATATCCAGTTATATTATAAGTTGGGTTTGCGGTATTCCACTCTTGTGTTTGCGGTATTCCACTCGCTCTAATTGCGGGATTGCACTCTCTGAAGTTAAGAAAATGTTAAAAAACAAAATTTTTACGGCTATTTTGCGGTATTCCACTCTTTTTTTAAATGAGATTTTCACTTAAGAATCATAAATAATGAAAATTCGAGCGAATAAACTTTCTAATTGCGGTATTCCACTCGGCTATAATTGATGTTTTTGCGGTATTCCACTCTTGTTTTTGCGGTATTCCACTCCTCTCAATTGCGGTATTCCACTCCTCTCATTTTTAACTCCAACTACCATGTATAGAGGGTTTTCGGGAATTACTAAAATATATATTAAAAGTATTTAAAGTTTTCTTTTTTATTAAAAGGAATTTTTGCTAATCAAAAAAAAAATGAAAAATTGTAAACAGGTCAATTCTTGGCAATTGCTAGATGTTCTCACATCTCTCGGACACTTTCCAAAAAAGCAAAATGAAAAAGAAGCTTGGTTTCTCAGTCCTTTCGGAATCGAAACTGAAGCATCTTTTAAGCTCGATAAGCGCCAAAATATTTGGTATTTATATTCAGAAGGCATTGGTGGTAACAACATCGATTTTTTAAAGAAATATTTTAATTATTCCATCAACGAAATTCTCTCCTGGGCATCCGAGAAAAGTTTTTCTTCTTTTCATCAGCAGACGGAGATTGAGAAGCCAAATTACAACATTACTGAAGTTACAGAAATTCAAAATTGGAATCTTAAAAAATATTTATTTGAAAGAGGTCTTACTCAAAAAACATTCAAATTTTTAAAAGAGATAAAATTTACGATCAATAATAAAAAATTATACGCGGTTGGATTCGAAAATTTATCCGGAGGATGGGAGCTTAGAAATTCATTTTACAAAGGTTCGCTTTTGAAAAAAGATATTTCGATAATTAAAAATGATAGTAATAAAATTGTTGTTTTTGAAGGCTTTTTTGATGCCTGTTCTTATATTGAATTTCAAGAAAAATTGAAAGAAGATATTCTAATTCTGAACTCAATTTCTATGTTAAACAAAGCCAAAAATTATCTTCAAAACTATTCGGAAATATTACTTTTTCTCGACAATGATCCTGCCGGAAAAAAGACAAAAGATGAACTATTGTCTTCTTTTTCCAACGCAGTAGATTGTAGTTTTATATATAAAGATTACAAAGATTTTAATGAGTTTCTCGTGGCTAATAAGGGTGGATTTATCCAGCAAGACGAAACTGGGCAGAGCCACTGTTTCATCTTGCTCCTTCGGGGAAATGACTGACCGTCAATAAATTAGAGTATTTAATCTTTTTGAAACTATATATCAAGGATATATAAATCTCTTAAAGAGCTTTATTCATCGAAGTTATTACATATAAATCAATATAATGGAGTCTACTAAAAGCCAAATACAACCATTGCTATTTCTCAACAAGATCTGAAAAGACTGGAGAGCTTTGTAAGAAAAAAAGGACTTTCGAAGAAAGAATTTATTACAGTTTCATTAGATTTTTTTGAGAGAACTGGGCTTGATCCAGTTAAACATGAATCTCCAAAAGCTGAACTTGAAAAAGTAATAAAAAGAATAGATCAAATTGTTGCTTTTATAAAAACTCAGGATAAAGAAACTTTACGTCCAAGTTTTGAAGCAATCGTTTCGAGTGAGGAAAGAATTAAAAATGATCTTTCAAAAATTCTAAAAATTGAACATTTTAATGAGTTCATCAGAGGGTTTAATTCTTTTGCAATGGAAACTAAAAATTCTTTGAAATTATTAAATCAAAGCAATCACAATGAACATTAAAATTCAGGGTGGCGAAAGTGGTAAATATTCAAATTCCGGAAGTTCATCAAACCTGGTTGATTATTTAGAACATGAAGACCTGGAAAGAATGAAGGAGGGGAAACAGGTTGAACACTTTTTTTCTCATGACCAAGATAGAGTTCCTTCAGCTGAAGTTATTGAATCTCTTGACAACAATAAACAAAAGCTGACAAAAGAAGATGCAAAATTCTTTGTCATTACTGTTAGTCCTTCAGAAAAAGAATTACAGCAAATTGGCAAAACCACCCAAGAAAGAAGTGATGCTCTGAAAGATTATGTAAGAAAAGAAGTAATGCAGAAGTATGCGGAAAATTTTTGCAAAGGATTACAAGCTAAAGATATCATGTACTACGCAAAAATTCATCACGAAAGAAACATGAAAAATAATATTGATATGCATGTTCATATAGTTGTTAGCAGAAAATCATTAGATAAAAGAATGAAACTTTCTCCAATGACGAACCATAAAAATACAACGAGAGGACAGGTGAAAGGAGGTTTTGACCGTAAAAATTTTATTCAAAAATCCGAAGAGGCTTTTGATAAGAAGTTTGCCTTTCAAAGAAACTATAAACAATCTTTCGAATACTGTAATGCGATTAAAAACGGTACAATAGAAGAAAGAAAAAGAGTAATAGAAATAGCGATAAAGCAGGAATCTGCAAAGCAATATGAACTTAAAAAAACTGTCGAACAAAATAAAAAAAATAACCAGGGCTTAAGCCTATAAAAGATTATAAACATGGAAAAAGATCCAATTTTAATGATAAAATTTATCATTGTCGCAATGTCTTTATTTTTATTGTATATGCTAGGAGTAAAGATTATAGGTATTAATTCATTCTTATTCAATATATCTCAGCACGGATTTTCAGTAGTGGTATCTCCTGAAGCAAGTTTCCTGGCAAGATTAAAATTTTTAGTTGTGGGAATTTGTTTCGGATATGCAGAGCTTTTATACATTCTGATTCAATTCTGGATTGTGAAATCTTTAATTCCGCCACTGAAAACACCTTTCAATTTTTATAAAAAACTAATTTTTTATCCGTTTGGGTTTATTAATAAACAATTTACGGGCTTTTCATTATTAAAAGATTCAAAGAAAAAATTTCAGGGATTAACTTTACAAACCAAAAAAAGAACCGTTCAAATTCCTAATCCTTTTCGTGGCATTTTGGTAATAGGCGGTCCCGGAGCAGGAAAGTCTGAAAGTTTTGCAGTGCCATTCATACGAGAATTAGCACAAAAACAGTTTTCAGGTATCTGTTATGATTTTAAATATCCGGCACTGGCAAACGATATTGAACTTTTTTATTCAGATTCGGGTATTAAGCATTATGTTTTGAATTTTAATGATTCACTTAAAAGCCACAGGTGTAATCCTTTAAATCCAAAATATTTACCTCATTCAGCATATGCAAGGGAATATGCTTCTGCCATCACTAAAAATTTAATGAAAGAATCTATCAAGAAAGAGGATTTTTGGTCACGTTCTGCAACAGATCTTCTGACAGCCTGTATTTGGTTTCTGAAGAAAGAATACCCGAAATATTGTGATCTTCCACATACATTAGTACAAATCACACTGATTTAATTGTTTTACTATCTTCAAATTCCGAAACCAAGGCAATGATATTGTCACTTGCTACAGCTCTCGAGAGCGAAGCAAATTCACAATTAGCAGGGGTAGTGGGATCACTACAGGGAGCAGTAGCACAAATAAATACTCCGGAGTTTATGTATATTTTTGGAGGGGAGGATTTTGATTTAAATATTAATAATCCGGATAATCCAATTGTTTTAACGGTGGGGAATAATCCTTCCATTGCAACAACATTAGCTCCTTTGTGTAGTTTGGTTATCTCAGTTGCTGCAAAACAATTGAATCAACCCCGTAAACATCATTCTTTTGTATTATTGGATGAATTTCCAACTGTTTTTATTAATGATATCCAAACTTTACCAAATACAGGAAGAAGTAATAAAATTGCAAGTATGTTTTTCTGCCAGGATCTTTCACAGCTTACGGATGGTTATACGAAAGAAAAAGCAGATGTGTTATTTGCGAGTTGTCTAAATCATTTTTACGGTCAGGTTTCCAGTAGCCATACTGCAGATATTCTCAGTAAACAGTTTGGGAAGAAAGATCAATATTTTGAAAGTAATAATACTTCACGTCATTTTCTCAACCCATTTAAAAGAAATGTTGGTCAAAGCCGATCTGTACAGGAAAGAGACGTTTTCAGAAATTCAGTTTTTATGGAGCTGCCGGTTGGTGAATTCATCGGAAGAGTTGCCGAAAGTTCTGAAGCCTATATTCATGAGAAATTTTTACCTGTTAAAAGAAAGCAATTAGCGTATCAAATAGACAGTCAATTTAAAAATCAGCCAGATTTTATCATAACTGATTATTATGAAAAAGTTCGGGATGAAGTCAATGAAATTATTTCTCTTTTCAAGGGCGAAATTAATAAGAATGAAAGCAAACAAGATCGATCCAGACAAATGAATCCGACTCCCGATAATAGTTCTGAAGAGTTTAGCGGAATCAATATAATTGAAGATGAAGAAACTAATTCATCCGCTGACATTGAAGAGAATGAAAGAAACTTTAAGTTTTCAAGCAGGAGTCTTTAAATCAAACAATCATTAAATAATTATAAAAAAACAAAAAAATTATGAAAGTACTACAGAGCAAAATTTCAGTTTGGGGCATTTTAACACTATTAATAGTAGTGATCTTTTTGATCTCAATTGCTATAAGAAAAGATTCAGTTAAAACAAGAGTTGAAAAACCGAAAGTAGATTATGAAGAACTTGACAAAACTTTGTTTGGAACTACAGAAAATAATTGAAATCTTTTTTGACAAAAATTAAAAAATTTATTTAAAAAAATAATTTTGTAAAAATTTTTAATATGGAAAATAATTTAATAATGACTGAAAATCAAAAGAGAATTTGTAGTGAAACTCTTGAAGAATTAAAAATTCTTTGCACGGAAAATAACCATTTCTACACCCCTATCGATGTGTATTATAAACCGTCTGGAAAAAGTTTGAAAAAAGTAGTTTTGCTTAAGTGTAATGAACATGATTGTAAACCATTTGAGCAAGACGTTCAAGATGTTGAAATATTTAGAAGGTCTAAAAAATGTCCTCCATGTCTTTCAATAATTCAAAGCGGGAACAACCGTATTCCGGTTCCAGAACTAAACACTAGAATAAAAAATTCTAAAAATTCTGTTATCAGGGATAGGCAAATCGTAATCAGATATGAAGATCATCTTCATAATGACAAAAACAGTATGGTTCTGGTGAAATGTAATTTGTTTGGTCACCATAAAAAGCCTTATCCGCAGACAGCTGTTTCAATAGGAAAAAATAATATTTGTCCGGATTGCGCTAAAACGAGGGAGTACAAAAAGAAAGTTGGAGAAAATCTTGTTGAAAAAATAAATAATATTTTAATAGATAAGAATAGCTCTTTTTCATTCTTCGGTTCCATAGATCGAAATGATAAAAGTATTATTTTCTATGAATTAATTTGTAAAAATTGTGGTTGTTCCGAATGGGAAAGGGAAAAGTACGTTTCATCAGTAAAGTGTAAAGTTTGTTATCCAAATGACACAATAGGTGAAAGTAGAGTTATAGAATATTTAAACTTTCTAAAATTGACTTTTAAAAAGCAAAAAAAATTCCCTGGAATGAAAAATGAAAAGGAACTAAAATGTGATTTTTTTATCCCAAAACTGAATTTAATAATTGAGTTTGACGGACATCAGCATTATTATCCGATTGACTTTTTTAAAGGGTTTAAAAGCTTTAAAAAAACAATAAAATGTGATTGGATTAAGAATAGATATGCATTGAAAAACAAAATAAATATCTTGAGAATTCCTTTTAAAGAATATGATAATATGGAAATTTTAATAGATAATGCTATTGCCAAAATTAATAATCAAGAGCACTCATTTAAAAACTATTATAATTTTTTAAATGTTTACAGAATAAACTACATTTCTATAATTGTAAATAAAAGAATGAGGTTGAAGAAAATATTACTCGAAAATAAAAGAAAATCATATTTTTTATCCGACTTGCATAAAAAGACATATCAACAAGAAAAATAAGCTAACATGGCTTAATACTAAGCTTTTCTGAAGCTACTAACTAAATCAAACAATTTTTACGACAGCTGTGCTACAGCGAAAAATTTTGGAAGCTCTCCAGAACAGGGATTCCTATTATTTAAAAAACAAACCTTAAACAATATTAATTTAAAATTTTAAAAAATGAAAAACAAAATCAATTTTCTAATTATCGGTGCATTAATACTTTGTTCTAATGTACTTTACTGCAATTCAGTCAATCAAGAAATTACTGATCATAATTTTAAAATGTTCTTTTCTTGCGGATCAGAAAATTTTGAAAATATTCCTGCCAGCTCCAGTTCTTTTGAAACAAACAGCTGGGTAAATAATAATATTACATGGACGGCTTCTGATTCGAGAACCGATCAAACAATTAATAATAAAGCTATTGTTATCAGGAATGGTAGTCTAACGAGTTCTATTATCACAGGAGGAATTAAAAGTCTTACTGTCACTACACAATTAAAATTTGCAGGAAATCCGGGAAACCTTATTCTGGAAATTAATGATATCCAGGTTGGAACAATACCTTTTAATTCCGGAGTTGTGACAACAACACTAGATAATATAAATATCGTAGGAAATATCATTGTTAAGCTTGTAAATCCTAATACTGGTCAAAGAGTTGCTATTGATGATCTTTCCTGGTCATGCTATTCAAATTTGGGAATTAGTGAAGTTAGTAAGGTAGCTCAGCTTTCAATTTATCCTAATCCAATTAACAATGGTGAATATCTCTATCTTAATAAAAAGGTAAATGAAATCCTTGTTTATAATAGTGAAGGAAGACTGATTAAGAAATCAAACTCAACAAGCAATTCAATATTAATAGATAATCTGTTGAAAGGTGTATATTTTCTTAAAACAGAAAATACAGCACATAAATTTATAGTTAATTAGTAATCTTTAAGACAAAAATCCATCTTCAAAATTGTTTGAGATGGATTTTTATAAGTTTATTTTCAACTTAAAAAGAAAAAACTTTTCAGATTTTATAAATCCTGCCGTTAAGCTGTTCAGATTTTATAAATCCTGTTTTTTCGTTGGTAAAAGTAATCATATTTTTTTTAAAAATAAATATCAATGGAAAATATATCTTTTTGGCGTTATCAGATTATCAATACAGGAACAACGGAAACTCCTATTTATGGAGTACACGAAGTTTATTTCAACGAAAAAACCGGAAAAGTTATTATGTGGACAGAAGATCCAGTTGCTTTAGATAATTACGAGGATATAGAAGAATTGAGAAGTGATTTGGAAAAAATTTTATCTGATATTAAAAATCAGCCAGTTTTATTAGAAGCCGACCTTGAAAAGAATTTGCTGTGAATTGGTCTTTGATTAAAATCTTATTTCTTTCAATTCAAACAAATAATATCATTAATAATGCAGTACAGTAAAAACTTTAAATATCTAAAAAAATCCATCTCATAAATAATTTATGGATGGATTTTTACGAGTTCATTCTTACTCAAAATGAAAAAACTGTCCAGACTTTTCATAACCCTGCCGAAGCTGTCCAGATTACATTCGCCCTGTTTTTTCTTTGGTAAAAGTAAGCATATCTAAAAAACTCTACCAAAAAGATAGTGTCTTATATTTAAAATACTTTTTTGAAAAAGAACTGTCCAAACACTGATAATCCTGCCGAAGCTGTTCAAATTATACTGGTTCTGTTCTTTGTTTAACAAAAATATATCATTTTTATCAAAAAAACAACCCATTATAAAATTATTTACAATTGTAAGAAAGCGAATAATTAAAAATCGATAGTGTAATTTTTCAGTCGTCACTTCCTCAGACTGCTCGTTTTTTCAAAACGCTTCTCGTTTGTTGTTCCTTATTTCAAAATTTCCCTTTGTATCTTAATTTTTTATTACAATTGGAACTTTGTAGTATTTATGATTACATTAAAGTTCCGCTTATTATAAAATAAATAACAGAATTTTACAATGATGAATATTTAATGTAATCTCTTTAAAATTAGTACTTTGGTTATGCAAGATTTTAATAGAATTTTATAAATTTGATATTTAACCAGAAAACTATAGTGCATGTTTGGAATTGAACATAAAATAACTGATGGATCATTATACTTGTTAAGTGATATGATTGATGGGCTATCATTGAGTGCAATTGAAGAATTGAAAAGATTGCCAGATAGCGAAACTATTAAAAAATTAGAGCTGAAAGCAAAAATAGAATGGTATAAGGTTGAAACAGAAAAATTTCAAAAAGATATTAATGATCAACTAAAAGAAAAATTTCAATTTTCATCTGAAGATCTTTACGCAATGTATGGTCAGTACGACAAATATATTTCAATTGAGTTTCACAAATTTTCTGAAAGCGCAAAAAAATTCGGAAGAAATATATCAGGCATAATTAAATATTTAAAATCTGAAAGAGAGCAATTTGATAGCTTACTTACTCAAAATACTACTCAGAGAACTGATGGCTTGATAAAAATTGATTGCGATCAAGAAAAAGATTTAACAATACAACAAAAGATAGAATTAAAAGAATTAGGATTTAGGTCAAGTGATGTATATCAGATATTAACAACTAATCTACCAAAAGTAAAAAGCTATGACCAACCAGGAAGAAAAGAAATTCCTAATACAATTACGGTAAATTTTGATTCCACAGATTTTGATCCTAATAGTGCTTTTTTCTGGTTATATGGCCAAAAAGTTAAACATGGTGAACAGCTAATCGATGATGAATGGGCGAGATTTTGTGCATTGTCAATATTTTTTGATCCTGAATCCCAAAATGTTGATATTATAAAAGAACACAGTTTAAATCCAGATGGCTCATTAAAGTCAATTGTCAGACTTTATGAATTAGAAGCTAAATTTAATTCAAAAATAATTAAACCCGAAGAACTATCAGAATTTAATGATCTTTTAAAATCTCGAAGAGAGCAAAGAATAGAAGCTATCAAATATGAAATTAAAAGATCAACGAATAAAAAATTAGAAGTTTTTGAAACGGAATATCCTGAAATATATAAAGAATTGATGAAGTCAACTGTACAGTTTCAGGATGAAAGCCTTGTATATTTTCATATGGAAAAACCAATATATTGGGATTATGAAGGTTTCTTACATATTTACTTGAGACATTGTGATGAACTTGCAATCGAAGGACATCACGAAACCAAAACTAAATTTCAATATACTCAAGAAGATATCAAAAGGATCTTGAAGATTGCTATTGATCGTCTTACTCCACAAATTAATGAAAGACTAAAAGAGGGCAAGGATTTTAGGTTATATGGTGATAAAAGTTTATATTTTAATGGAAACCACTATGCTCTTCATATATTAGAAACAGGTAGAGTAGCAGCCTTTCATCCTTTGGAAAACCCAACTAAAAAATAGTAATAATAAATTTATATAAAAATATTATATCATTTGGAAAATGTTATTTTTGATACCAATGCTTATCGATATCTTGTTCAAGATAAAAATTATAATGATTTAGATAATTATATTGAAAAAATTAAAAGTAAAGAGAGGCGATTGGGTATAGAAACTTTATTAAGCCCAATTGTTGCAAAAGAATTACTTGCGCATGTTGCTGATAAAAATGATCCAGCATTTGATAAGTGCCTAAAAGCAATAAAGGCGATGTATTTACATTGTAGTCAGGATGAAGGTAAGACATATAGAATGTTAGCTGGACCGGAAATGCTAATTGCAAAATCCTTTTTTAATAAAATGCTTCCTAGGCAGGAACAATCTTATCAGGCTCTTGTACAAATTGCTTTTCATCTTGCGAAGGAACCTACGAATTATATATTCACAAAATTTCAAAAAAATCTTAATCTTATTAAGATGCATGTATTGGAAGCTGAAAATGTTTTTGCAAATACTA
>NZ_JAULSJ010000055.1:0-14356 GCF_030518295.1 Chryseobacterium urinae | reverse complement strand
GATTGAGTTGGAGAGTTTTAAAGTTGGGGAGTTGGAGGGTTGGAGCGTGTGAGTGTTTAAGGGTTTGAGTGTGTAAGTGTAATAGAAATAGAGTTGTTTTGCTTTTTTCCTTAAAAATATTTTGGGGATTTCTCTTTCGTTGAAATGACAGGATTGTGAAAAATACAGCGAAAAGCATTTCTTATCCTACGTCAATGATTTGTACCTCTCTTCTGATATACATTTGCAGTATAATTAACAACAAAAAATATTAATACAATGGCAACAAAATGGAACTTAGACCCTGCTCACAGTGAAATTACTTTTAAAGTAAAACACATGATGATCTCTAATATCAAAGGAAACTTTACAGATTTTACGGCTGAAATTGATGCGGAAGACGATACTTTTGCAAATGCTAAAACAACGGCAACAGTTCAGACAGCCTCTATCTCTACGCACAATACAGACAGAGATAACCATTTAAGATCTGCTGAATTCTTTAACGCTGAAGCTAATCCAACAATTACTTTTGAATCTTCTGCTTTGAACAACGAAGTAACAGGAAATTTAACGATCAACGGAATTACAAAGCCTGTAACACTTGATGTGGATTTCAACGGAATTAATGTTGATCCGTGGGGAAATACGAAGGCTGGTTTCTCTTTCGAAGGGAAAATCAACAGAAAAGATTTCGGACTGAACTGGAATGCTGCGCTTGAAGCAGGAGGTGTAATGGTAAGCGAGGAAGTAAAAATCGCCGGAGAATTACAGTTTGTAAAACAAGCATAAGAACATAAAAATCAAGGTAAAAGAGCAAAGGAAAGTTACATTACCTTTGCTCTTTTCTGTTTTTGAGAATAAAAAAATGAACCTCAACGATTTACAAAACATCAGCGAAAATTTTAAAAATACTCAGAAAATGCCTGTTCTTTTTCTGGGACATGGTTCGCCGATGAATGCTGTTGAAGAAAACCAGTTTGTACAGGGTTTCCGAAAAGCTTCGGCTGAAATTCCGAAACCGAATGCCATTCTCTGTATTTCGGCACACTGGTTTACGCAGGGAACGAAAGTAACGGCAATGGAAATGCCGAGAACGATTCATGATTTTGGAGGTTTTCCGCAGGCTTTGTTTGATGTACAGTATCCTGCTCCGGGAAATCCTGAGTTGGCAAAAGAGACGGCAGAATTGCTGGCTCCGGTTATCGTGGAGGAAGATCACAACTGGGGACTGGATCACGGAGCATGGTCTGTGATTAAACATATGTATCCGAATGCAGATATTCCTGTTATTCAAATGAGTATTGATTATACAAAACCTCCGCAGTATCATTTTGACTTGGCTAAGAAACTCAATAAGCTCCGCGAAAAAGGAATTTTAATTATCGGAAGCGGAAACATTGTTCATAATTTGAGACTGATCGACTGGAGAAATATCAATACTGTCGGAGCCGGATGGGACTGGGCGATTGAAGCCAGAGAAAAAACCAACAACTGGCTTTTAGACGGAAATTTCCGGAACATCATCGATTACCAGAAACAGGGAACATCGCTGCAATATGCGGTTCCCACTCCCGATCATTATCTCCCTTTACTCTATACTTTAGGACTAAAAGAGAAATCTGAAAACCTGAGTTTATTTAATGATGAATTAATTGCAGGATCTTTGAGTATGACGAGCGTGAGAATAGGATAAAAAAAACGGAAGAAATTTTCTTCCGTTTCTTTCTTATTAAGGGCAATGCTATCATTAGATTCTTTGGATACCAACAACATGAGGTTGTCCGTCAATCGGAGCATAGATTTCTACAACGGCATTCCAAACTACCTCAGAAGGCGGCATGGAAGCAAGGCACTGGTAACGGTAGTTTGTTCCGTTTACGACTTGTGTAGATACAGATTGCGGTTGATATTTTACTCCAACAAATCCATTCATTGCTTCGTCGAATACTTTTTGATCTTCCGGTGTTAAAGGATGATACGCTGTCCAGCCTCCTACTAATTCTTTTGTTTCCATGTTTTAATTTTATTTTGTGTTCCTACTCTTCTGGCTTTTCGGATTTCGCCCCGTTTGAATGGTTTCTGGTCTCCATGATTATTAAGTTTTGTTTGTGATCACCTTTCAAAGATACCACACTTCCTCTAGAGCGGTTAGCGTAGATTTACTAATTTTTCACTTTAAGTAGAAATACTTAATATGATGATTCAGGAGAAATAAAAAGGGAATATCGTTAATTAACAATATTCCCTTTCCTCTATTTTTAATTTAATTCTTTACTGTACCGCCTGTAAAACATTAATATTTCCATATCCGTAATCTGAGTTCGGAGTCGGATAATAGGTTGCAGACTGTCTCATTTTATTAATAACCTGATCTCTCGTCCATGAAGGATTTTTAGCCCAGACCAACGCTGCAATTCCTGCGGTGGAAGCTGTTGCTACAGAAGAACCACCTACATAATCAGTTTGTCCGTTATAGTAACTTAAGACCGGAATATTGCTTCCTGAACCTCTTTCCATCTGATAAGTAAAATCGATTTCGCTTCCTGAGTGGCAAACGTCGCATTTCTGATTGGACGTATTTTCTTTTACTCCGGTTATCGCTTGTGTTTCAGGCATCCAAGCCGGAAAAATAACGCCTACGAAATTGGTGAAGCTGGTGGAAGTTCCGCCTGCGCAGAAAATTAATTTTCCTTTTGAATACGCATATTTTACGCCATCTTCAATTTTCCCGACAGAAAAGATATGCCCCATCGACATTGAAATAATTTTTACACTGTTATTATTACCCAGATCTGTAAAGGCTATTTTCACTCCGTTTTGCTCATGATATCCGTCCAGAACTACATTAGAAGCTGCTCTGTACGTTACCAGATTGGCATTATAAGCTACTCCAACCGGTTGTCCCTGATTGTTTCTAGGCGCTGCTGCTGCAGAAGCCATGCTTGTTCCGTGACCACATTTATCGGCAGAACCGTCGTATCCTGTACTCCACGGCCAGACTGAATCTACATACACTCCATTTTTACTGATGGTTCTTCCTGTAGAAAGTCCGTTATTAAAGCTGCTTCCTAATAAAGACTGCTCCGGAGAAACACCGCTGTCTATCACTCCGATGGTTACTCCTGCTCCGGTGCTATAGCTCCATGCATTAATGATATTGTGCTTCGTAAATGACCACGGTGCTTTTGCATTAGGAGAAACGGTTGTATAATCCGCAGCATTCAAAGCGGTAGATTCAAATCCGCATCCTGAAGAACTGCTGCTGGATTTTGCAGTTGCCCCGAATTGTTTTTCGTTTTCAAAATAACGGTAATCTGCAGGTTCAAAATAACGGATGTTTTTCATTTTTCTAAGGGCAATCACCGTTTCCTGCTTTTCGATGGCAACGTCGATCTGATTCAGATGTTGGTCTGAAGACAGTAAAATTCTGTCGGTCTTTCCTTCATATTTTTTAATCAGGTCTAAAATTTCGTTTTCAATGGCTTTGTTGTCTGCATCCAGACTTCTGTCGAAAGAAGAGCCAAATCCGATGGAAGCAATTTTATTTCCCTGAAAAATCCCGCTCCACAGAAAATGATCGGAAGATTCATTCCATGAAAATCTGCCTTTCGTTTTGATGGTTTCGTTGATTTTTTCATTGATCTGTTTTGCCGTTAAAGGATCTTTCTGGGTAATTTCCGTACTGGCAACATTGTTCTGAAGATCGTCTCTGTTACATGCCGTGAAAACAAAGAATAACAATAAAAGGTAAAAAACATTTTTTCTCATATAAATACTATTTGATTGGTAAAACCAAGATATTAATTTACAATGAATTACCGTACAACAGAATTTAAAAATTTATTATGCTTAAAATAATACTATGAAATTAAGCTATAAAACTTTTTCATAACAGACACTTTTATCAATTCCGATGTACTGTCCGTAATTTGGAATTCTTGTGTAACCGCTTTTTTCATAAACAGAAAGGGCTTCATTCTGCTCCAATGAGCTTTCCAACACCGCTTTTGTATAATTCAATTCCTTTGCCCAGATTTCCAGTTCTTTAACGGTCGTTGTTGCTAAACCCTTCTTTCTGAAATCAGGATTGGTGTACATTCTTTTAATTTCAACTGTTTCTTCATCAAATTTTTTAAATGCCCCACAAGCCGCAGGAATTCCATCCATGTAAATGACAATACAGTTTTTGATCATATTAATTTTGTTAAACTGATCGTAAAAAGCATGATCTTCCCCATTGCGAATGGCTAAATCTGCATCTAAAAGCTGTACTAAATTTTGAAAATCTTTATTGGAAGAATCTGTTCTTTTAATTGTCATTGAAATGGTTTTAGGCTAAATTAAAGATTTTGTTTTTAAATTTTAATACTTTTCCAGTGGCGATGTTTTTTTAAACACAAATGGCACTCATATTTTCACAATTCAACACAAATATTTTTTTTAAATCTTGGAAAATAAAAAAGACTTCCATTTGCGGAAGTCTTTGTGTTATTTACTTTTTGGTGGCGGTGGAGATTGATACCCTTTTTGTGTGTTAATTTTATCAATCAGCTTTTTGGCTAAATTCTGTCCCCACTCTCTGCCGACTTCCATACTTTCATTCATGATTAAAGGCATGTTAGAAATTGTCTTTTGCCCGATAGGAGTTTTATAAAATTTTATCAGTTCATCAAGATCCGATTCTGTATAATATTTTGAATAAATAGGAATATAGAGTTTAGAAAATTCTTCTGTGGAAACTTCTTTTAAAAATCCATTCCAAAATTCATCAGGAATATCTTTATAATTTTCTTTATATGTATTTACAAATTGCTGAGCTCCCTATACCGCCATTTTACTCACTCCGGTAACTTCAATTAATTCTTTGATCTTTGCTTCTTTTGAAGTTTGGGCAAAACCTGTAACTCCTATCAAAAAAACAAATGCTACTATAATTTTTTTCATCTTGTTTTAATTAACTATAAATTTCCTTTCATTTATCAATTCTGCGATTGCAAGCATGTCCTGTCCGATCAGTCTGTCATCTTCAAGCTTAGCTACTTTTGAACGAAGGATTTCAAAATTTTCTTCAATAATTTTTGAACATTTTGCCGGTCTTCGGAATTCTAAACCTTGTGCCGCAAACATGAGTTCAACCGCTAAAATATTCACGAGATTACCAAGAACCTGATTGAATTTTCTGCCGGAAATACTTCCCATCGAAACATGATCTTCCTGTCCTAAACTCGTCGGAATAGAATCCGCAGAAGCCGGAAAACATAATGTTTTATTTTCCGTAACCAACGCAGCAGAAGTATATTGAGGAATCATAAATCCTGAATTTAAACCTGAACTTTCCGTCAGTAATCTTGGCAAACCGTATTTCCCTTCCAGTAAAAGATAACTTCTTCGGTCTGAGATATTTCCCAGTTCCGCAGCAGCCAAAGTTGCATAATCCAAAGGTAAAGCCATCAATTGTCCGTGGAAATTTCCTCCGGAAATCGATTCTTCCGCGCTTAAAACAATTGGATTGTCTGTTACGGAATTCAGTTCCGTTTCTGCCATCATTTTCAGATGTTCGAAGGCATTTCTGCTTGCACCGTGAACCTGCGGAACACATCTCATAGAATACGGATCCTGAACACGATCGCAATATTCGTGTGCTTTAAGATTTTCAGAACTCTTTAAAAATTTAAGCATTCTCGCTGCTACTTTTTTACTTCCTTCAAACGGACGGATCTCATGAAGTTCTTTTTTAAACGGACTTGCAGAACCTCTGTATGCTTCAATACTCATTGCCGCTGTCATATCTGCAAGATCAAGCAAATATTCAAATTTTTCTAATCCTTTAATCGCATGCGCAAGAATAAACTGCGTTCCGTTGATTAATCCCAATCCTTCTTTCGGTCCTAAAACCAAAGGTTCGAGATTGTTTTTTTCTAAAATTTCGGCTGTTTCAAAAATTTCATTTCCAACCCAAACTTTTCCAAGCCCCAAAAGCGGCAAAACGAGATGTGCCAAAGGAGCCAAATCTCCGGAAGCCCCTACAGAACCCTGCTCCGGAACTACCGGAATAATGTCTTTTTCCAGCATCAGGATCAATCTTTCGATCACTTCCAGAGAGACTCCGGAAAAACCTTTTGACAGCGCATGAACTTTTGCAATCATCATGATTTTTGAAAGTTCTTTATCAATTGGTTTTCCTACGCCTACTGCGTGAGAAATAATCAGATTATATTGTAACTGTGCGGTTTCTTCTTCAGATATTTTTACATCACACAAAGGACCGAACCCTGTATTGATTCCGTAAACCGTTCTGTCTGATTCTACAATTTCACGTACATTTTTTTGTGATTTTAAAATCTGTTCTTTGGCAGCCTTGTTTAGTTTAGCTTTATCAGGAGTTTTACAGATCTCCAGAACATCATGGAAACTGAAAACATCTACACCGTATATCATTCTCTAAATTTTGTCTTAAAATTACACATTTGGCAACGATTGGAAAAACTAAATTTCAACAGTCTGTATTTTTCTGAAAATAAGTGAATTAATTTGCTATTTTTACCGCAGAAATATAAAAATTAATATCCCATGAAACTTAAAACTTTAGTGTTTACGCTGTTTCTTGTAAGCACAGCTTCTTTCGGACAGAAAGTAAAATACTCCAAAGAAGAAATTAAAAAAATGGAACAGTACCTTTTTAATGAAGGTTTTAATGCTCCCTCTGTAAAAAAGACATCTACCGTAATATTAAAGGACGGGACGACTCATAAAGGTTTCTGCAGCAAAACAGATACGAAAAAGGGTCAGATTTTTGAGGTTACGCTGAAAGATAGTATTTCTAAAAAGCCATCGGTATTTGTTGCCGATAACATCAGCGAAATGTATTTGTATCCGAATGAGGCTGAAAAAGTCGGGAAAGTTTTTAAATACATGGGCAACATCAGAAACTATCAGACCAAGAAATTAAAAAACTCAACCACCAAAGACCGTATTCACTTTGTAAACCAGACCGTTTCCCTGAAAAATAAGAAGGACGACAAAGAATTCTTAATGCAGGTCATCAATCCGGAATTTGATGATATTATTTCCGTATATCATGATCCCAGAGCAAAAGAAACCGGCGGATTTTCGGTGATGGGTTCTCCACAATTGGGTGGCGGTGTTACAAAATCCTACTATGTAAAAAAAGGAGATAAAGTAATGTGGCTTCATAAAGATGATTTTGAAGACAATTATGATTTTCTTTTTGGCGACAATCCTGAGTTTATGAAAAAATATCCTAAGAATTCTGTGGAATGGGATTATTTCAGCTTTTTAGTGTATCAGTATACAGAAATGAGCCAAAGCTAAATTTTTAAGTACAAAAGAATAAATCGTTTAGAAAGAAACTGTTTAATTACAATCAATTTTAACAAATATTATAAAGCTGTAGCATTTTTACAGCTTTTTTTGTGCTTCTAAATTCCGTAATTTTGTTATATGAATCCTTCTTTAGAATTACAACTCAAAACTTTACCTTCCGAGCCCGGTGTTTATCGTTATTATGACAAAAATGATCAGCTTTTGTATGTAGGAAAGGCTAAAAATCTGAAAAAAAGGGTTCTCTCCTATTTCAACAAAAATCTTTCAGGGTACCGCATCAAAATCATGGTGGGAAAAATCCAGCGGTTGGAAACAACGATCGTTAATAGTGAATATGATGCACTTTTACTGGAAAATAATTTAATTAAGGAACATCAGCCGTTTTATAATGTCATGCTGAAGGATGACAAAACGTATCCGTGGATCTGTATTAAAAACGAAGATTTTCCGAGAATTTTTCTTACCAGAACCAAGATTAAAGACGGTTCCGAATATTACGGACCTTACGCAAAAGTACGTCCTGCAAAGATTCTTCTTGATACGATAAAGCATATTTATAAATTAAGAACCTGCAATCTCAATTTAGCTCCGAGTAAAATTGATGAAGGAAAATACAAAGTATGTCTGGAATATCACATCAAAAACTGTGAAGGCCCCTGCGAAGGACTGGAAAGCAAGGAAGATTATGATGAAAAAATAGATGCCATCCGCGGAATTATTAAAGGAGATTTCCGTAAAGCGAAAGAATATCTGGTGAACCAGATGATGAAATATGCAACCAATCTTCAGTTTGAAAGTGCACAGATCATCAAAGAAAGAATTGATGCGCTTGAAGATTATCAGACTAAAAATACAGTGGTGAATCCGAGTATTGATGATGTGGATGTTTTTGGAATGACAAGCGACGAAACGGCTGCTTACGTTAATTTCTTTAAAATAAGGAACGGAAATATTATCCAGAGTTATACCACCGAGATTAAAAAAATCCTTGAGGAAAGCGACGAAGATATTATGGAGCAGGCTTTGGTGGAAATCCGTCAGAAATTCGATTCCCATTCAAAGGAAGTGCTTCTGCCTTTTCATCTGTCTATTGAAATTCCGAATGTAAAACTGATCGTTCCGAAAGTAGGTGATAAAAAGCGAATCGTTGAGCTTTCTGAAAAGAATGCGAAAGAATACCGTTTGGA
Source organism: Chryseobacterium urinae (assembly GCF_030518295.1). NCBI lineage: Bacteria > Pseudomonadati > Bacteroidota > Flavobacteriia > Flavobacteriales > Weeksellaceae > Chryseobacterium > Chryseobacterium urinae. The sequence continues at coordinate 5,843 of NZ_JAULSJ010000055.1, read as the reverse complement.
AAAATTAAAACAGGTTCAGATCGTTGATCCGGAAAGACATACGAACAGAATTATGTCTGAAATGCAGAAATTGCTGAGAATGCCGGTTGAACCACGACACATTGAAGGTTTTGACAATTCCAATATTCAGGGAACGAATCCTGTTTCTGCGTGTGTTGTTTTCAGAGACGGAAAACCAAGCAAAGCCGATTACAGAATTTTTCATCCGAAAACGGTGGAAGGTCCCAATGATTTCGCTACAATGGAGGAAGTGATCTACCGCCGTTACAAAAGAATGCTGGATGAAGGCGAAGATATGCCTCAGTTGATTTTAATTGACGGTGGAAAAGGTCAGTTATCTTCTGCGGTAAAAAGTCTGAGACTTTTGGGATTATACGGAAAAATTACCATTGTAGGCATTGCGAAACGTCTGGAAGAGATTTTCTTTCCGGAAGATCCTATTCCTTTATATTTGGATAAAAAGTCTGAAACGCTGAAGATTTTGCAGCGTGTGAGAGACGAAGCGCACCGTTTCGGGGTGAAACATCACAGAACCCGAAGAAAAAATTCTACGATAAAATCTGAACTGGAAGAAATTCCGGGAGTTGGGGAAAAAACAATTGAATTATTGCTTTCAAAATTAAAATCAGTCAAGAGAATCAAGGAATCTAATCTTGAGACATTGGAGGAGATTTTAGGGAAAAGAAAAGCGAAAATCATTTACGATTTTTTTAACGAATAATGATAAACGAGAAATAAATAGCAAATAATAAATTATTTTATGAAAATAATTTTTATAAAATTTGTTAATTTAAATATTTTTTATAAATTAGATGAAGTTAAAGACTTCTTAACTCAAAAACTTCTTCATATTTAAATTTACAAAAAAAAGTCCTCGTAACGAGGACTTTTTAATTTATGCTGTAATGCTGTTATTTTTTATAAAATATTTCTTTGCCGTACTCACCTCCGGACAAAGGCATTTCTATAATAATATTTCCATTTTCGTAGTATCCTAATGTAGATTCTCCGTTTTGTAGTTTAACTCTGAAAACATCGCTTTTTGTTGTGGCTTTAAAAGTTGCAAACGGCGAAGAGCTGTTAGAATTCACCAGAATAAACTGAGAATTGTCGATCTGAATTTTTTGAAGATCCATTTTTCCGTTGCTGAATTTCAACGCCGTATTGTCTACAGATGAAGATGAACTGTTGGTAACAACCTGCGTAGAGTTTGCTGTTACGGTTTCCTGAACTTTTACTTGTGAAGCTGGCTGTGCTGTAGGATTAGCCGGAGAAATGGAAACAAAAGTCTGCTTCAGTGCATCCTGATAACCTTCTTTGTATTCCTTAATATTAGAAGCTCCTTTAATGGATGAAACTACTTTATCATTACAGTCTTTAAACTGAACCAATACTTTGTTTCGTAAAAAACCACTGTCGTTGATGATATCTGCCATCAGAACATTGCAGGGATTACTTTGTGCTTCAGCCGGCCATTGTAACTTATCCGAAGGAATTACTGTATAATTTTTACTTCTTAAAGTTTTGGTTAATAGATTATTCAACCCGAAATCTTCTTTAAAAGTTTCCAGTTTCGAAGGAAGAGAAATATATTTATAATCCGAAACCTTCTGTCCGAAAGCCAACATCGAACTGGCTGTTAATATGATAAGCGATATTTTTTTCATTTAATTTAAATTTTAATCGTTTCTGAATTGCCCGATATCCAGTTTCAGAGAAAAGAAATTGGAATAGAAATTAGACCCTCCGATTCCGGAATTGGTAATTGCATAATCCAGCGTAAGACCTCGGTATCTAATCCCGATTCCCGCACTTGGTTGGAAAGAAACTTTTCTTCTGAGATCCTCAATATCTGTAATCGACTGGAATCTGTTCACTCCCAATCTCACGAAAATCATTTTCTGATAACCTAATTCTGCTCCGGCATAAGGCGTTAAACTCGCAAAATCAGAAGAAACCAAGGCTGCCGTTTTTGCAAAATCTACATTAATTCCTGCTTCCGGCAATACATATACACTGCTGTTGATTTCAAACATTTTACTTACACCTGCATTTAATTTCGGCATCGTAAGCTCCATTTTATCTTTTGGCGCAGGGTTGAATTCTTCTCCGTTAACCACGGTTGAAAGTTCTTTCTGATTGACGCTCCAGAAGTTCACGGTAGTGGTTGCATCTCTCAGCATCCCTCCCAGTTTCCAGCCGTTGTCCATTTTATAAATCGCACCCACGTCGAAACCGAAACCATATCCGTTGGCAAATTTCCCTACATTTCTGTACACAATTTTAGCGTTAATCCCCACATCAAGCTTCTGATTTCCTCCCGGATTGAATGCATAAGAAAGAATTGCTGCGTAATCGGACTGGGAGAATTTGGTGATTTTGTCATAATCAATATTTCCTTCGGTGTCGATTAACTGTGTGGTATTTAAGATATTATCTACTCCCAATCTTACAACAGAAACTCCGAAAACTCCGGTTTCCAGAACTTTTGCATAGGCTAGATAATCGTATTTTGCGATAGATTCGAAATATTCGGCGTGCATTGCTGCGCCCTGCCAGTCTTTTTCCACGCCCATTAATCCAGCGGGGTTCCACATCGGGGAATAGACATCATCCTGATTGGAGATCACCGCACCTCCCATCGCAAGACCTCTTGCCCCGGCTCCGATGTTCAGAAATTCGTTGGAATATTTTCTGATGATCTGGGATTGCGATATCCCGAAAACCAGAGAGAATGCAAGTAAAAAATATTTTTTCATCATATCAATTGATGCTTAATTTAAAGTTTTTTGTTTTTTAGCTTTTATCAATCCGTTAGCAATGATTGCCAGTATCATAACTCCTGAAGCGATGTAAAAAATCGGGCTCATGTGTTCTGATTCCCCAAAGATAAAAAAAGCTAGTATAATTCCGTAAACCGGTTCTAAATTAACTGTTAAAATTAATGTAAAAGGCGAAATATATTTCATGAGATTCACCGATTCCAGCATCGGGAAAGCTGTGAAAACACTTGCCAGTAAACCTATTAACGCGATATCGCGGTAACTTATTTCATTTATCGAAAAAATTTGTCCTGAGAAGAGATAAAATATCAATAAAATAAACCATCCTGAGAATATTTCATAAAAAATGATATTTCCTGAGCTTGTTTTTCCAAACATCTTTCCGTTGAAAACCGAAAAAATGGTTCCGAAAATGGCACACAGCACTCCGTAAAATATTCCTTCTTTGTACTGAAATTCTGTTTTGAAGATCAACAAAATACAGGCGACAATCACCACTCCCATGACGACTTCCGAAACATCGATCTTTCTTTTGAAAATCAAAGGTTCCAGAATGGATGCAAATAAGGTGGATAAAGACAGACAGCTTAATGCGATGGAAACATTCGATATTTTAATGGAGTAAAAAAAGCAGTACCAGTGAAGCGCCATCGAAAAGCCGATTGCAGCCAACTGGAAAAATACTTTCTTCGAAACTTTAATGCTGTCTTTTTTGAAAACACGGATGTACAAAAAAAGACAGATCGCCGCAAACAGCATTCTGTAAAAAACCAGAATTTCTGCATTCGCATGAATCAGTTTTCCCAAAATTGCTGTAAATCCCCACAAAAACACTATCAAATGCAATCTGAAAAGAGCCAATTTATGCATATCCTACCTTCTTTTACTATTTCTGCAAAAATACAAATAGGTTTTACATTTCGTGTAATAATTTTTCAGTAAAGCTTCTGATTTTCTGATAAAATTTAAAATATGGTTGATTGCCGGAAAACAGGATTTAAGATTCCTATTTAACATAAAATAAAAAAACCCTGAAAATTTATTCAACTTTCAGGGCCTTCAAATAATAAACTATTAAAAAAATAAACTAGGAACTTAGAGGAAGGATGAGATTTCACTCTCCCTTTCTCTAATGTAAAGTTAGCAAATTACGAACCATAAAAAATATATTTTTTGTTAAATATTTCATAAAATTCTGAAAACCAATTTATTAAACATTTGTTTACATCCATTTTCATTCCATGTAAAAAATAGTATCTTTAAACGGAAAAAATTGAAATTTTTATGGACATTGAATTCAACAAAAGAGAAGATCAGAACAGATTAAAATTATCCGAAATCAATCGCTTATTGACAGAAATTAAAAAGGGAGGTGGTGAAAAGAGGCTTCAGAAGCTTCGTGAAGAGGGAAAAATGACGGCAAGAGAAAGAATTGACTATCTTCTTGATAAGGATTCTGATTCCATAGAAATTGGGACTTTTGCCGGATATGAAATGTATGAGGAGCACGGAGGCTGCCCAAGCGGGGGTGTTGTTGTGGTAATGGGGTATGTTTCCAAAAGACAATGCATCATTGTGGCAAATGATGCTTCTGTAAAGGCGGGAGCATGGTTTCCGATTACGGGTAAGAAAAATCTCAGAGCTCAGGAAATTGCCATGGAAAACAGACTTCCGATTATTTATCTGGTAGATTCCGCAGGGGTTTATTTGCCGATGCAGGACGAGATTTTCCCTGATAAAGAGATGTTCGGGAGAATTTTCAGAAATAATGCTAAAATGAGTGCTGCAGGAATTATTCAGATTTCTGCTGTGATGGGAAGCTGTGTTGCAGGTGGTGCTTATCTTCCGATTATGAGTGATGAAGCGATGATTGTGGAGGGAACGGGTTCTATTTTCCTTGCAGGAAGTTATCTGGTAAAAGCGGCAATCGGGGAAAGTATTGATAATGAAACTCTGGGAGGAGCCACTACACATTGTTCGATTTCGGGAGTTACGGATTATAAGGCTAAAGATGATAAAGATGCGCTGAACAGAATTAAGAATATCATGAAGTCTTTGGGAAGTACTGAGAAAGCGGGTTTCGACAGAATTGAAAGTGTACCGCCGAAAGAAAAGCCTGAAAATATTTTCGGGATTATGCCTGTTTCAAGAGCGGATCAGTATGATACCTACGATATTATAAAATGTCTTGTAGACAATTCTGAGTACGAGGAATATAAGCCTGATTACGGGAAAAGTATTATCTGTGCCACGGCAAGAATCGATGGCTGGTCTGTAGGAATTGTAGCGAACCAGAGAAAGCTTGTAAAAAGCGGAAAGGGTGAAATGCAGTTTGGAGGGGTGATTTATTCTGATTCTGCAGATAAAGCAACCCGATTTATTGCGAACTGTAACCAGAGAAAAATTCCGTTGGTGTTTTTACAGGATGTAACCGGCTTCATGGTGGGTTCTAAATCTGAACACGGAGGAATTATTAAGGATGGTGCAAAAATGGTGAATGCTGTTTCTAATTCCGTGGTTCCGAAATTCACGATAATTACCGGAAATTCTTACGGAGCCGGAAATTACGCGATGTGCGGAAAGGCTTATGATCCAAGGTTAATTGTTGCGTGGCCATGGGCAGATCTTGCGGTAATGGGTGGTGCTCAGGCTGCAAAGGTTTTAGCACAGATTCAGGAATCAACATTGAAAAAACAAGGAAAAGAAATTTCTGAGGAAGAACATAAAGAAATTCTGGATTCTATTTCGGCAAAATATAAGAAACAGACGGAAGCAACTTATGCAGCAGCAAGGTTGTGGACCGATGCAATTATTAATCCTGTAGATACCAGAAAATGGATTTCTATGGGAATTGAAGCGGCGAATCATTCTCCGATTACAGAGAAATTTAATCTTGGAGTTATACAGGTTTGATAATTGATAATTGATAATTGATAATTGATGATTGATGATTGATGATTGATGATTGATTATAAATAAAAAAGATGTGGAAATTAATTCTACATCTTTTTTTGTTTTGAATGGATAAGTTAGTCCATTATTTAAATTCTGACTTTCATC
>NZ_JAULSJ010000054.1:0-15959 GCF_030518295.1 Chryseobacterium urinae | reverse complement strand
AAAAATGTAAAAATGATACAACTTTTTAACGTTATTGAAATCAATCCCTTTAAATATTCTCAGGAAGACTATGAGATTCCTGAATTATCAGACTCTTCAAGTTCTGAAGAACGGGATGATAGATGGCAAAAAGCAATATCTACTTTAGATCTTAATCTAAAATTAATCGAGGAAGATTCTTATTTCGTAGATATTGAAACAATTGACGATGAAAATCTGAAGATTATTTTAAAAATAGTTTTCGATGATAGAGATATAGATATTGAAGAAGAAAATTACTTGATGCTTTTTGATGGAGGAATTCTTTTAAAGAAAGACAATGAACTTCTCCTTGAGCCACAATGTTGTGCAGATCTTGAGGATATCAAAAATTGGGAATATATTTTCGAAAATAGTTCATCAGATTGGTCACAGTTATGGATTGGGCATCCGTATGTTTATTACAGAAAATTTGAAGGAAAAATTGAATTTTCAGATTACACAGACAGTATGTTACGTGAATTGGAACATATACAATCTGTTTTTGAAGTTGATGAATTAGATTTGCAAATTGAAATTAACAAAATAAAAGAACGGCAAATACATTTCAATAATAGAGTTATTAAGCTTTTGACAGAAATATAAATTTAAAAACCGACTTAGGAAATGGAGGCGTAAAGAAAATAAGCTATACGAACGTTAAGAAGATTCTACTGTTTGAAATAGGAACAAATTCAAAACGAACAAATGAATAATTATAAATAATGGGAACTATTTTTTACAGAATTGAACAGGATCTTAAGGCGGGAAGAAAGAAAAAAGCCTGCGACAGACTTCGAAATCTGATCAATGAGTTTCCCAACGATCTTTCTTTGAGAGATAAACTGGCTCAGATTTATTATGATTCAGGGTTTAAAGATGAAGCCGGAAAGTTTTGGATCTTATCTGAACCTCAGAATTTCGAAATGAAAGAAGCAGTTGAGATGTACAGGAATTCATTAAGCAATTCCGGAAATGCTATCTTAAAAGATATTGTTTTTAGGGGAGATAAAACTCAGCTTTCAGATTACGCAAAAAATATTCTGAAACAATTGGAAACAGACAGCTTTAAGAAAACAAAACATATTCCTGATTTTAAAAGAAAGCAAAGAGAAAAAGGAAATTATACGGAATCTAAAGACAGCTTTTTTAGTAATGTAGGATTTTATTTGCTCATTGGAGGAATTATTTTACTTCCATTTTTAGGACTTGTTAAGCTGGGAGAGATTATCGGTTCAATATTTTCAAAATAAATTCAACTGCGTAAAAAGAATGCGCACTAACGCAATAATTTTGCATCAACAAAAACAGATAACCATGAATTACTATAAAAAATGGCTTAAAGGAACACTGTATTGAGGTTAAATACTCAATACTTATGAAAAAAATTAAAACATTAAAGAAGTCTTTCGGATACAATGAATTTGGATTAGTTGACTTTCCGAAGAAAATTTCAAATGTGCAGATTTCCAGAATTTTATATGGAAATGAAATGGGGTGTTCTTATTGTTTTCCACATGGTTATGAAACCATTAATTCAAAAGAGATTAAGTTTCAGAGAAATTGGAAAAAATACAGAAAAACCCAATGGAAAACCAAAAAGTAAGTGTCGTAAAACAGAATTACTTCGTACTGAGCAGAGTTGTATTGCAGGTAAAAATCCTGTTTCCGGAATTCGGAATGGTGTAAAAAGAAACACACAACAATAAAAAATTCTGTTTGATTTTTTACCTTACTTTAAAAAAATTATCGGTGCCGTAAGAAAAGAATTCCTTCGATTTCGACTTGAACAAGAGTCTTTTCGTTACATTGCCCGGTTTTAAACAACCAATGTCGTCATCATAAGAGTTCCATCGTCTTACTTAAAATTTGAATTGATATCAAAAACTCTTATACCATGTTACTTGGTTTTTTTTTTAAATAATTTTAACTGCGTAAAAAGATTGCGTACCAATGCAATAATTTTGCAGTAACAAAAAACAATAACCATAAAAACTTAAAAATAATCGATGCCGTAAGAAAGAGTTCCTTCGAATCCAAACTGAAAAAGTCTCTTTCAAAATTTTGCTCGATTTTAAATTGTAAAAACTAAAACTTTGAAAATATAAAATAAAAAATCAAGTGTCGTTTCAGAATTATACTTCGATATTTAATCTTTGGGTCGCAGGTTCGATTCCTGTCTTCTCTGTTGTAAACGAGATGTAGCTCAGACGGTAGAGCAAAAGCACTGAAAGATTCTCACATTATTACCTTGATTTAAAAAACAAAAGAGTGCCGTAGAAAAGGCTTACTTCGAACAGCAATTATTTAGACCAAAAAAATCTAAAAAACAAGTGCAATTTCCTGAATAACAGTAGGGATCAGGTGCATGTCTGTCTTTTCGCCTTTTGCCTCTTTTTATTGAAAATTTAAAAATATCGGGTGTCGTAGTACAGAAATACTTCGTTCCAAACCGGAAATGCAGGTTCGATGCCTGTCAGTAACTAAAAAACTGTCGTCTAATTTGAGTAAAGACGCCGGAGAAATATCTGTACGAAATTTACCTTGATAAAATAAAGAGTGCCGTTAGAGAAAACTTACTTCGGTTAATCTTAATGATGTTGGTTCGACTCCAGAATAAATCTGAAAATGATTTATAATAAAGAGTTTTCTCGTCTTTTGCCTCTTTTTTAATTTTAAAAACTTACAGATAAGTGTCGTAGAGAAAGGTTACTTCGTAACTATAACGGTCCTAAGGTAGCGTAATTCGGGCGACCGAACTGGTGAGGTTGGGTTGAAAACCAACTGGGCAAAAGTTTTCGAAAGAAAGCGCAAGTCTCTCGCAGATGTAGAATTGCCGGCTCCCTGCCCAAATCGGGTAAGAGCGGCGCTCATAAGAGCAAAAATACCTTTTTCGCCTTTTACCTTATCTGTTTTTATAATATACAAGTACCGTAGAATAGTGTTACTTCGCTCATCACGACGGGGTCGCGGGTTCGAGTCCCGCCTTTTCCACAGTTTAAAAAACACAAAATTAAAATAGGAAAAGTAGCTCAGTTGGTTAGAGCACGACATTGCACTTTCTGGTTGTTGCCTTGTTTTAAAATATAAAGTGTCGTAGAGAAAAGATACTTCGTCACCAATCGAAGGGGAGGAATAATGAAGTCGGATGTTCCGGCAAGATTATCCGGTTCGACTCCGGCAGAACGATGCCCCGCTTTTCTTTTCTCGTCTGTAATCTTTATATTAAAAATCCGAAAAACAGTATGCTTTTCGGATTTTTTTATTTTGAAATCAGTTCTTTGAAGTAATTTTTTCGTATTCTTCTTCAAACGTTTTTTTCCATTTTGCAATGGTCGTTCTGCTGATTTTATACTTTTTCGACATATAATTCGTAGAAAAATTATGCTTGTTTTGATACTGTAAAAGTTTTAGCATCGTTTTCTTATCATAAGTCTTCAGTTTCTGATTTTTCTCAAGGCTTTCTTTTGATTGCTTGAAAACCAATTCATTAAAATTCAAAACATCTTCAGTGGTTTTTAAATTTTTTATCAGACGCTGAACTTTGGGATCATTCAGTTTATCAGGATCTTTTTCTTTAAGCATATCCTGATAAATCTTCGTATAATTTGGACGCATGGGATGTTTTTTTAAATTTTTTGCAGCCATCGGTGAAGCGTACTTTTAGGGATTGAATACTCTTGGATGATTTCATTATGAGTCATCTCTCCGGATTGTATTTTTCCGATGATGAATTCTTTGATCTCCTGAGTATAAATATTTTTTCTGAAATAAGGAATCTTATCCGATTTCGGATTTTTTACCTTATCAACAGCAGAAGGAGGCGCATATAAAATAAGGTGCGAACTGTAAATTCTGAAGAAATCATACTCCAGAAGTTTAGAGCATCTTAATAAAAGATCTGTTTCTACCGATGCACTTTCGAAGATTTTATCGATAGCTTCCTCGTCTTTTTTAAGAAAACTGCACATTCTTTCTTTGCTAACTTCCAGTTCGTTAGCTCTTTCTTTAATAAATTGTCCTATATGTATGTCTTTGTATAGCATAGGTGTTTTTAAGCCTTAGTGATTAATAAGCAATTTGCAGTCCGAAATTATAAAATATAGAAAAAATATGAAAACTTTAGCACGATTTATTACGTTAAGCCCGTTTAATAATTGGCGCAATACTTATTTACACACAAAAATTTGGATAGAATTTACTTGTAAATAGAAGATATAGAAATGTAAAACCAGGAATTTATGCTTTATTTTGCAGTACCCTCATGTATTTCAGATCCTCATTACTTTGTTCAGTAAACTTTAATTATCCCGACTTTTTCTAAGCACCAATACTAATTTCCATTACTTTATCATCTACTTTATCATCATGTAAACGCCTTTTTTTATAATTTAAGATAATTTTCTTTCTGTAATTAATTAATCATCAATAATTGAATTAAATATTTAGAAAAAATACTAACTTCTCTGAAATCAAATATAGAAAAAATTGGATTCAGTCCAAAAGAATGAGGGATAAAATTTCATGAAATACTATTTTTAGTTAAAGTTTAATGAAATATGTGGTATGTGTTGTGAAATATTACATTCTGAAATAATTGTGGAGAACATAATTTTACAGGAAACATATTGTGAAATATTTAAAGTAAGTAAGGTAAAAATTGTCTGAGAAATTTTTAGTCAATATCTTTGCAGATAGTATGCAAATAAAAACAAAAACTTCATCCGAAGTTACACCGCCTTAAGGATTTGATAAATTTAATAAAACTGTTTTCTAAAAAAGAAAACAGCAATTTCTGTTTTTAAAATATCATTAAATCCTTAAACATTACTTTTCCAATGGAAAATTCTCTTAAACTTTTCGATTTTTCTCAAAAAATAAATTTCAAAAACGAACTTCTTGCCGGATTTACGGTGGCAATGACCATGATTCCCGAATCTCTTTCATTTGCCATTCTTGCCGGACTTTCTCCTTTAACGGGATTATACGCCGCCTTTATGATGGGATTGGTAACTGCTATTTTCGGAGGTCGTCCTGGAATGGTTTCCGGTGGAGCAGGAGCAACCATCGTTGTTTTAATTGCACTCATCAAAACTCACGGAGTAGAATATTTATTTGCAACTGTAGCTTTAGCCGGAATTTTTCAGATGCTGGTCGGCGTTTTCAGACTTGGAAAATTCGTAAGATTAATTCCGCAGCCCGTAATGTACGGTTTCCTGAACGGTCTTGCTGTTATCATTTTCATGGCACAGGTAGAACAGTTTAAAATTACCGATGCAAATGGTGTTGTGACTTGGCTGCAGGGTTCTTCCTTATATATTATGTTAGGTTTAACTGCTTTAACGATTGCTATCGTTTACTTTTTCCCGAAAATTACTAAAGCCCTTCCAAGTTCTTTAATCGCAATTTTAATTGTTTTTGCTGTGGTTTTAGGCTTTGGAATCCATACAAAAACGGTTTCGGATATTGCCAGTATCAGCGGAAGCTTACCCGTTTTTCATATTCCGGAAATACCATTTTCATTAGAAACTTTACAGATTATTTTTCCTTACGCCTTAATTATGGCAGGAGTTGGCTTAATTGAATCTTTGCTTACTTTATCTATGGTAGATGAAATTACCAATTCAAAAGGAAATACGAATAAAGAAGCGGTAGCACAAGGTTTGGCCAACGTTACCAACGGTTTTTTCGGCGGAATGGGAGGCTGTGCAATGGTTGCGCAGACTTTAGTGAATCTGAATGCAGGTTCCAAAGCCAGACTTTCCGGAATTATCGCATCCCTAACCATATTGGTAATTATTTTAGTAGGAGCCCCGTTTATTGAAAAAATTCCGATGGCAGCTTTGGTTGGTGTCATGATGATGGTTGCGATCAGTACCTTTCAGTGGGTTTCCATAAGCATCATTAACAAGATGCCGAAATCCGATATTTTTGTCGGAATTACAGTAGCCTTAATTACCATTATTCTTCACAATCTGGCTTTGGCGGTTTTGGTAGGGGTAATCATTTCTGCCCTTGTTTTTGCGTGGGACAATGCGAAAAGAATCCGTGCCAGAAAATATACAGATGAAAATGGGGTTAAATATTATCAGATTTTAGGACCGCTGTTCTTTGGCTCGGTTACAACATTTATTGATAAGTTTGATCCTGTAAATGATCCGGATCAGGTAGTCATCGATTTTAAAGAAAGCCGCATTGTAGATATGAGTGCAATTGACGCTCTAGATAAACTCTCCAAAAAATATACGCAACAAAATAAAAAACTGCATTTAAGACACCTAAGTGAAGACTGCCGCAAAATGCTGAGAAACGCAGAAGCTGTAATTGAAGTGAATATTCAGGATGATCCAACGTATAAAGTGATGCCGGAGAAGTAGGAGGGTTTTTGAGTTGGAGTGTGGGAGAGTTTGAGTGGTTGAGAAGATTGTTTGGCGGGAAGATGGAAGATGGAAGTGCGATGATGGAAGTTTAGAAATACTCCGCAAACATCTGAAAAAATCTGTGTAATCTGTGGGAAATAAACTGGAAGCGTGATGATGGAAATTTAAAATTCATGCAAACATCTGTTGGGAATAAAAATCTGCATAATCTGAAAAATCTGCGGGAGAAAAAACAATTCATTATTGATAATTCACCTCAATAACCCAAACAAGGACTGCAAAAATAAATTTACAGCCCTTGTCTTTTAGGTTACTAATGTATTCGCGATGAAATCAGGCACCAAAGCATAGTGCGACAACTTCATGCTGATCGAAGCTCTTCCGCTCGTCAACGTTCTCAGATCAGAAATATATCCGAAAGTAGAAGCTAAAGGAACTTCTGCCGTGAAAATTTTTCTTCCCGATTTTTCATCAATTGAGATGATGATTCCTCTTCGTTTGTTGATATCCGCAGTCACCGCTCCGGTATAATCCTCAATCGTCTGAATCTCAACTTTCATGATAGGTTCCATTAATTTAGGCTTACAGGATTTTCCTATTTCCCTGAAACCGTCTCTCGCAGCCATTTCAAAATCCTGAGCATGAGAATCATTACTGTGAGTAGATCCGTCAAGAAGCGTAACTTTCATGCTTTCCAGAGGATAGCCCTGTAATGCTCCGTTTTCCATTGCCTCACGGAAACCTTTTTCAACAGACGGAACAAATTCATTCGGAATCACTCCGCCTTTGATCTGATTGATGAATTCCAAACCGATTCCACCATCATTTCTCGGTCCGATTTCAAACGTGATGTCCGCAAACTGTCCGCTTCCACCGTTCTGTTTCACAAGTTTTTCACGGTGCGTTCTGGTTTCCGTTAAAATTTCTTTATACGAAACTTTAGGTTTTCCCTGATTGATTTCAATTCCGTGATTCAACCTGATTTTTTCTAAAGTAACTTCAAGATGCAGTTCTCCCAAACCGCTCAGTAAAGTTTCTCCCGTTTGTCGGTCTCTTTCAACAACCAACGATGGATCTTCTTCCTGAATTTTCGCTAAAACCAATCCGAAAGATTTTTCATCTGCATTTGTTTTCGGTTCAATAGAAACCCTGATTACCGGAGCCGGAATCGTAATGGATTCAAGCAAAACAGCCCGTTCAACAGAAGATAAAGAATCTCCGGTTTTCGCATCTTTTATTCCGGTTAAAGCCACAATATCCCCCGCTTTTCCTTCTTCAACCGTTATCGTTTTGTCCGACTGCATCTGCAAAATCCTTGAAATTCTGAAACTTTCACCCGTTCTTACGTTCTGAACCGTATCACCGGATTGTATACTTCCCGAATAAATTCTCAACATCGAAAGTTTACCCATATGTTTATCAATCACCACTTTGAAAACCAATCCTGAAAACATTTCCTCTTCATTTCTTTCCAGTTCCACCGTTTCTTCCGTTTTCGCATCTTTTCCTTTCACGGAAGGCAACTGATCCGGCGCAGGAAGATAACTTACAATCGCATTAAGCAAAGGTTGTACTCCCTTGTTTTTGAATGCAGAACCACATAAAACAGGAACTGAATTTCTTGACTGACAAGCTCTTTTTATGGCTTCAGTGATCATTTCTTCAGAAATTTTTGTTTCAGAATCCAGAAAATATTCAAAAAACTGTTCGTCAGATTCGGCTAAAGTTTCCATTAGTTTCATTCTCCATTCATGAGCTTCAGCGTTGTAAAGTTCCGGAATTTCCTTTTCAATAATGGTTTCTCCGTTTTCATCCATCCAGTACAGCGCTTTTTGCTTAATTAAATCGATAACACCTTCGAAACTGTCTTCAGAACCCATCGGAATTTGTAAAGCTAAAGGAACCGCATTCAGTTTTGTTTTAATTTCATTTAAAACTGCAAAAAAATCTGCCCCGATTCTGTCCATTTTATTAATGAAACAAATCTTTGAAATTCCATGTTTCTCAGCTTGGAACCAGACATTTTCCGTTTGTGGCTGAACTCCCGAAGAAGCACAGAAAACTGCTACAACGCTGTCCAGAACGCGTAAAGAGCGTTCAACTTCCACCGCAAAATCAATGTGTCCCGGAGTATCAATAATGTTGATATTGAAGACATTTTCATCTTTTTTCCACTGGGTAGAAATTGCAGCCGAAGAAATCGTAATTCCCCTGTTTTTCTCTTGGATGTCTTTATCCATTGTGGTATTTCCTTCGTCCACATTTCCGATTTTATGAATCATTCCCGTGTAATAAAGAAGTCTTTCCGTAAGTGTTGTTTTTCCTGCATCAACGTGTGCTATAATCCCTATATTTCGTGTGTTGTATTTCATTTTGTTTAATTTAAATTATTGATTTTAAGGTTGTAAAATGTTTTAAAACGCAAAGTTCTTTGAAAACTGTTTTTATTTAAGAGAGCAAAGAGTTGCGACAAAGTCGCTGATGAAGCCAGCTTCTTAAAATCAATTTATTGATTAAAATCTTTGCTCACTTTCTTATTCAGTAAGAAAATTTTTCTTTGCGTTAAAAAAATAGACAACCTTTCCGAATGTAAAAGCTGAAAAGTAGGGTAGCAAAAAAGACCTATCTGAAACAGACAGGCCTTCTTTATATTTTAGTTTTATAAGGTCGGTCGTTATTCAGATAAATATTTAGTGCTACCAAAGTACACAGCTCTGATAGGATTGCTTAAAGTGATTATATTTATCATTTTTGTTGACATTGTTGATTGTTAACCGGTTGCAAAACTAAAAAAAATATTTTAACAGCAAAAACTTTTTTTTATTTTTTTTAAACGACTGAAAAATTGAAAATTTAAAGACATTATTTGCTGAATTATTTTTAACGCGAGGATCGCCAGGTTTTGTTCAATCCTTTGAAGACATTTTCGTTCGCCAAGGCACTTCGTTCAGCAAATGATAGCATCAAGTCTTGGCTGAGTGAAACGCCTTTGCGAACGAAAAATACCCACGATAATTATAAAAAAATCTTTGAGGACTTTGTGTTTAAAAAAAAGAATTTTTCAATAACAAATATTACGGAAAATCATAAAAATTTCTTAAAACATCAAACTACATTTACACATTAATTTAAAAATTCTATCTTTGAAAGGAATTGTATTTTGAACACGAACAGATGAAAGAAAATAATAACCATTTAAAACATCTTTTTCAGGAAAAAGCTAAATAAAAATTTTAACTAAACCATTTTGAAAACAGATATAGACATCCACAATCACTCCCATTTTTCCTTTGATTTGTGGCTTACTTTAATAAAATCTCATCCTGAATTTAAAGCAAAAAGAGTTGAGCTGTTCTCCTCATTTTTTGACGTAAAAAAACCAATTGATGAAGTTGCGAAAGTTGTAAAATATTATGATGATCTTTGCAATTCTATCAATGAGGTAATTGGAGGAAATGTTGACACTTTTGAAATTTATTTATTAATTTTAAATGCACTGGAAGTAGATGTAAAACAATTGAATAAAGATCAGTTAAATCAATTCTATCAGAAAAGTGAAGATCTGTTTCTGGAATATAAACCTGTTGTGATTTTTGAAAATTTGCATCAGTTTTTTGATGAAATTAAAAATCAGGGAAAAACAATCAATATTCTAAGCAATACAGGTTTTATTAAAGGAAAAACCATGAGAAAATTCCTGATCAGTGAAAACCTCGATCAGTATATTGATTTCCACATTTATTCTGATGAAATGAACTGCTCAAAACCCGATCCCAAAATCTTTCAGGAAGTGAAAAATTTACTTCCCAATCAGGATTTAGATGTAAAACAGGTTTTACATATCGGGGATAATCCTGTCGCGGATTATAAAGGCGCAAAGGATTTTGGTTTCAATGCACACTTACTTATACCCAAAATATAATTATGAACAAGAGGTACAGCTTACACCACATTCATTCGGCGGATGAATTTACTTTTTCACCCGAAGAATACAGCTATTTCAAATATGGCGATAAGTCGTATGCTGAAAAATTTGCAAAAGAACTGTTCGAAGGATTTATTTCCGGACATGAAGATATTTTAAACACAGATAAAGAAATTGTGGTATTGCCAAGTCCTTACATGGCAATTCCTACAGCGTCTAATTTTTTATGTTTTTACTTTAAAAAGCATCTGGATTTTTATTTGTTTCAGAAAGGAAAAAAATCAAGCATTTTATCGAAAATTAACAGAAATCATACCTACACGACAGATTATGGAAATTTAAGTTTTGAAGACCGTAAAAATCTTATTGCTAACGACACCTATTATCTAGATAAAGATTTTCTTAGAGGAAAACTTTGTATTTTTATAGATGATATTAAAATAACAGGAAGCCATGAATTTACGGTGAATAAAATTCTTGATGAATATAATGTAGAGGCAGATTTTTTATTCATGTATTATGCTGAGCTGATGAATTTTGATCTCGATCCTAAGATTGAAAATTACTTTAATTATTACGCGGTAAAAAATGTACAAGATATCGCAGAAGTAATGGGGAAGCCTAGTTTTCAGTTTAATACACGAATTGTAAAATATATTTTAGGCTTAGATTCAGGTAATTTTGAGTATCTTTCGTCTAAAGTAAAAAAGGAACTGATGGATAACCTGCTGGAACTGGCAATCAGCAATAATTATCATTTAATAAAAGAATACGAAAACAATATAAACACTTTAACACAAACCGAATTATATTATGGCTATTAACTTACAGAAAGGACAGAGAGAAAATATAAACGCACCGAAATTTACGGTTGGTCTTGGATGGGACATTAACAATACATCTACCGGAACGGCTTTCGATTTGGATGCTTCTTTATTTTTATTAGGTGAAAACAAAAAGTTAATTTCAGATAATCACTTCATCTTTTACAACAATCTGGAGTCTCCGGACAAAGCAGTGATTCACTCTGGTGATAACTTGACAGGTGACGGAACAGGAGATGATGAGCAGATTAAAATCGATCTTACTAAAATAGATCCTGCCGTGAAAGAAATTACTGTTGTGGTAACCATTCACGATGCGGATTCAAGAAGACAGAACTTCGGACAGGTAAGAAATTCTTTCATCAGAATTTTCAATACAGATACCAACGAAGAAATTTTAAAATATGAATTGGACGAAGATTTCTCTATTGAAACGGCAGTGGAATTCGGAAGAATCTACAACAGAAACGGCGAATGGAAATTTGAAGCGGTAGGAAGCGGACAGAGAGAAGGTCTAGAAAAATTTGTATCAATCTATCAATAATCTATTATGGACAATCAGGAAAATCAACCTATAGATCCGCTTGGATCGATCGAACCTTTAAAGACATTCGAACCTACTCCGATGGCGCCGCCGCCGAGTATGGCAACGCCAAGTACGCCTCCTGCACCATTAGTAGACAGGGATGGAAATGTAAATCTTACGCAGTTACAGGCAGAAGAACGTAAAAAATACGAAGTTCTGGCAGATTCTATCGACGAAACTAACCCGGGATCTATCGTTAACTTTGGAGCCGATCTTCAGAGAACATTGTCGAATCAGAGTGACAGTTTCCTTGGAAATGTAAGGAGATCAAATTCCGGAGAAGTAGGTGAATTGATTAATAATTTATTAGTCGAGCTGAATTATGTAGATGTTGAAGAATTAAATCAAAATAAATTCAAAAGTTTTTTAAGCAAATTGCCTTTCATGAAAAGTGTCATGACGCAGATTGAGAATTTATTTGCCAAATATGATAAAATCATCAACAATATCGATCAGATTGCTTATAAAGTAAATGCAGGAATCATTACTTCAACGAAAGATAATGCAGTTTTACAGACGATTTTCGAAAGTAATGTCAACGCGATCAAACAAATCGAAGAACTGGTGATTGTCGGAAACCTGAGAATGGAAAAAGCCGGAGCCGAATTAGCGCATATGGAAGCCAATACGCAGGAATTTCAGGATTATCAGATTGCGGATAAGAGAGATTTTATCGCAAGATTAGACAGAAGATTAGCCGATCTGAAGGTGGTTCGATTAATCATGATGCAGTCGCTTCCGCAGATCAGACTCGTTCAGAACAACAACGTTTCGATTGCAGAAAAAGCACAGACGATTTTAACGACGACTTTACCGCTCTGGAAAAATCAGCTTTCACTGGCAGTAGCGATGTACAGACAGCAGCAAAGTATTGAAATTCAGCAGAAAGTTTCGGCTACGACGGAAGAAATTTTAAGAAAAAATGCAGAACGTTTGGGGCAGAACTCCATTAATGTAGCAAGAGCTAATGAACAGACGATCGTTTCTGTGGAAACATTAAGAGAAACAACTTCAAAATTAATCAATACATTAAACGAAGTAAAGCAGATCCAAAAACAGGGAGCAGAAGGAAGAAGAAAGCTGGATCAGGATCTGATGACTCTGGAACACGAATTAAAAGCAAACGTAAGAGGATAAGAATGAGAGATGAAAAGTGAATGATGATGCTGTAAACATATTGTCGCAAAGCAAAAGAAGATTAACCAAACTTAAACTTCTTGCAAATTTTTTTGAAAATGTTGATATAATTTCGATCTACATTAAGACGGATATTATCCATAATCTTTTTCAGGAAAATAAAGGACTCGATTACAGCAAACTGGAACTTTTTCATCTTCAGTATACCGACAGTCTTATTGAGCTTTTAACCAAAATTAAAAGGCAGAAGGAAAATGAGATGTTGGCGGTGCTTAATGAAATTGATGTTAACGGCAAATACATTTCCGGTTTTGAAGAAAAGCGGGTAGACGGTTTCGAAACAGACCGTAAAATGTACAGCGGGATCTTTTCCAATCAACTGAAAAGTCTGTATAATGATCTTACGGAAGATAAATTTCGGGCAAACTGGGATAATGTTCTGTATTTCTACAAAAAATATGCGGCAGAATTCTACCGTTCGAATGTTGATGAAGAATTGCTGAAATCCGGTTCTTTTCTTGCCTATCAGTATCAGGATTATCAGATTGAAAGGAAATTACTGGGAAGGCTTAATATTCAGAACTTTAAGGTTCGTTTTGTATGCGGATATGTCATCACGGGAAACGAATATGAATTATTTAAAATCTTCCAGTCCGACGATCACTTCATTTTTGATATCGAAGGCAGAAAAATGTATTTAATTGATCCTAAAAAACTGGAAAAACTAGATACAATGCCAAATGAATCGAATCAGGGAACAATTGTTTATCAGCTAAAAAGAAAAAACGAACAATTGGAAGAGACAATGAACGAAAGGAAAAAAACATTACCGGAGCAGGTGATTTCAGTATTGAAAGATTATCTTAAAAATCTTGAAAATACCGACGTGATGAGCAAAATGTTCGACATCAATGAAGAAACCAATATTCTTCGTGCAATGCTGAATTTAAATTTAAATAATTAGTAAAAAGTAAAAAGTTTTAATAAATTCAATTCTTTACGAACTTTTTCACTGTACTGCTATCATTTGCTGAGTGAAACGCCCTTTGCGAACAAAAATATGCAGAATAAATTTAAAAAAATCTTTGCGAGTCTTTGCGTTTAAACTAAGCACAGTAAAAAAAATTAAAATTAGAACTAAAACAAAATATAACAATGGCTATTAACTTACAAAAAGGTCAGAGAATAAACCTAACGAAGGAAAACGGAACCACGCTTACACAGGCTTGTGTAGGAATCAACTGGGGAGCAATCGAGAAGAAAGGATTCTTCGGAGGCGTTACAAAAGAAGCAGTAGATTTAGACGGAAGCTGTATTTTATACGATTCCAATAAAAACGCGACAGAAGTAATCTATTTCGGAAACTTAAAATCCAAAAACGGTTCGGTAAGACACAGCGGAGACGATTTAACAGGAGACGTAAATGGAGATGACGGTCTTGACAATGAGGTGATTACTGTGGATTTCAGCAATCTGGATTCCAATGTAGAACACGTTGCTTTGGTTCTGAACAGTTATAAAGGTCAGGATTTCGGGACTATTCCTTTCGCATCCATCAGAATTTATGAAGGAACGCCAACCAACGTAAGAGAAGTTTTTGCAAAATATGATATTGCGAATGATGCTTCTTTCAAAGGTCACGTTGCCATGGTAATGGGCGTTTTCTACAAAAGAAACGGAGAATGGAAGTTCAACGCGATCGGAGATCCTACAGCAGACAGAAAATTACAGGAAACAATAGAAACTGTAAAGCAGAAATATTTGTAAAATATTAATATTCAATAGGAACGGGCTTTAGCCCGTTTGCATTAAAAATAGGTTTCCAATCCGGCTTTAGCCAAAACTTATTAACTGTTGAATGAAATTTTAAAATAGAAATAAAATTTAGCAATACTTGTACCCGTACAAATATTGCTTTTATCGTATAATAAGCACATAAAAAAGTGGACAAACATCAAGGTATTTTAGATCTTCATCCCGGTCTGGTTTGGGGATTTGCGGTAACGGTAGTTATCATGTTGCTTCTGGATTTAGGAGTTTTCAACAAAAAAAGTCATGAAGTTTCTTCCAAGGAAGCTACAATCTGGTCAATCGTATGGATCTCACTGTCTATGGTATTCTCTGGTGTGGTTTATTGGGTTTTCAATACAGACGGAAGTCCCGAAAGTCATGCTTTGGCAGTAGAGAAATTCACGCAGTATCAGGCGGCTTACTGGATTGAGAAGGCACTTTCGGTGGATAACTTATTTGTATTCATTCTGGTTTTCGGATTTTTTAAAGTTCCGAAATACCTCCACCACAAAGTTCTTTTCTGGGGAATTATCGGAGCATTGATTTTCAGGGCAATTTTCATTTTTGCGGGTGTCGGATTAATCAACCTTACTTACCTTCCTGAAATGAATATTTTCGGACATCCGGTAAAAATCAATATTGTAATGACTTTATTCGGGTTGTTCCTTGTGTATGCAGGAATAAAATCGTGGGGCGACGGAGACGATGATGACGAAGAAGATTACAGCAATACCGCAGGAGCACGACTGATTAAGAGATTCTGGAAAGTTTCAGACAATTACGTGGGCGACAAATTCTTTACGGTACAGAACGGAATAAAAATGGCAACCCCGCTTTTGGTTGTTGTAGCCGTAATTGAGTTTACGGATGTACTTTTTGCAGTAGATTCCATTCCGGCAATCTTCGCGATTTCCAATGATCCGTTTATCCTTTACACATCGAATATTTTCGCAATTTTAGGATTAAGATCGTTGTATTTCCTGTTGGCGAATTTCATTCATATGTTCAGCAAATTGCCTTACGGTTTGGCAGTTATTTTATCGTTCATCGGAGTAAAAATGCTGATTGCACCGTGGATTCATATTCCGTCTCCGGTTTCTTTGGGAATCGTTGGAGGAGTTTTGGTAATTTCAGTGATTTTATCCCTGATTTTCCCCGATAAAAAGGATGACGAAGACCAAGAGAAAATTGAAGAATAAGACCAGTTCTTATTAAAAATAGAAAGGCTTTACACAATTTGTAGAGCCTTTTTTATTATTTTATTTTTAGGAGCTGTTTCGCGCTTTCCGCACTCGCTA
>NZ_JAULSJ010000053.1:0-16409 GCF_030518295.1 Chryseobacterium urinae | reverse complement strand
GGGCTAGAGTTGAAGTCGTATTTTAAATATTGGGAAATCTGTTATGCGATAAATTTAATAGCATTACAAACATCAGATTTGAAAAAAATAATGATAGTCCAAAATTTGTCATCATTGAAAAACCTTTGAGTTCTTTGCTAAGTAGAACGGCTTAGTAAACTTAAAAATGGATATGAGTCTTTAAAAATCTTTGAAGACTCTGCGTTAAAAATTAAGCACAATGATTAATTAAATATATTGACCAAAACTGATGTCAATCTAAAAAGAAAATTATTTTGTTCCTAAACTATTTCCCGAAAAAAGTCTGATACAGAAGATAAACATTCAGAATAATAATAATAAACGAAATAATCCAGACACAGATTTTCATGAAAGGTTTATTCACAAATTCCCCCATTTTACCTTTATCACTTGTAAACATAACAAGCGGAACCACTGCAAAACTTAATTGCATCGAAAGGATAACCTGACTTAAAACCAATAAATCCGTAGTTCCTTCTTCGCCATAAAGAATAGCCACAATAAGAGCGGGAATTACAGCAATTAGTCTCGTGATCAGCCTTCTCAACCATGGTTTTAATCTGATGTTCAGAAAACCTTCCATTACAATCTGTCCGGCAAGCGTTCCGGTAAGCGTAGAATTTTGTCCCGAAGCGAGAAGAGCAATCGCAAAAGCAATACTTGCCATTGAAGCTCCTAAAATCGGAGTCAGCATCTTATAGGCGTCATGAATGTCGGCAACATTTTTATTTCCTGTTGTGTGAAAAGTTGCGGCCGCCAGAATAAGAATTGCAGCATTAATGAAAAATGCAAGCATTAACGAAACCGTACTGTCTAAAGTTGCAAATTTGATAGCCTCTTTTTTACCTTCTCGTGTACGCTCGTAATCCCGGGTCTGAACAATGCTGCTGTGCAAGTACAGATTATGAGGCATCACGGTAGCTCCCAAAATCCCGATCGCAATGTAAAGCATGGCGGGATTCTGAATGATTTCTTTTTGAGGAATCAAACCAGCTAAAAGTTCATTAACAGCAGGTTTAGAAATAACCAATTCATACACAAAACAGGCGAGAATAATAAAAATCAGTCCGCCGACAATACTTTCGATCCATCGGAAACCTTTTGACTGAAGGAGAAGAATGAAAAGAACATCAATGGTGGTGATGACAATTCCCCAAGTAAGAGGAATATGAAAAAGTAAGTTCAGTGCAATGGCAGAACCGATAACTTCTGCAAGATCGCACGCCGCAATGGCAATTTCACAGAATATCCAAAGAATAAAATTGGTTGCCGGACTAAAATGATCTCTGCAAGCCTGTGCCAAATCTCTTTCCGCAACCACTCCTAATTTCACAGACAGATGCTGCAAAACCATTGCGAAAATATTTGAAATTAAAATGACAGAAAGCAGAGTGTAGCCAAATTGTGCACCTCCTGCAATGTCTGTAGCCCAGTTTCCGGGATCCATATATCCTACGGCAACCATTAATCCGGGACCTGCAAACGCAAGATACTTTCTCCAGAAACTTGCATTTTTAGGAACTTTTACCGAAGAATATACTTCGGATAGTGAATGAGATGTTTTATCTTTTCGCCACGCGGCTTTTAATTTCAGATTCATAAATGTTAGAAATGACTAACAAATATAATTAAATAAATGAAAACGGAGAATATTAGAAAACAAAAAATCCTGAAAAATTTCCGGGATTCTGATTTATGTTTTAAATATTATTTTGTAAATCGTACAGACATTTTTCTGTCAACCGCTCTTTCTTCATTAGATGCAGATGCAGGTACTGTTGCAAACTCGCTTCCATATCCGTCTGCTCCCGTTACCTGTGGTCCAACTCCCTGTTTTTCAAGCCATGTCTTAATATAGTTGGCTCTGTCTGCAGAAAGCTTAAGGTTTTTAGCTTCGTCTCCGGTTTTATCTGTATAACCGCCAATTTTTATTTTTGCTTCAGGATACGCTTTTAAAATAGCCACTAAATTCTGAAGCTGTCCTTCAGATCCTGCTTCAAGTTCTGTAGCACTTCCCAATTTAAAGTTTACATGGTCAAAATTATACCACGTTTTCTTTAAAGCAGCATCATCTTTAGCATTTTTATAACCTCCGGATTTTAAGAATGCAATCATATTGTCTTCCATTCCTCCTTTGTATCCTTTTAAAGTAACACCGTTTAAGTCGATATTCTCATCAACTTTAGCGCTTGCAGACTTCATTGAAGCTGTATCTGATGTTTTAGCATTTACGGTGTCTGTAACTACTTTACCCGAGTCCGTCATAGTAGTCGTTGTAGTTGTTTCTTTTTTCTCGCATTGTTTCCAGATGAAATAAGCTGCTGCTATTAAAAGCAATAATGGAAGCAACCATTTCCAGATAGATCCGCCTCCTTCATTGTTGTTTCTTTCCGGGAAGGTTCCGTTAGGCGCTGTACTTCTTGTTACCTCAATTTTCGGCTCTTCGGAAACAGGATTTTTAATGGTATCCTTATCATTGTCGAATTTGTATCCTTTAGCCCAGTCCCAATCACCCATATTTAAAGATGCCAGAGAAAGTCCTGCAGGTAAAAGTGTAGAAATAATACCTTTCTGATCACTAAGTAAACTTGAGATTCCATTTCTGTCAAGATTGTTGTCGGCAGCATATTTTCCTACAGAACCGATGGTTGCACCAGTCACCAGATTTAGTAATGAGCTTGACGAATTGTTGCTGATTCCTGCGTAGGTTGCAATTCCGTTTACAATTCCGCTTAACTTATCACCAAAAATTAATGATAAAAGACTGGAAATGATAGAATTGTTGGAAGAACCTCCCATCAGATTGCCCAAAATTCCATTGGAAGAAGCTCCTGAAATTGCATCTAAAACGGCAGGATTGTCTGAATTGTTTGCTAAACCTCCCACAACAGCAGGTAATAAAACTCCGATTGCTTTTGAAATAGCGGACTCGCTTTCCCCAAACTGTGATGCAGCCTGAGACACTAAAGCAGGACCTAATTGTCCTTTAATTAAATCAATAACATTTAAAGACATAATAAATTTATTTTAAAGATTAATGTTAAGATAAATTTAAACAAAAAATAGTCCAAATGTTGATTTTAAAAAAAAATCTGCAAAAATTCCTGAAATTTTTGCAGATTTAATAATTTTATGTTAAGTTCTAATAAGCTTTTGCAAATAAAACTCTTCTTTTTGATGGTTTACCGGAAATTAACGAAATTCCTTCTTCAATATCATCATCCAGAGGAATACATCTTATCGTTGCCTTAGTTTCGTCCTTAATCTGCTCTTCTTCTTCGGCAGTTCCGTCCCAATGTGCATAAATGAATCCTCCTTTTTCTTCTAAAACCTTTTTGAATTCTTCATAAGTATCTACTTTCGTGATGTTATTTTTTCTGAATTCAAATGCTTTATTATAAATATCCTGCTGAATGGTTTTCAGTAATTCTTCAATATAAGAATCTAAACCGTCAATAGAACGGACTTCTTTCGTTAAGTTATCTCTTCTGGCAATTTCCACAGATCTGTTTTCAAGATCTCTTGGTCCCATTGCAATTCTTACAGGAACACCTTTCAGTTCATATTCAGCGAATTTCCAGCCCGGTTTGTTCTGTGTATCATTATCAAATTTCACAGAAATTCCTTTTGCTCTCAGTTTAGCCTGAATATCTAAAGCCACTTCGCTGATTTGCGCCAACTGTTCTTCTCCTTTAAAGATCGGAACAATCACAACCTGAATCGGAGCCAAAGTAGGAGGAAGTACCAATCCGAAATCATCAGAGTGCGTCATAATCAAAGCGCCCATCAAACGCGTTGAAGTTCCCCATGATGTTGCCCATGCGTGTTCGATTTTACCTTCCTTATTCGTGAATTTCACATCAAATGCTTTTGCAAAATTCTGTCCTAAAAAGTGAGATGTTCCCGCCTGTAAAGCTTTTCCGTCCTGCATCAATGCTTCAATACAGTAGGTTTCGTCTGCTCCTGCAAATCTCTCTGAAGGTGTTTTCAATCCCTGAATTACAGGAATTGCCATAAAGTTCTCTGTAAAATCTGCATATACTTTATTCATTTTTTCAGCTTCTTCAATTGCTTCATCTTTTGTAGCATGAGCAGTATGTCCTTCCTGCCATAAAAATTCTGCCGTTCTCAGGAAAAGACGTGTTCTCATTTCCCAACGGACAACATTCGCCCATTGGTTAATTAATATAGGTAGATCTCTGTAAGACTGGATCCAGTTTTTATAAGTATTCCAGATAATTGCTTCTGAAGTGGGACGAACGATAAGTTCTTCTTCCAGTTTTGCATCCGGATCTACAATAAGTTTTGAAGGATTGTCCGGATCTGTTTTCAATCTGTAATGGGTTACAACTGCACATTCTTTAGCAAAACCTTCTGCGTTTTTTTCTTCAGCCTCAAATAAGCTTTTGGGCACAAAAAGCGGGAAATAAGCATTAACGTGACCTGTCTCTTTGAATTTTTTGTCCATTTCGTCACGCATTTTTTCCCAGATCGCATAGCCGTATGGTTTAATCACCATGCATCCTCGTACTCCTGAGTTTTCAGCTAAGTCGGCTTTTACCACCAACTCATTATACCATTTGCTGTAATCTTCGCTTCTTGAGGTTAATTTTGCCATTATTTTTTAAAATTTTTTTAACTTTTTTATGTTATTGTTATCTAAAAATAAAAATCTATTTTTGATAGATTTTTGTAACCGTATTTTGGTACATTTTTAGTACAGATTGCAAATATAATTTAATTTAAAAATTTTTACGTTATCATGAAAAGAAATATACATAAAAATTTGCTCGGAATGTTAAAATCCAAAGGGATTCTGGCAATATCAGGCGGATTATTACTTGTGTCTTGCGGCGCTCAGATGGGTGGCTACAGCGAGACAGATGGCGTTTATTACGACCCGAATAAAGATACACTACCTGAAGGCGTAATCATCAACGACAGAGGAAACAGAGTCGGAGAAGATTACAACTATTATCAGGATGATTCCAATGTGATTCAAAATGCTGAAGCCAATGCTAAAGAAGGAAGATACAACGACTGGAATAATTATAATTGGAATACTACAGCTACAGATTCAGACTGGGGAAGCTACGCAGGAAGCCAGACCAACTATTACGACAATTCATGGGGATGGGGTTCTCCTTGGGGTTGGGGAGGATGGTATGGCGGCTACAATCCTTATTGGGGTTGGGGCGGCTACGGCGGCTGGAATCTTGGACTTTCCTGGGGATGGGGAGGCTCATGGGGATGGGGCTCCGGCTGGAACATGGGATGGGGATATTCTCCATACTGGGGCTACAATCCATATTGGGGTTGGGGCGGATACTATGGTAATCCTTATTGGGGCTACGGCGGATATTGGGGTGGCGGATATTACGCACCAATGTACAGAAGAAGTGGCTCTAACGGAAGAGGTTTCAATACTTATAACGGCGGATTTGCAAGCAAGTATGGCGTAAATTCCGGTGGATTCAGAAGAAGCAACAGCAGCGTGGGCGGATTCAGAGATTCAGGTTCAAATAATGGAGGATTCAGAAATTCTGGTAACGCAGGAGGTTTCAGACAAGGAAATACAAATGGAGGTTTCAGAAATCCAAACCAGAGCGGAACAAGACCTCAGGGAGGCTTTAGAAATCCAAATCAGAGCCAGCCTAGACAAAGCTACAATTACCCACAACAATCTCAGCCAAGATATAATGACGGAGGCTTCAGAAATAACGGAGGCTTTAATAATTCCAACAGCGGCGGCGGCTTCAGATCAGGAGGCGGTGGCTTTAGCGGAGGAAGCAGCGGCGGCGGATTCAGATCCGGCGGTGGCGGCGGAGGCGGTTTCCGTGGTGGCAGATAATTTTAAAAAGTAATAACTATTCAAAAAATAATGTTAAAAAAATCTTTAGCAATAATGAGCATTTCTGCTGCATTTTTTGCGCAGGCTCAAGATGTTTCTGTGATTAGAAATACGGTGGATGTTTATTCTAATGCTCCAAATATAGGTTCCGCTAAGTTTAATGCGATGGGAGGTTCCAATGGTGCTTTAGGAGGTGATGCGAATTCGCTGCTTACCAATCCTGCGGGGTTAGGGGTGGCAATTTCGGGGGAAATTTCCGGAACATTATCTATTACAAATAATAAGAATACCTCTACTTATGCAGGTTCTTCTTACGGATACAGCATCAATAAAGGTGATCTTGGAAACTTAGGAGCTGTAATGACGTTTCAGTTGTTAAGTGAAAGTGCATGGAAATTCATCAATATCGGGGTGAACTATTCTAACCAATCAATTGAGAATTATATTGAAACTCCGGGAAACAGCAATTTAGTATATGATTTTCCTGATGGAAAAAGTTCTTCATTTGGAAGACATGCCTATGACAGATATGGATATTCATCCAAAACAAGTGTTGGAGTAGGAGCTAACTATAATAATAATTTGTATTTAGGAGCAGGATTAAATTTCTTTAATTCTTCAATAGATCAGTCGGATACAGCAATGTTTAATTCTTTGGCTGATGGAAGCTCTGAATATTTCAGTAAGCAGAATACTCCTTTCTACGAAAAAGGAAACGGTTTTTCAGCTTCATTGGGGGTAATTGGAAAATTAAGTCCTAATTTCAGATTGGGAGCCGCTTTAGAAACTCCGACTTTCTGGGATATCGACAGAAGCTATAATTTCTACAATGATCCTATTTACGGAGATGATACTGCTATTGAGAACAGAAAATTAACCACTCCTTTAAAGGCAACAGTAAGTGCTGCATTTATTGCGAGTAAAAGTTTTGCTTTGAACGTAGATTATACATTAGGTTTAACAAAGCCTAAATACAAAGTGTACGGAGATGCTGAAACGGAGCTGAATGACTTCTTTAAAGAAAATTACAAAAATTTATCTGAAGTAAAGATCGGTGCAGAGTACAGAGTTAAGCAATTCAGACTGAGAGGAGGGTATTCTTACGCTTCAAGTCCGTTTGATGCTTTAACGGTGAACAGATATTCCAACAGTGGAGGAGTGGATGAAAATCAATCGTACAGCAATCTTATTCTAAATGACAGAAATGCTTTATCTGTAGGTTTGGGATATGATTTCAAATCATTCTATATTGATGCTTCTTATCAGAACATTACCTCAAAATACACCAATCCGTTCTTGTACGGTAATGTAGACGGTAATTACGAAGCAGGATATTATTCGCCAAGCCGTTTAATTTCAAGTGATGCTTTTGCGGTGTCGGATGTTAAAAACGTAAGAAACAATTTCTTTATTACACTTGGATGGAAATTCTAATCTAAAGTAATAAAACCTATAAAAAAGCTCCGAACGTAAATTCGGAGCTTTTTATTTAATATATTCAACAGTCTTTTGTTATCATTAATGAGCATGACTGTGAAAAAGATGCATAACCAACGCCAATGAAACCCCTAAAATCACAAGCCCTATTTTTAGCCAGTCGATGTTATGGTTTTTATTACTTTCAAAAATAATTACCGAAGAAATATGCAGGAAAATTCCTCCTACGATCGCCAGAAAGTAAGGCTGAAGATCGGGATTGAAATAATTTCCGAGCAGCATTCCCATTGGTGAAGCCAAAGCAAAAAGGGCAACAATCAGCAGGGAAGGATAGGAAGGAGTAGATTTTGATTCATCTTTTCGGTTAAATAAAAATGCTCCCAAAATAAACGATATCGGAAGATTGTGAAAAACAATTCCTAAAAGATAAGGCGATAACTCCTGTTCTTCATTCGCCAAAGGAATTCCTTCAATAAAAGCATGAATGAAAAGTCCCACCATTAAAGCAACAGGCAGAATATTATGTTCGCTGTGATGATGAAAATGTCCGTGCTCGAAACCTTTGGTTAAAGCTTCTAAAATCATTTGCAGCAAAACTCCGGCAATCACGAAAATTCCAAGACTGTTTCCTGTTTCTGAGGTATAAACCTGTGGAAATACTTCATTCAGACAAATGGTAATCAAAAATCCGGCACTTAAAATCAGGAGATTTTTTGCCAGTTTTTCTTTTTTACCGAAATGTTTTCCAAGAAATACTCCTGTAATAACGCTTAAAACCAGTAAAAGTACGGTAATCATTATTTTTTCTTGAATAAATTAATGCAACGCGGAGAAGTTTCCTTATTAAAATCGTTCAGTTGATAATCTCCCCAGATTTTTATTCTTTCGAAACCGCATTCTACAGCATAAGAATTGATGGCATCCAACGTATGAAGTTTTACTTTTTCGAAGAAATGATAAGGTCTTCCGTCTGCTTCAAATTGAATGTCTTTTACAATATGTCTTCCCTCGATTTTCTTTTTTATTTTAAACTCAATATCTCCACGAACGATGGCAGATTCCGGAACAATGCTTTTTCTTACGTATTCTTCATTCAGATAATCCAGAACAAAATATCCGCCCGGTTTTAATGCATTATAAACCGACTGGAATACTTTTTTGTCGTTATTTTCATTATCAAAATATCCGAAACTCGTAAAAAGATTGAAAACAGCGTCCATCGGATCTGCATCAATCGGGTTTCTCATGTCGTGAACATCAAAAAGCAAGGTCTGATTCTCAAACTGCTTATCGAATTCTATACTCTGTCTGGAAAGATCAAGTCCCAAAACATCATACCCGAGTTTATTAAGAAAAACCGAATGTCTTCCTTTGCCGCAAGCGAGATCGATGATTTTTGAGTTCGGCGGAAGCTGCAGTTCGGCAGTAAGTTTTGTGATGAAATTTTCCGCTTCTGTATAGTCTCTGTTGCTGTACAGTACATGATAATAAGGGGTATCAAACCAAGATTCAAACCATTCCATTCTGCAAAAATAGTGTTTTTTGGGCGATTGTCTGTTGTTGCAAACCCATGGTTTTTGTAGTTGCAGTGATTTGTATAAACTATAAACTGACAACCAACCACTAAAATTGCTATTTTTGCAGAATGAATACAGAAAATATACAGATTCAGATAAAAACATTTTTCGGACTGGAACAGATCTTGGCAGAAGAGATTAAAAAACTGGGCGGAAGGAATGTTGAGGTTAAAAACCGTGCGGTAAACTGTGAAGGAGATTTAGGATTTTTATACAAGATCAATTACTCTGCGAGAACAGCTTTAAAAATTTTGGTTCCGATTCATGAATTTAAAGCTTTCAATCAGCACCAGTTTTACGACAGGCTTTTTAAATTCAACTGGGAAGAATTTATGGATGTGGATCAGTCTTTTGCAATTGATTCTACGGTAAATTCCGAAACATTCAAGCATTCTCAGTTTGTAACGCTGAAAATGAAAGATGCAATAGTGGATTATTTTCAGGAAAAATTCAAAAAACGTCCGAATGTAGAAACCAAAAATCCGGATATTAAATTCCACCTTCATATCGACAGAGAATTGATTACGATTTCTCTGGATTCTTCGGGAGATCCTTTATTTAAGAGAGGATACAGAAGAGAGCAGGGAGAAGCTCCGATTAATGAAGTTCTGGCAAGCGGAATGCTTCAACTGGCTGGTTGGGACGGAAAAGGTAATTTCCTTGATCCGATGTGCGGTTCGGGAACACTTTTAATAGAAGCGGCAATGATCGCTTTGGATCTTCCGGCGCAGATTTTCAGAAGGAGATTTGCTTTCCAGAACTGGAAAAATTATGACGCGGAGCTTTTTACCAAGATTAAAGAATTCAGAATCAACAGGGTGAAAGAATTTACCGGAAAGATCGTTGGCTACGATATTGATGCAAGAATGCTGAATGCGGCAAGAATGAACATTGAAGCAGCAGAAATGGAAGATGTAATTGAAGTGAAGAAACAGAATTTCTTTGATTCCAAAAAAGAACTTTTCCCTTTGTTAATGGTTTTCAATCCGCCTTACGACGAAAGAATTTCTATTAATGATGATGATTTTTACAAGAAAATAGGCGACACTTTCAAAACTCATTATCCGAATACATTGGCATGGCTGATTTCTTCTGATCTGGAAGCGGTGAAGAAAATCGGTCTTCGTCCGTCAAGAAAAATCAAGCTTTTCAACGGAAAACTGGAAACCAGATTTTTGCAGTATGAAATGTATGAGGGAACGAAGAAAATTCATAAATTAGAAGAAAAATAAAGTGAAAACCTTCCGGAAGTGGAAGGTTTTTTTATTTCTGTTCCAGCTTTGCAATTCTATCTTTTAACTCCTGAATTTCTTTTTTCAGTAAGGAAATATATTCCTGTTGGTTTTCAAGCAGGTATTCCGGAACGTTACAGTATACATTATTGCTTCCAATATAGTTGCCGGAATTATTTTCAAAGTTTTGATGAATTGAATTCTCTTTTTCAGATTGTTTAATATCATCTACTTCTACATCCAGTAATTTTGCGATGCGTTCCCACTCTTCATCTTTAATCTCAACTTCACCTTTTTCTTTACGGAGATAATGAGTTTGGCTGATTTTAAGATGTTCGGCAATATCCTGTTGAGAGAAATTTCTTTCTTTTCTTGCCTTGATTAATTTTTCTTTTATCATAGAAATATTTTTCACAAATATAAAACAAAATTATGCGAATAAATTCGAATAATTTAAATTTGGTTTTTATTAGTTAGGGATATAGATTTGTATGAAAGTTTTCCGGAAGAACTTTAAAGGAAATTTTTATCAACAATTAAAAAAAACAATTATGAAAAAAGCACTTATGTTTGGTATGGTATTTTTAGGAATATCAACTGTATTTGCCTTCCCATTCCGTCCATCTTGTGGAAAAACAACAGTAGAAGTTATAGGAACCGGAGGAATGACTAACCAACAATTAGCAAATTATCTAGCGCAAATTAATTATGATTTATGCGATGTTTGGCCATCTCATATTATAATTTACTCACATTAATAAATAAGGCAGTCCGTTAATAGGGATTGCCTTTTAAAATAAACCAATGAAACAAGTACTTTTTTTCTGCGTCATTTTTATTTCGATTATCGGTAAATCTCAAACGCCTTTTAATGTGGAATATGAAGCAGATTATAAATTAGTTTATAAAGACCAGAATATACCCAATGCACCTACTCAGGATGCGGCATTTGCTTTATTGATGAACAGGGAAGAATCGTATTTTAAAAATTTAAATAAATATGTCAGTGATTCTTTAAAATATGAAAGAAAATTAAATGATAAAAGTAGTTATAATGACTATTTGAGATATTTTACTCCTTTTGATGAAAATATAGGCATTACCTCAGCTAAGATATATGTTACCGTACCCATTTCAGGGAAGAACTATAAATATGAAGAAAGTAATGATATGAATTGGAAGTTGGAAAATGAATATAAAAAAATCGGAAAATATAAATGTCAAAAAGCTACGGCTAAAAAATATGGCAGAACGTGGACTGCGTATTTCACAAATGAAATACCTTTTCCTTATGGTCCTTACAAATTCAGTAAATTACCGGGATTGATTTTAGAGGTTTTCGATGACAAAAAAGATTATGTTTTTACACTGTATAAATTTGGAAAAAGAAAATATCTCTGCAAGTCCGCAAACATGAATTCAAAAGCAGAAGCCATACAGAAACAAAAAATTTTTGATTACAAAAGAAAAGAAATGGGCAATCCTAACAAATATTTAGAACATATAGGCGATGAGGAAACAAGACAATTATTAATAAAGAAAAGTTCAGAAAAAGCGAAGAGATATAATCCTATTGAACTCAGTATTTATTGATGTGTAAATTTTAAAAGCCTTCTATTTGTGGAAGGTTTTTTTATGATTTTTTAAATAAAAAATATATTTTTGTCAAAAAAACTCAAGCCATGAATTGGAATTTTCTGGATATTTTAGACATTGTATTCGATGCTTTGGAATTGTTTGGAAGTAATTCTTCTTCAGATCTTAGTTATCACGAAAAGCCAAAAAATGAAAAGAAAAAAAAGTATTTTACAGAAAAAGTAAGTGCAGTATTTCTTTTTTCTTCGGGAGTTTTATTTTTTTTCGTATTCAAAGATCCATTGTCTTCTGAAAAATATGTTCAGACATTAATTGTTGCTTCACTTATTGGAGTTGCTATTTCATTTTTATTATTTTTTGTTTTACATTCTTTAGAAAAATACTATTTCAAGAGTGTTTTTCAGTGGCTTTTTTTCAGTGTTTCTGTAATGTCTTTTTTTATTTCTTTGGTTTTGTGGATTTATTTTAAATCAGGACTGTTTGTTTAATTTTATTTCCAATCCTCGACTCTGGAAAGTAAAAAAATGACTAAATAGAGTAAAAATCCTACGACTATAATTTTAGCTCCCAAAAACAGATCTTCATCATCTTTTTTGTTAATAGGTTGTAGAAAAACCCCTGAATAATCGGATACTGCTTTGCCATAGCTATCATAATCAGGATCTGTTATAGTAAGATATTTGAATGTTTTTATTTTTTGAAAATCATAGTTTTGCATTTCAGATTTAATTCTGTTCATAAATATACCCATTTGCATTTCTTCGGGAATAAAATTTGTATCAGAAAGTTCTTCAAACTTCAGAGAATAATAAGTATTGCTATTAGGAATAAAATGGTACAGAAAATAAATCTGTAAATAACGGGTTCCGTTATTTGTGTTTTCTTTTATCGTTTTATAAATAATTGGTTCATTGATGACCTCAAATTTCTCAATAAATAATTTGGGACTTCTTGATTCATAAATCTTTTCTACTGTAGTAGTTTTTGCCTTTACATCTTCTTTGTAACTGTTCATAAGATTCATAACTCCAAATTGTATTATTAAAATACAAAGCAGCGATGAAAATAAAATGATATCTTTTCTTTTTTCACTAAGCCTAAATTTTTGGATGAATTTCATCTCAATAGAATAAGCAGGAATTAATGTAAATAAGATGGCAAATATCCATGTTCCGAATCCAAATTTTGGAGGAAAAGGATGAATATTAAATAACCAATATGAGGGTATAAAAATAAAGGAAGTTGTAATTAAGCCAATAATAAAAATTATAATAGAATATTTAAATTCTCTAAAACCACTCATCACATTTATGTTTAAAGGTCAAAAATACTCAAAAATCAATTATTGAGGTCTAATGTTGCTATTTATCATCTAAAATTAAGCTGTTAATTTCCAAAATCTTTTTGCTCATTCCTTCCCGAATAAGTAATTTTGAAAAATTTTCAGATTTGAAGCCTACCATTTCCATTATCGTTGCTATTTTTAATCGTAAAGACGAACTTTTTGAACTCCTGAATTCTCTTACTGCACAGACAGACAAAGAGTTTGAGATCATTATCGTGGATGACGGCTCATTAATCGATTTAAAACCAACGATTTCAAAGTTCGAAAATTTTTTAACCATTAAATATTTCCGAAAAGATAATTCAGGACCCGGCTTATCGAGAAATTACGGGGCAAGAAGAGCCGAAAACGAATGGCTTGTTTTTGTAGACAGCGACGTGATTGTAGAGAACGATTACATCGAAAATATCAAAAAAGATATTCTTGAAATTCCCTGTGATGCTTTTGGAGGAGCAGATAAGGCGCATAAAGGTTTTAATTTAATGCAGAAAGCCATTTCTTATTCCATGACTTCTGTTTTTACGACCGGCGGAATCAGAGGAAGTAAAAAAGCGGTTTCAAAATTTCAGCCCAGAAGCTTTAATATGGGCGTAAAAAAAGAGATTTTTGAAAAAGTAGGAGGTTTTTCAGAAATGAGAATAGGAGAGGATCCGGATCTTTCCATGACGCTTTGGGAAAATGGTTTTACGACTGCTTTTTTCGATGATATTGCAGTCTATCACAAACGAAGGGTAGATTTCGGAAAGTTTTCAAAACAGGTCTATCAGTTTGGTTGTGCAAGACCTATTCTTAATCAGAGACATCCGAATTATGTGAAGATTTCGTTCGCATTTCCTACCTTATTTATGTTGGGCTACATCATGGGCTTTGTAGAATATTTCATTTTGGGGAAAGGCGTTATTCTTGCATTTTATGGGTTATATACTTTTATGGTTCTTTTCCACGCTTTATGGGTGACCAAAAACATCAGCATTGCCGGAATGGCGGTTATTTCAACCTACATCCAGATGTTTTCCTACGGTTATGGCTTCTTAAAATCGTGGATTTTACTGAATATTTTAAGGATGAAACCCGAAGACGCCTTCCCGAAACATTTTCATAAAGTTTGATTTTACTACTAAAATTTTTGATGCTTTACTTTTTAGCGTAAATTTTTTGACGCAAAGATTTTTTAGCAAAGCTTTAATTTTAGTCAGCAAAGGCAAATAAATTTGCTACGCAAAGCTTGAAAATACGCTTCATCAAAGCAATTTGTTGATTCTTCTTTGCTCTCTTAAATAATGGGTATTTAAAATTAAACTTTGCGTTAAAAAAACTATGATTTTCGATTACAGAAATATTGCTTTTTAGGTGCGGAACTTATCTAAAAAAAATATATTTTGTTAGCTTTTAAAATGCTGCAAAAATTAGCATACAAAATATCTTCTATAACATTTGCGGTTAAAAAAACAAAAGCTGTCGAATCAACAACAGCTTTTTTTACAATAATTAGGATATGGAGATGGTTTCATGGCTGAGAACACCTGTTTTGAGCATGCATTCTCTCATCTTTTCATACGTTCGTTCGATGTCGTGATCCAGACCTATTGAGAATCTGATCAGTCCATTGGAAATTCCCATCGCAGCACGTTCTTCCTCCGGAATTTCAGAAGAAGTGGAGCTTCCTGAGCATGAGAATAAAGTTTTATAAAAGCCTAAACTTACCGCAAGATAACCCAGATTTTCCTGCTGCATTAATTCCATCAGTTCATTGGCTTTGTCTGTGGTTCCCGCGTCTAAAGTCAGCAAACCACCGAATCCGTACTCTTCGTGCATCATCGTTTTCATCAGTTCGTGGTTTTTATGAGATTTTAATCCGGGATAAGAGACACGCAATCCGTCTTCTTCAAATCTTTGTGCAAGATACATTGCGTTATAACTGTGCTGTTTCATTCTGATGTGCAGCGTTCTGAGGTTTTTAAGAATACTTGCAGAACGAAGACTGTCCATCGTAGGTCCCAACAGCATACATGCTCCGTTATTCACGTTTTTCGTATCGTTAATGAATTCCTGAGTTCCACAGTACACTCCGCCAACGGTATCGCTGCTTCCGTTGATAAATTTCGTTAAAGAATGGATCACGATATCTGCGCCCAAAAGCTTTGGCGAAATAGAAAGCGGAGAAAAAGTATTGTCTACAATCAGCTTTAAGTTGTACTTTTTACAGATTTCAGAAAGTTTTCTTAAATCAGCAACTTCTAAAAGCGGATTGCTCACACTTTCACAGTAGATGATTTTTGTGTTTTCAGTAATTGAGTTTTCAACAGATTCAAAATTATTGATGTCTACAAACGTCGTCTGAATATTGAACGGCGGAAGAAAATTTTTCATAAAAGCATACGTTCCGCCGTAAATTGTTCTGCTCGAAATAATATGATCTCCGCTTTTGCAGACCTGCATCAGAACCGAAGTAATCGCTCCCATTCCCGATGCGGTAACGTTTGCCGCTTCTGTATTTTCAAGTTTGGCTAAAGCCTGCGCAAGATACAGATTCATCGGAGAAGAATGTCTTGAATACAAATAGCATCCTTCTGCATTTCCTTCGAAAGTATCGAACATCGTTTTCGCAGAAAGAAAAGTATAAGTAGAACTGTCGGAAATCGATGGGTTTACTCCGCCAAATTCACCGAAATATTGCAAATCCTGTATTTCGTTGGCTGCGTTAAAGTCGTTCATATCGTTTAAGTTTTTATGCTATAAATATGAATAACCTTCAGAATTATTACAACAGAAATTTAAATTATCAGATTATAAATCTATCATATTTTTAAATGATAGAAAAAAAGTTTATTATATTTGAATTTAATAAACTTTTGACTAAAATTTATCTATGAATTTTGATGAAACGGATAAAAAACTGCTCCTTTTTCTGCAGGAAGATTCCAAACAAACCACCAAAGAACTGTCTCATAAGTTAGGTTTGTCCGTTACGGCTGTTTATGAACGCATCCGGAAACTCGAAAATACGGGAGTGATTTCAAAATATGTTGCGATTCTGGACAGGCATAAAATCCAACGAAATTTCATTGTGCTCTGTCATATCAAACTCGCTCAGCACAAAAAAGAATACGTTCTGCAGTTCGAAAAAGAAGTGATGAATTTAGAAGAAGTGACCGAATGTTTTCACGTAAGCGGAGACTACGATTATATCTTAAAAATCGGGGTAAAAGATATGGAAGACTATCGTAATTTTATGCTTACAAAACTTACCACATTGCAGCATATTGCAAGTACACACAGCTCTTTCATGATCTCTGAGGTAAAAAATACAACGGCAATTGTTTTGTAGAGGAAAAAGTTTTTTTCAGGAG
>NZ_JAULSJ010000052.1:0-17003 GCF_030518295.1 Chryseobacterium urinae | reverse complement strand
ATAGCTCCTAAAAAATAAGAGGTTCTGAAAAAATCAAAACCTCTTATCCTATTTATTTATGTTAAAATTACAAATTACAATCCGATGACCGGCATTGATAACATTAAAATACTTTCGTTTTCTTCAAGACCATCAAGAGGCTCGATAATTCCCGGTCTGTTTGGCTGAGACATTTTCATGGTGATATCGTCTGAACCAAGAATCGTTAACATTTCCGTTAAGAATTTAGAACTGAAACCGATGTTGATGTCTTCTCCGTTGTAATCGCAAGGAATCTGCATATCTGCTTTGTTTGCATACTCCGTATCTTCTGCGTGAAGGTGAAGAATGTTTGCAGAAAGCTTAAATCTTACCTGATTGGTGGATTTATTAGACATGATGGAAGCTCTTTTAATCGCTCCTAACAAAAGATTTCTGTTAATGGTTAATACATTCGGGTTTTCTTTTGGAATTACCGCTGTATAATTAGGATATTTTCCGTCGATTAATCTACAGATCCAAACGTGTTTTCCAAAAGTGAATTTTGCCATGTTCTCATTGAATTCGATCGTTACGTCTTCATTGGAGCTCGCTAAAATATTTTTGAAAATGTTTAATGGCTTTTTAGGCATGATGAATTCCATAGGTTCGGCATTCATCAGATCTTTTCTTTTGTATACTACCAATCTGTGAGAATCTGTAGAAACGAAGTTGGTTTCATTTTCTCCAAACTGGAACAGTACTCCCGTCATTACCGGACGAAGAGAGTCGTTACTTGTTGCGAAAAGTGTATTGGTAAGGGCTTCAGATAAAACTCCTGCAGGCATGGTAACACTTTGTGCGGCATCAAATTCCGGCAATTCCGGATAATCGTCCGCGTTATCCAATGCTACGGCGAAGTTATCTTTTTCATCTAAAATCTCAAGCTGACTTCCTGTTCCTTCCGCATTGTCCTTCACAACCAACGTAAGAGGCTGTTCTCCGTAAGTCTTGATGAAGTCCTGAAAAATCTTTGCAGGAACGGCAAATTTACCCGTATCATCAGACTTTGCCTCAAGAGAAGTTACAAGAGTCGTTTCGCCGTCAGATGCGGTAATGGTAACCTGAGTTCCGTCTAATTCAAAAAGATAGTTTTCTAAAATCGGTCTCGACTGAGAGCTTGATATTACGCCACTTACAGTTTGCAAAGCCTTCTGTAGTTCACCACTTGAAATAATAAATTTCATAGATTTAAAAATAAATTTTTACAAATATAATAAATAGAAAACAGAATGAAAAGAATAATTCTGAGAGTTATTAACATCCATCAAAATAATTTTACAACTTCCCTACTCTGCTTTTTGATGCCCGAAAACATCCTAAAGCACTAAAGATAAGGATTTTCTTTTAGCAATTGACTATATTTGCAAATAAAGTTTCAATATGCGAAAACCTCCTGTACATAAGAGTTTACGAAATGCTTTCCGGGGTGTTTTTCTCATGATGAAGTATGAAAGAAATTTCCAGCTTGAATTTGCCGCTTTCCTTATTAATTTGTTTCTGATTTTTTACCTGAATCTTTCTTCTACAGATACTATTTTAATTTTAATGGTTTCCTTCAGCGTTTTAGCGACTGAAATTCTGAATACCGCTATTGAGAAAATCTGCGATTTTGTTCAGCCTGATTTTGATAAAAGAATTGGTTTCATCAAAGATATTTCCGCCGGAGCCGTAGTTTTGATGGCTATTTTATCAGTTATCATCGGAGTTATGGTCTACTGGAAATATGTTTCAGGATTTCTTCAGCAGTTCTGAAGGTTGTTTATAAATATTTTTCTATAATCGGAATGGCAATTTCAGCCATGATTCCATAGCCTTTTTCGTTGGGGTGAATGCCGTCTTCTGAAAGCAGGATTTCTTTATCCTGCAGAAAAGCAGAATGAAAATCTATATAATTCAGAGAATTTTCTTTGGCAATTTGTTTTAGAATCTGATTGTATACCAAAACCTCATCATTTGTTCTTAATTTTCCGGAGGGAGTGATAATTCCGTCTAATTTTTCAGCAATCGGGAGAATGCTTATTAAGTAAATTGTTTGTGAATATTTTTCTGCTTCCTGAACCGCCTTTAATATATTTTCCCTGAACTTTTCCGGATTTACAAGGTGATTACCTTCTTTTACAGCCAGATCATTTGCTCCGTATCCCAGAAAAATAATATTTCCTTCATCTGAATTTCTTGCTGCCATTTCGGAAGAAATTCTTTTAACCAAACCTTCGGTTGTTTCGCCGCCGATTCCAAGGTTGAAAATAATGAGTTCTTTGCTTCCTTCATTGTATTTTTGCAGAGCATATCTTTTCAGAATGTCGACCCAGCCGCCAAAAACACCATCGTATTCTCCATAAGTAATGCTGTCGCCAAAAAATAATCCGTACATAGTTTAAGCAAATGTTAATTGTTCAATTAAAAATCAATCCAAAATTAGTGTAATATTTTTGTGTGATTCTATAATGTCTATTAAAATATCAAATAGCGTTTGTCCGTTTCCATTGATTAAATCATCCAGTTTTTCCTGAATCAATGTAACATTGAAGGGTTTTCCCTGTCGGATTTTATTTTCGTAAAATTCCTTCGTGAGATCAAAACCTAAATCTTCTTTTGATTTTTGGACATTTTTCCAGATAATTTCACCTTCATATCCATATAAAATATCATCAAAACCATCTAAAGTTCCGACTTTCCAATCCTCATCTTTCAAAAAAAGTGATGAAACTTCTTCGTAGAATGCTTCCAGATTTGAAAAATGACTGCCATTGATGACAGTCATTTTGTTTTTATGATGTTGCTTGTTCATATACTCAATATCAAAATTTTGCCTCCTTTTAAATAAGCTATCCTTTTTAAAATTACAAAAAATTAATTATTTAAAGATGGGTATGAATTTTAAATCGCCTGTATATATTGTATCTATCCCTGAAATTTTAAAACTTTCCTTATTATTTTCGAAAAGCTGCTTGGAATAGTCTTTCTTTTGATATTTATAATATTTTTCTACGCTCTGCGGATTCGCCTTAAATACAAAACCTGTAACAGAATCAATTTTTAAGTCTGTCGTCAGCTTTCTGTTCATTTCATTGAGGATCAGAAATTCTGCTTCCGAATTAGGTTTTGGATTCAGTGCAGAGACTGTAAGCTCAGAAACCGGCTCTGTTGTTACTTCTGGCTCCGGTTCTTTATAAACAATTTGTTTTTCAGGCTCTTTAAAAAACTGAAACCATGCTAAACCTGAAACTGCAGCGAGTAAAAAAACAGAAAGAATGACTGTTGCTGTTTTAAAAATATTAGACTGCTCTGTTTCCGCTTCTTTTCTGCCAGAGTTGCTGTAATAAGAAGATGAATATACGGGAATTTCACGTTCCCGAACTGATCTTGGCTGCGAAACAGAATCCAGTTCCGGTATTCCTAAGTTTCTGATGTTTTCTAAAAAAGTATTTTTATCTACCTTGTAAGACTGCGTTATATTATTCAACATAAGACTGTCGGCGGTTTTCAATTGGTTCAGAAATTCATCAATTTTATGAGAGAATGCATAATAAACTTCGTTTAATTTCTCTAAATTTTTCTCAGATTCTTCTATCTTTCTGCCGTTAGCAAGATGCAGTTCTTTGTTTCTTTCAATTTTAGATTTAAAATCTTCACCACTCTGTTTTCTGGAATTTTCCCATTTTATTTTTTCATTTTCAAATTCCGTAACGGTTTCCTGTATTTTACGTTTTCTTTCGTCGTTCAGTTTTTTGATTTCATTTTCAAACCCATCTTTCTGAACAAACTGAAAAATATTTTTCTGATGAACAAATTTTGCAATGTCTGAGCTTTCTGTGAAGTAAATTGTGTCATATACATTCAGCAGATCAACGGCTTTTTTCAGAATGATCTGTAATGCAGAAGGATTGGTTTCACAATATACCATCAGTTGACGGTTTGTACTCTGTACGGAATCGAAAATATCTATTTTTTTCAGATTAAAATTTATTTTATCAAAATCTGCAGGTTTACCGATTGAGAAATTTTCTGAGTGATTTACCGTAAGTGTATCGTTCTGAACGTTTCTGCTGATAAGATTGGAGTGGAATTCGTTAAGACAGCGGACGGTAATATTTTCTTCTGCAATTTCGTCTGTAAACATAATACTTGAGCCTATAAAAGACCCTTCCCGCGCCGAAGTAGGTTCTTTGGCATAAGTATAAATGGTGTAGGTTATTATATAAGAACCATCTTTATATTCTTTCCGTAGAGAATACAGTTTACTGTTCGGATAAATAAGTACAGCTCCTCTTATGTCTAAAGTCTTTATTTCTACGGGTGTTCCTGCAAAAAAAGTCTGGGTAAAGCCATTGGGATTTCCAAAAGTTCCGAATGCAATTAAATTAACACTGCTCATTAATTTGTAAGACTAAATTTTATACGTTCCCAAAAAGTTCCTTCATAAGACAGCGGATAACCCACGATACTTTCATACAGCCATTCTGATAATTTCTGCGCTCTGTCTAAATTCAGAATGGTGATCTGATTAGTTTCTTCATTAAGCTCTCCCACGGTGTAGAATGTTTTTGCCAGACCATAGGTATCCATTGCAGTAGAAGTCATCGGAAGCCTTTCCTGAATAAAATCATCTAGCTCCGCCGAGGCTTCCACATTGGCTCTTCCGGATTTATCCCATTTTGAGATGACCAGAATAATATTGACGGATTTTAATTTTTTCTCATACTTTTCAAGCTTATTTAAAAAAGTATTGATTAAAATATCATCTTTATGCGCGCTTTCATAGCTTGTTACAATTATAAATGTAAGAGGAAGATTGGCAGAAAGATAGGTTTCTATGCTGCTGTGATAGCTTCCTCCCCTTTTTATTTCGTTATGATTTTCTCCTGAAGTTTCTAAAAAAGTAAGGTTAATGGGATTTATTTTCTTAGATTTATTGTTAGGTTCGAAAACAAGATCCAGTCTCGTTACCTGATCTTTTACTGTTCCTGCAGGTAAAATTCCTTTACTGATGTTTTCAAAAAAATCATACAGAAGGCTTTCTGCTTCAGCGGTATTTGGTGTCCCTATTTTGGGTCTTATAACCCCTGCTTTCGATCTGAGATAATAAAGCATGGTTGCCAAAATAACAGATTTCCCGGAAGAAGCAGTTCCGAAAAAAAACACGAAATTGCTGTCTTTATTTTTAATTTCCGAGACATTGCCTTTTGCAATAGGAACAAAACGATCGTTCACAGCTTCTTTGTTATGGTCTAAAGACAAAGGCTTCAGCGCGTCTTCTTCATCAAAATTCAAAGGTTTAAGAACTTCCTCCTGATCTTTATCAAAAGACAATGGTTTCAAAGGTTCATTTTCCCATTCCATATTTTATACTTTGTATTAGATTATTGTTTTTCCGCTGCGTTTGCTGGTAAAGATACTTTCGCTGCTGTTTCCTGTATTTCTGTTAGTTTCTGTTGGCATTAAAAGAATGATAAACATAATACCGAAATCCAGTAATATACATCCTGCTAAAACAACCAACTGAAACATCCCGAAATTCTTGATGGCATGGCTGAAAGCATATCCTATTTTTCCTACTTCCTGCGTTTCAGAATGGGTAGGCTCAAATTTCAGTTTATCTTTTCCCAAAATAGATTCTGCTTTTGATCCGAGTCTGTTATACTCTGTTAAAGATTTATCAATCTGCCCTTGAGCCATTAGGTTTATTACATCAGGATTCATCTGCAAAAGATTCTGAATTTCTTTATTCCATCTTACGGAAGCATTATTAATATCACTCATCAGATTTTTTTCTTCCGGAGTAAGGTTATAAACCATCTGTACGATCTGTTCTTCCATTCTGTCGGCAAGATCTGCATATCCGTCAGGAGTTTCACTTACAGGTGTAAGAGGCGTTACTTTTTTGCCGATCATTTTTTC
Source organism: Chryseobacterium urinae (assembly GCF_030518295.1). NCBI lineage: Bacteria > Pseudomonadati > Bacteroidota > Flavobacteriia > Flavobacteriales > Weeksellaceae > Chryseobacterium > Chryseobacterium urinae. The sequence goes on along the minus strand of NZ_JAULSJ010000052.1, from coordinate 11,081 downwards.
AATTCTTGCAATAATTTGTCTTGCTTCCGGTCCGATCCCGACATTTTTAGGATCACTGATCTGAATTTTCAGAAGATTTAATTCACTTCGGATCGCCTGTCTTGTCTTAGCATCGGGGACGGAATAATTCAGCTTAGATTCTACATCCGTTTCCAGCGCACTGAATTTTTCGTTAACATTACGCAGTTCTGTTGTATAAATATCGGTTCTCATAAACCTTGTATACAATGCATTAAAATTGGCAACGAAACAAAATGAAGCAAAGAAAAAATAGATCCAGCTTAGTGAAGACGGAGACTGTCCGCTGGTTTTTGCCCTTCTTATCTGCCAAAGTAAAAAAAGCAGGATAAGAGAAAGCACCAAAGCAATAACAAAGGAACTCCCTCCAAAAATCTGCTGTAAACCGAGCCAGGTCTGGTAAAAACTAACACCGATAAGCATTACAGCTAAAATACCGAGAAATAAATCGGTTGCAGTAATTTTTGTTTTCATAGTTAAAATTTTTGTTTAAATCTTTATTTACAGCGGCAATTTATTACGGTTTTCAGCATTTTCTTTACGGTTTTCCGTAAATCAGGAAAAATTACTGTAAAAAGAAAAATGCCTCCGTTATGTAACGAAGGCATTTTATTATTTATTGATGGTCCTTTACTTGAAGTACTCCACTCCATTTTTAAAGATGTTGTGATAATTTGCAGTTGGAATATTTTTAAACAGACCTTCTGCAAAACGTTCAGGATGTCCCATTCTTCCGAAAATTTTTCCGCAAGGACTTGTAATTCCTTCAATTCCGAACAATGAATTATTGGGATTGAAAGGCATTCCGTGAGCAATATTTCCTTCTAAGTCTAAATATTGAGTGGCAATCTGTCCATTCTCATACAGCTTCTGAATTTCCGCTTCCGAAGCCATGAAACGACCTTCACCGTGAGAAATCGGGATGGTGAAAACCTGATCTTTCATTCCTTTTAACCAAGGCGATTCGTCATTGACGACTTTTACATTGACCATTTGAGAAATATGTCTTCTGATCGCGTTGTGAGCCAACGTCGGCGAATTTTCATCCAAATCTTTGATTCTTCCGTAAGGCAATAATCCGGATTTCACCAACGCCTGGAAACCGTTACAGATCCCGATAATTATTCCGTCTCTGTCGAGCAATTCGTGAACGGCATTTCTCATCTTCTCGTTTTTCAAAACGTTAACGATGAATTTTGCAGAACCGTCTGGTTCGTCACCCGCTGAGAACCCTCCTGAGAAAGCCAGAATCTGAGAAGTTTTGATCTCTTCAACCCAAGCATCAATGCTTTCATCCAGCAATTGGTGATTGATGTTGATTAAAGGTAAACTGTTGATTGCAGCGCCTTCTTTTGCGAAAGCGTTCAGTGTATCGTATTCGCAGTTTGTTCCCGGGAAAACAGGCGCAAATACTTTTGGCTGAGCGATTCCGTGTTTTTTAATAATGATATTTCTTGGGTTGACTGAATTTAATGTTGAATCAATTTCAACCGTTATTTTTTCTTTTTCAACTGTTGGGAAAAGGTTTTCGAAGGTGTTCGTGTTTGCGGCTAATAATTTGTCTATGGTTGTTGATTGATTGTTGATGGTTAAAACTTCGTCTGAAACAACTTGACCTATCAATTGAAGATTTACAGAATTTAATTCTTCTTTAGATTCAATAATTAAGCTACCAATATTTTTAGCTAATAAATAATTTGTCACATTGAGCGGAGTCGAAATGTCAGCACCCAATCTGTTTCCAAAGCTCATTTTTGCCAAAGCAACCGCTACTCCGCCTTCTTTTACGGTTTTTACAGAAACGATTTTTCCTGCTTTGATATTTTCGAAAATAAATTCATAAATATCTTTTAAAGCATCGTAATTTGGAAGTCCGTTTTCCTGAGCGATATGATTGAAGAAATACACTTTATTTCCTTCGTTCTTAAATTCAGGAGAGATGATATTTTTCTTTTCTCCGTTTGCACAGGCGAAAGAAATTAATGTTGGCGGCACATTCAGATCCTGATACGTTCCGCTCATTGAATCTTTACCTCCGATAGCCGCCAAACCGAAATTGATCTGAGCATCATAAGCTCCTAAAAGTGAAGCCAAAGGTTTACCCCACTTTTCAGGATTCTGACCTAATTTTTCAAAATATTCCTGAAAACTGAATCTGATGTTTTTGTAATCGCCACCCATTGCAACGATTTTTGCCACACTTTCTACAACAGCGTAAGAGGCTCCCAGTAAGGAGTTCTGTTTAGAAATTTCTGCATCGAATCCCCAACTCGCCAGAGAAACGGTTTCAATATCTTTTGCACCAATGATTGGCAATGTCTGAACACTTCCTTCCATTAAAGTCTGCTGATATTTTCCACCCAAAGGCATCGCAACCGTAGTCGCACCAATTGATGAATCGAACATTTCCAGCAATCCTTTTTGAGAAGCCACATTTTTATCGCTTAAAATCTTTAGGAAATTCTCTTCATTAAATTCAGGTGCTTCTTCTTTCAGTTCATTAAGGTGGGTAATTTTAACTTCCTGACTTTTTGAACAACCGTTTGTATCTAGAAACGCTCTTGAAAGGTCAACAATTCTATCGCCTTTCCAGAACATCTGCATTCTTCCTGAATCTGTTACTTTTGCCACCTCAACAGCTACAATGTTTTCAGCTTCACAGAATTGGATGAACTGTTCTTTATCTTTTGGTTCTACTACAACCGCCATTCTTTCCTGAGATTCGGAAATAGCAAGCTCGGTTCCGTTTAACCCTTCATATTTTAAAGGTAAAACATCTAAATTAATTTCTAAAGAATCTGCGATTTCGCCAATTGCCACGGAAACACCTCCCGCTCCGAAGTCATTTGATTTTTTAATCAGTCTCGTTACTTCAGGATTTCTGAACAATCTCTGAATTTTACGTTCTTCAACGGCATTTCCTTTCTGTACTTCAGAACTCATGGTGTGGATTGAAGTTTCGTCCTGTTCTTTCGAACTACCGCTTGCACCTCCAACTCCGTCACGACCTGTTGCTCCACCTAAAATAATGATTGAATCACCAGCTTCAGGTTTTTCACGTCTTACCCAATCTACAGGAACGGCTCCGGCAACGAAACCAACTTCCATTCTTTTCGCTTTGTAGCCTTCGTCATAAATTTCAGAAACCATTGTTGTCGCCAAACCAATTTGATTTCCATAAGATGAATATCCGTTTGCCGCCTGTTTCGTGATTGTTTTTTGAGGCAATTTTCCCGGTAAGGTTTTATCAACCGGTTCCAAAACATCCGCTGCACCCGTTAATCTCATCGCTTGGAAAACAAAAGAACGCCCAGACAAAGGATCTCTGATCGCACCACCTAAGCAAGTTGAAGCACCGCCAAAAGGTTCTATTTCTGTCGGGTGATTGTGGGTTTCGTTTTTGAATAATAAATACCACGGTTCTTTTTTACCATCGTATTCAGCTTCGATTTGGATTGTACAGGCATTGATCTCGTCAGAAACCACAAGATTCTCCAAATTGCCTGTTTTATGGAAATATCTTCCGCAAACGGTTGCCAGATCCATTAAGGAAATAGGCTTCAATTCACGTCCTAAGAATTTTCTTTTTTCGATATAATCATTGAAAATGGTTTCCAATGTATGTTTAAACTGTCCTTCAAATTCGATATTTGACAATTCTGTTTCGAAGGTTGTGTGACGACAGTGGTCGCTCCAATAGGTGTCTAAAACTTTAAGTTCCGTTTCTGTAGGATTTCTCTGTTCCGATTTAAAATATTCCTGAATGAATTTCAAGTCATCCAAACCTAAAGCAAAACCGTGATTATTAAAGAATTCCTCAAGCTGAGCATCATCAAAATTGATAAAACCTTCATGAACAATAACTTTTGACGGTGTTTCTTCCGCAGGAATGTTTAAAGTTGATAAATCTTTTTCCTGAGATTCCACTTTATTGATTAGAAGGTCTTTGATTTTCACCAAATCAGATTCGGAAATACCTTCGAATTCGATCAGCTTTCCGCTTCTTACTTTAGATTTTTCATTTCCAGTCAATAAAGCTATACACTGTTGCGCAGAATCTGCACGCTGATCGTATTGCCCCGGTAAAAATTCCAATGCGAAATAAATTCCCTGTGCAGGATTTTCTTCGATTAAAATATCAGTAACCGGATCTACGAAAGTACTGTTAACTACCTTTTCGAATTCACCGTCATTTAATCCGAAAATATCGTACACGTTGTATACTTTTACTTTTTGGATGGACGGAATAACCGCTTTTACTTCATCAAAAATTTTTGGACTTTCCACATCGAAAATTCCTCTTTTTTCTACGAAAATTCTTTTGTTTTGAGACATTAGATGTCAGATATTTAAATATTATTAGACTTATTAGTTAATTTACTCATCTTTGTTAAGATCAGTTATCTTGCGGGAATTTACAATAAGATAATACTTTTGAGAAGTATTATATTCGATTGAATTTTCCTGTTTCCACTTTTGGTAGCCTTTGTAATCAAATTGATGATTTTCAGGAGGAATTAATAAATAATAGTAACTCTCCATCAAAAATTCATCTATAAAGCCGGATTCTCTTAGTTTTATAAAGAAGCCAATTAGATTATTTGTTTCGTAACCTCCTTTGCTTGGTTTCGGATTTTTTTCCGTTTTATAGTCAATAAAACCATTAATACCAGCAATCTGATAGTTTAAAAGTATACCCGGAATTCCTGATGCTCTTTCATATTTATTGATATTTTCATAGATCCACCTCATCTTATTAGTTGCACTACTCATAGCACTTCTAAGCATTAGAGAATCACGAAAACAGGCTTTTGCGTAATAAATATTTGAATATCTCGTCAAAGGATTTTTTTCAACAATTTTTGATGGCATTATTTTTTTCAAAAACTCATTCTGTCTGTTATCCAGAGCCAAAGTATCATTTCCTTTCTGACTTGTTTCTGAAACAAAGATCCAAAATCCTGCATCATAAACTCTTACATTTATTAATCTGTCAAGATGCGAAAAATAAGTGCTAATTCCATTGAGTTTAAAATTGCCGTCATTAAAACTTATTGTTTTATTGATAGCCTCTTTAGGACTGTATCTTCTGCTTTTAAGATTTTCGAAATAATAATTAAAAAGCCTCTCTTCATCTAAACCTCCTAAAACTATTTTGAACTGAAAAAGAGCATCATTATTTTCATTTTTATATTCTGCAGAAAAGACACTATCATTTTTAGAATTTGCAAATAAAGCTATTCTTGAAAAATTACCCAAATTCATTGGCGCAGAAATTCCGGAAATAGGATGTTCAAAATCTGTATTTGATTTAATTTTTTTATTCAGTTTTAATTCCTGCGAAAATATCATCACAGGTAATAAGAGCAAAACAAAAAAGATACTAATCTTCATACAATTATTAATAAAATATGCAGCCCAAAAAGACTGCATATTGATTTATACTTTAAGATCAGCTTCTAACCCAATCAAATCTTTATTTGCATCAATAATCGGCTGAACTTCATTGGCAATGAATTCTTCCGTCTGAATGGGTGCAAAACCGATGAAGTTTTTAGGATCGAGAACTTCTTTTAATTTTGATTTATCTAATTTTAACGAATCGTCGTTCAGGATTCTTTCGATAAGGTCGTTTTCTTTACCTTCTACTTTTACCTGCTTGGAAGCTTCCATAGAATGAACTCTGATCACTTCATGGATTTCCTGACGGTCACCACCAGCTTTCACTTCTTCCATGATGATGTATTCTGTCGCCATGAAAGGAAGTTCTTCCATAATATGTTTGTTGATTCTGTTTGGATACACCACAATTCCGTTCATGATGTTGTTCCAAATTAACAGAATCGCATCAACTGCTAAAAAAGCCTGAGGAATAGTTAATCTTTTGTTGGCAGAATCGTCCAATGTTCTTTCAAACCATTGTGTAGAGGCGACCATCGCAGAACTCGTTGTCAAAGACATCACATATTTTGCCAATGCCCCGATTCTTTCGCTTCTCATTGGATTACGTTTGTAAGCCATTGCAGATGAACCGATCTGGTTTTTCTCGAATGGTTCTTCAATTTCTTTAAGATTTTGAAGCAAACGTAAATCGTTGGTGAATTTATGTGCCGATTGAGCAATATTTCCTAATAAAGCGACTACTTTAGCATCTATTTTTCTGTCGTAAGTCTGTCCGGAAACGCCAAAAACTTTCTCGAAACCGAATCTTTTTGACAATTCTTTATCTAAATGTTTTACTTTGGAATAATCACCGTTGAAAAGCTCTAAGAAACTTGCAGCCGTTCCCGTTGTTCCTTTTACTCCTCTGAAACGTAATGTTTCTAAAAAGAAATCAAGCTCTTCGATGTCAAGGACTAAACTCTGAAGCCAAAGGGTTGCTCTTTTTCCTACCGTTGTTAATTGCGCCGGCTGAAAGTGTGTAAATCCTAAGGTTGGTAAATCTTTATATTGAATTGCAAAATCCGCTAAGTTTTTAATAACGTTAACCAACTTTTTCTTTAAGATTAAAAGTCCGTCACGGATCTGAATTAAATCTGTATTATCTCCTACAAACGCTGAAGTTGCCCCCAAATGAATAATTCCTTTTGCTGAAGGTGCTACATCACCATACGTATGAACGTGAGCCATTACATCATGTCTGAATTTTTTCTCGTATTCGGCAGCCTTTTCGTAATCGATATTTTCAGCATTGGCTTTCAATTCGGCGATTTGCTCGTCTGTAATATCAAGACCAAGATCTTTTTCGATTTCAGCAAGGGCAATCCAAAGCTTTCTCCAGTTCTGGAATTTATTGTTATGAGAAAAGTTAAACAACATTTCTTCGCTTGAATAGCGTTCTTCCAATGGATTTTTGTAGGAATTCATTCTTTTCTTTTACTTTTTTTAGATATGCAAAAATACGGTTTTTCAATGAGAGATAAAAATGGTTTTTTCTTAGAAATGCTTATCTGCGTTTGAATGAAACCAGAAAGCAATAACGGAGGAAAACTTTCATAGAAAAGCTGTAGAAAATATTTTTCAACATTAAATGAATTATTATCAGATTTATTTTTTATTTTAGCTTCTACAAAAGAAATATTAAATCAAATTAATTATGAAAAATCTAAAAAAATTATCAAAGTCAGCTCTGAAAAATATTGCAGGAGGATGGGTACCTCCGCCTGGTGAAAGTTGTCCTGCAGGCAGTTGTCAATATAAAGAAAATGGACCTTGCAGACCGTATAATGCTAATCTTTGTATCTAAACGAATAAAAAACAGGAGAGCTATCCTCCTGTTTTTTATTGATAAATGACAACATCATTTTTCTTAATCTGATAGCCTGTCTTCTTATAAGGTACCAAAACATAGGTGTCTTTGATGTGCTTTCCGCTTTTCCAAACCTTGCTTTTTCCCTTCCTGTCGAGAATAATGCTGTTTGCGCTTCCGTCTGGAATAAAAATTTCGGCTTTCTTCATGTTTTTACTGAAAATAACCGCTGTTGATGTGGTATAGCTTTTATCTGAACTTATCTCGTTTAATTTAATTTTCTGTTCAAAAACTCTTACGCAATCATTTTTGATCTGAGAATAAGTATAACCTGCGGAAGCTTTGCAGCCATGAACATCTTTGTCCCCGCCTACAACATGCATTTGCTGCGCAAAGACTAATGAACCAAGGAACATTGTACTGAATAAAATTGTTTTTCTCATTTTAAAAAATTTTAAGTTTTCAATTATCTAAAAAATTATGCCAAAGCATTGATGAGTTATTGTTTATTCAAAAATACAAAAAAAGCCACTCATTGTGAGCGGCTTATAAAATTATTTTGTCCAGTTAATTTTGGAATGTTTCACATCGGATGAGTTGGTTCCGATCATGATATCAAATTCACCCGGTTCCCAGTCGTATTTCAGATCTCCGTTGTAGAATTTCAGGTTTTCCGGAGTAATATCGAAGGTAACTTTTTTAGATTCCCCTTTTTTCAGCATTACTTTCTGGAAGCCTTTCAGTTCTTTTACGGGTCTTGTAATGCTTCCTACCATGTCTCTGATGTAAAGCTGAACGACTTCTGCTCCATCATAATTTCCGGTATTCGTTACGGTAACGGATGCCTGAATGGTCTGATTTCCTTTTGGATTTGCATTGGAAACTGTAACATCAGAATAATTGAATTTTGTGTAACTTAACCCATAACCGAAAGGATACAACGGCGTGTTACACTCATCCATATAATTGGAACGGAATCTCTGGTATTCACATTTATCAACCAGCTTCTGATCTAACGGGCGTCCTGTATTTTTAGCATTGTAATAGATTGGAACCTGCCCTAAACTTCTTGGGAAAGTCATCGGCAATTTTCCTGAAGGATTTACTTTTCCGAACAGCACATCAGAGATTGCATTTCCTGCTTCGGAACCTGCAAACCAGACATTAAGAATTGCATCCGGAGTATCTTTAATGTTTGTTAAGGCTAAAGGACGACCTGTGAAAAGAATTACTGCAATTGGCTTTCCTGTCTTTTTTAGTTCATTTAAAAGATCTACCTGAGACTGAGGAATGGTAATTTCTGTTCTTGAAGACGATTCTCCGCTCATTTCAGCAGATTCTCCGATTGCCAGAACAATGACATCGGATTTATTGGCAACATCTACCGCTTCTTTTAATAAAGTTTCTTTTGAACGGCTGTCTCTGTCTGTTTTTTTACCGTGCGCCGCATAAATATCTTCCAGTTTCGCATCATAATCAATATTTGCTCCTTTTGCAGAAAGGAATTTCACTTCTTTGCCGAAGTTTTCCTGTAATCCCTGCATCAGATTAACAGCTTTCTCATGTTTTGCTGCAACGCTCCATGTTCCTGCCATATTCAGAGAATTGTTTACCAATGGTCCGATTACGGCAACGGTTCCTGATTTTTTCAAAGGCAGTACCTGATTGTCATTTTTCATCAAAACCATAGACTGTGCTGCTGCATTTCTTGCGATGTTTCGGTTTTCCATATTGTACACCTCTTTTGCTGCCAGTTTTGCATCTCCGAATTTATAAGGATCTGAAAATAGTCCTAAATCGTATTTCGCTTCAAGAATTCTCTTTGCTGCCATATCGATTTCAGCCTGAGTTATTTTTCCTTCTGCTAAAGATTTTTTTAACGTCGTTAAAAATCCTTCACCTACCATATCCATGTCAACACCCGCTTTTAAAGCCAATGCAGAAACTTCCTGAAGATTTCCCATACCATGATCCACCATTTCGTTGATTCCTGTATAATCGGTCACTACAAAACCTTTGAAATTCCATTTGTTTCTTAACACTTCGGTTTGCAGCCATCTGTTTCCTGTTGCCGGAACTCCGTCCACTTCGTTGAAAGAAGCCATTACAGAAGCTACTCCTGCATCTACCGCCGCTTTGTAGGGCGGAAAATATTCGTTGAACATTCTTACGTGGCTCATATCCACTGTGTTGTAGTCTCTTCCTGCTTCACCTGCTCCATACAGCGCGAAATGTTTAACGCAAGCCAGAATATTGGTTCCATTGGCAAGGTCTTTTCCCTGATAACCATAGACCATATTTTTTGCAATTTCGCTTCCTAAGTATGGGTCTTCACCGGAACCTTCAGAAACCCTTCCCCATCTTGGTTCGCGGGAAATATCCACCATTGGCGAGAATGTCCAGTTGATTCCGTCTGAAGCTGCTTCTTTAGCGGCAACTCTTGCCGACTGCTGAACTAAATTCATGTCCCATGAAGCGGCTAATCCTAATGGAATCGGGAAAGTTGTTTCGTAACCGTGGATGACGTCCATTCCGAAAATCAATGGAATTTTAAGCCTGCTGTTTTCCACTGCCACTTTCTGAACGGCTCTGATTTTATCTGCTCCTTTTATATTGAAAAGTCCTCCGACTAAACCCTGTTCGATTTTTTTTCCGATGTCTGAACTTTTAGCCAAACCGGTTGTAAAATCGCCTGAACTTGGTAAATTAAGCTGTCCGATTTTTTCATCTAAAGTCATTTTCGACAAAAGATTATCCACAAAAGCTTTCTTTTTAGCCTGATATTGAGCCGTCTGATAAGACTGAACGGGTTTCGTTACCATTTCCTGTGCCGAAAATACAGGAGCCAATGCTAAAGTGGCGATTACAATTAACTTTTTCATAACTCTATCTTCTTTTAATTATAGTTCTATTTTTAATTTTTTGTTTATCTAAACGAAAAGTCGAAAAGTTTTTTTTAATTATCCTGCCTATTTTCTGTTTGCGAAGGTAATTCTATAAGATAAAAGTATGAACTATTCATTCAGCAAACACTTTTCGTTTAACGATTTATACTAAATTATTTCTCTTTTCTTTTTGACAGCATCCATTCGTATAATTTAGGATTGGAATAGGCAGAATCCCAAGAATTATGGTTGTCATTTGGAAAAATTGTCAATTCGGCAGAGGGATTTACAGGATGCAGTGCCTGATAAAAATTAAATGCATTTTCCGGTAAAACAACATCATCCATTCCGCCATGAAAGATTTTCATATTCAGATTTTTGTACTGATGGATGTTGGCGTACATTACTCTGTCTGTAGGCGCGCAAACCGGAACGACCGCCGCAAACATTTCGGGATGTTCCATTGCTAGTTTCAGTGTTCCCCAACCTCCCATTGAAAGTCCGGTAAGGTAAATTCTTGAAGAATCCACTTTATATTTTGACTGAATTTCTTTGATCAAATTATATACGGTAACGGTATCCCACCACATATTTTCAGGACATTGAGGTGCTAAAATTGCCACTGGTTCTTTTATTAAATTTTTGTAGGTAAACGGACTGTGCGCTTTTACGATTTCCAAATTATTGCCTCTTTCTCCGGAACCGTGAAGAAAAACAATAAGCGGAACGTTTCCTTTTGCATTCTGAGGAAAATCCAGAATGTAAGATATTTTTTCCTGTCTTTTTACTTCTTTGTTGAGCTCTGCTTTTATTTCCTGAGCATTTGCTTTTACAGAAAATAAAAACGGCAGCAACAAAGCGTATTTTAGTTTATATTTCATATCAGAATTTGTATGTTTTGGATATTCTAATTTAACCATTCTTTTTTA
>NZ_JAULSJ010000051.1:0-17104 GCF_030518295.1 Chryseobacterium urinae | reverse complement strand
CGCGACATCCTTTTTTTGCACGGGATAAGAACGGGTCAAAAAAAGATACAGCAGAAAGCGGGAATAGCTTCAAATAAATTCAACATCTTTTTAATTTGGCTATCTTTGCAGAAAGAAATCAGTTTACAATGACTATTAAAGAAAAACAGCAGGAAATCATCGACGAATTTGCTTTTCTTGAAGACTGGGAGCAGAAATACGAATATATTATCGATCTTGGAAAAGAGCTGAAAGGGCTTTCTGAAGACAAAAAAACGGAAGAAAACCTGATCAAAGGCTGTCAGAGTAAAGTTTGGATTGATGCCGAATTTAAAGAGGGAAAATTGTTTTTCGAGGCAGATTCTGACGGGATTTTGCCGAAAGGTATTGTTTCGCTTCTGGTAAGCATCTACAGCGGTCACTCTACACAGGAAATTCTGGATTCTGATTTCGAATTTATTGCTGAAATTGGTCTGCAGGAGTTTCTTTCGCCTTCCAGAGCCAATGGTTTGATGGCAATGACGAAGCAGATTAAATTTTACGCAGTCGCATATCAACTGAAGTCTTAATCTGTGACCCGAATTTTAGCATACCGTTTTTCTGCTTTTGGGGATGTCGCGATGACAGCTCCCGTTTTCCGTGAGTTTCTGGAACAAAATCCCGATGTAGAAATTGTGATGGTTTCCCGAAAAAATTTTGAAGCTTTATTTGCTGATATTCCGAACGTTATATTCAAAGGAGTTAACCTTGATGACTATAAAGGAATATTCGGATTGAGACGTCTTGGCAATGAATTAATTAAAGAATTTCATCCGGATCTTATTGCGAATCTTCATGATGTAATCCGCACGAAGATTCTCGACAAAATTTACAGAAGAAAAGGGCTTAAAGTATTCAAAATCAATAAGGGAAAAGAAGAAAAAGAAGACCTCACGAATGTCTGGAATTTAAATAAAAACCAATTAAAAAAAACGGTAGAACGTTATGCAGATGTTTTTCGGGAAATGGGCTTTAGCGTTGAACTTTCCCATACATTAAGACCTCTTTCTATCGAGAAATCAGGAATAGGATTTGCGCCTTTCGCACAGCATCGCGGAAAAATGCTTCCTTTGGAAAAGTCTTTTGAGCTGGCGAAAATTTTAGCACAAAAACATACGATTTATTTTTTCGGAGGCGGAAAATCTGAAGCTGAAACACTGGAGCAGTGGGAGAGAGAAATCCCGAATACTCTCAGTTTAGCGGGAAAATTAAGCCTTCAGGAGGAGTTAAATAAAATTTCTACATTAGAATTAATGATCTCTATGGATTCTGCCAATATGCATCTGGCAAGTCTCATGGGAACGAGATGTGTTTCCGTATGGGGACAAACTCATCCTTTTGCAGGTTTTTTAGGATTTGGACAAAAGGAGGAAGATGTGGTTCAGGTGAAAGACCTTACCTGCAGACCTTGTTCTGTTTTTGGGGATAAAGAATGCTATCGTGGAGACTGGGCTTGTCTTGAGGAGTTGCATGTGCAGAAAATAGTGGAAAAGATTTTATAAATACAGCCTCTCGATTCTGGAGGCTTTTTTTAATCAGTCTTACACATAAAATATAAAACAAAAAAATCTCCCTTAAAAAAGAGAGATTTCTGTGGGTCCTGAGGGATTCGAACCCCCACTGATTTTCTCTTTATTCATAGTACCTAAAGAGGGATGACAGTTAGAGGGATGCCTAAAAGTATGCCTTTTTACTTTAAATTCTTACAATATTCCATCATCTGCAAAACTCATGTAACTTTCTTTGGTAATGATGATACTATCAAGAAGTGTGATGTCAATTAATTTACAACTTTCATTTAATTTCTTAACTATATCCAGGTCTGATTTACTTGGGTTAAGATTTCCACTTGGATGGTTATGTACCAATATTAAACCTGTAGCTAAACATTTTAATGCTACTGAAAGTATTAGCCTGACATCTACTAAGCTTGAGTTTATACCACCTTTTGAAAGGTTGTAGATTCCCAATACTGTATTTGACTGATTAAGCAGAATTAGCTTTACTTCTTCCTGCATTTCTATAGTTCTTGCATCCCATGCTTTTCTTATTTTTTCAACAGCATCATTACTGGAAGTAATCTTGTTTGATTGAATTAACTTGGGATAATAAGAAACTTGTATCTCTGATACTTGTGGATCTGTATTCATTTTTTTTGAAGTATGTGAGGACACTGCTCATATCATGGTTTTGTAACTTCAAAGTCATAAAATGTGTTTAAAACTTCTTTCTGATACATCAGAATGGTTAGATTTTCTTCTTCATGATAGTAGAGCTTAAGAGTTACTGAATTAGGAAAATTGGGGTTGAATTCTTCTAGCCTACTTTTAAGTCTTTCAACAATATTCTCTTTGTATTTCAACTCAACTCTCATAAGCCTGTCAGCATTGAAATACAATAGCACCTGCTTTACTTTTAAACCAAGAACTTCATTAATTTCTCCAAAGTATTCATAAGGAACCAATGACAAATTATTCTCTATGAACTCATAAGGAGGAATAGATATAATCTCAAACTCAAAATCCTGGTGTTCATCATCCAGTCTAAATTTTAAGTGCTCATATATGTTATTTATCATTTAGATTTTTAGTTATTAAAAGCCACCTGGATTAGAGGTGGCTGTATTATTTTTACCAAAGAATGTTTTGATTATATTCTTCAAGAATTGTCTTGAACTTCACATCTTCTACACATCCATTTTTGATTTTAATTGAGAAATAACCATCAACTTTGGTATTACCTGGAATTAGATAACCTGGAGCTAATATTTCACAGTTAATCCAGTCATGAAATATCTTGTTAGCATCTTCAAGAATTTCATTTATATAAGACTTCAATGTAGAGGTAGTTATTATGGTGAATATGTTCTTTTTAAGGTTTTCACCAAAGCCAACGTTACCTAGGGCACTGTAATAGTGAATAACTTCTAGTATCATGCTATCAGAAACATAAATAAGATAACACTAATCATACTTGTAATTAATGATAGTCTGACATCAACTCTACTTGGAATGTATAATGGTGGTCTTCTAACTATATGATATTTGTACACGTAATTGTTAGCCATTACCATTGAAATCAGTAGCCCTGCAACTATATAAGTTATTGCCCAATACCACTTGGTATAAAGAAATATTGTTATGGTAGGTGTTATTAAACCTGTAAGAAAGAACCAAAGGTTTAATAGAACTGTATTTGTTCCTCTGTAGATAGTAGGAATATCTCCATCCTCTTCTGCAACATTTCTTGTTGCATTATGTAGGCTAAGGCTTAGAAAAGCCAAAAAACAATAAGCTAAGTACATATTTATTAATGCTTTTCGTTGGAGTCTTTAGCTGTGCTGTTTGAATTGGTTTTCTTACTATGTTCATCATAAAATGCTATATAGAGCTTATTCTGTCTCTTGTTGTAATATCCAACAAGATGGCTTTCAGAGGTTATTTCCTTGTATTCTTCTGGTAAAACAACCTGTACAGGATAGTTGACGAGGTTATATCCTTCAATGTTTGACTCTTGGTAGAATTTAATGCCAAAGACTCCTAGTAGTATGCCTAATACAAATGTAATTGTGACTAGTAGTGATTTAAGTTTCATTTTAATTAAGATTAAAAGTAGTTAGACTGATGCTTATTCTGTAAAACTAGACCTGGAAATAATAAATACCTTATAGTTCAAATCATCAGTCTTTTCAATATTTTCCCCAAACATAAATACAAAGTCTGTTGTCTGCATAATCGTTATCATATTACCATTACCCTCTGTGTGCTGTTTATACAGTTTTGCTCCCAGGTAATGATAGGATTGTTCTATTAAGCTTTCATACAAAACTTCAGAATTGAACATATACTGAACAGCAATTTTTTCCTTTAAATCTTGAATATCTCCATAGAAAACCCCACTACCATCATTACCCTAACCTGGGAAGTAGTAAATTTCATCCTTACCATTAGTAAAGAGGTTAGAAGTATTATTCTTACTTCTAAAATAAAATCCTTTACTCAAAAGACTTTTAGAAACTCCTGAAAAGGTTGCTGTTGTTTTAAGGTGAACTAAGTAATCAAGACTTATACTCTTTGTATCATGTTTTGTTGAGGTCTTGGCTGTTTGAGTCTTAGTCTTGCTTCTGACTTGACTTTTAAATGTTGTGGTTATACTTACTAGTATTGTAATTAAGAGTAAGGTTGTTCTCATAGTTAAAAATGTTTAGTTAAGGTTAGACAAATATATATAATTATCAAAAATGATAACGATAATATTATCATTTTTGACCACTTTTGACATCAGTTATTGTGCTGATGGAAAAAATAAACTTTCAAATAGCTTTAGGCAAGAGGATAAGACAGCTAAGAGAGGAGAAAAAAATTTCTCAGGCTGAATTAGCCCTGTTATGCAATTTTGAGAAGTCTAACATGAACAGAATAGAAACTGGCAAGACTTGCCCTAGTAGTTTTACTTTATACAAGATTTCCATTAGCTTAGGGGTAAAACTTTCTGAAATCACAGATGTAATAGAGTAATTCACTCATCTTTAATCATCTCTCCACATACAAGGTAAAAGTTACTGAAATCTTCTAGTAAGAGGTTACCTGGATGTTTCTTATATTATGTTCAATGCTTGTATTAGAGTTTGGTATAAATGGAAACTTCAGCTATTTAATAAAATTTCAGCCAGTCATTAATTACTTATACAGTCAAAGTTACCTGGGCATGTTTAAAGGTAAGCATCAATACACAAGAAAAAATAAAGTAAAAGAAAAGGACAAAATTTACTCCTTTTCTTTAGAGTCTCCAGGTAAATTTTGTCCTGGAATAAGTCCCACTTTTTGTTTCTGTATATATACAATTTACAAAAACTGGGACTTATTGGATTTTTACTGAATAGTATTCACAAGGTTACCTGGAGCTGTATAATTCTCTAAATAGTTATTGTGTGCTAGTTGTGAACTTTCATCAGGTGTGTACTCATATCTGTGATTCAGGGTAATAAGTTCTCCTGTTTCTTTGATAGTGTACTGGTAAGGTTCACATTCAACTTTGATAATGTCACCTTTCATCATAGTTCCTTTTAAACTTCTGCATACTGCTTCATCAAAGGTTGCAGGGATAAAACATTTCTTGGCAGTAGCATAATACTGACCTGTGGTCTGACTTTGTAAAAGTTCAATACCACTGTTAATTTCAAGGACGCAAAATGCTGTCCCATCTTCTCTTTTTCTTTTGGTGTAATTCGTAATCGTTACCATAGTCTTTTTGATTTTGAGTTAATTGTTAATTATTGAAACAAGACACAAACCTTTACACCACCACTATTACCTAGGGTTTAAAGGTCTAATGCCTGTTGTCTCCCCATAGGTGAGGGTTATTCAGGAGTGTTGCATTGTAAAAGAAAAAGATTGACACTCTACTTTAACTGCTCAAGGTTCAGTAGTGAGGTGAGATGGGTAGAAATCAGCATAGGCAGGTGCAGTGAAAGCACATTCACAAGGTGACACAGTGCTAACACAAGTAAAGGACTAAAATTGAAGCAGCAATTATTCACTCAAATAATAATACACGTGTGAAAATTTTCAAGTTACTGTAAGGTGGGGAGGGGGATTTCCTTTCTATAAAATTGGGTGGGTGCTGCGTGAGGGAATTCACGTGAGTATATTAATTTTTTTTTATAAAAAATTTTTAATTAAATTAGGATTAAATATCTTTGTAGATTAAGGAAAATAAAATTTTGGACTATAAGGAAAAATTCGAAACAATTTTGGCAAAATATCAACAAGAAAAAAAACCTGTTTTTGTTGAATTTAGACAATTAGTTGATACTGTAAAATTTACAGAGAGAGCAACCCATTCTATACATTCCTATACAGCTAAATTATTAGCTAATATACCCTACTTTTTTTTTAATAACTCCTACTTTGTAAGTCAGAAATATAGAATTTTAGACCCTTTTTGTGGTTCTGGAACTGTTTTGCTTGAAGCAAAGTTAGCAGGATTGAATCCTTATGGAAGTGATGCTAATCCATTAGCTAGATTAATAACTGCTGTTAAATGTAATAATTTTGATGTTGCTAAACTTGAGAGTCTTAAGGAGTTTTTAAAAGAAAGCCTTACTAATAATAATGTTCAAAGTAAAATCCCCTATAAGAACTTAAAATCTTTAGATTTTTGGTTTGAAAAACATATTCAAAACCAATTACAGTCACTTTATGGTTCAATATCAAGTATTCCAGATAAGAAATATAGAGATTTTTATTTAATATGTTTTTCAAACTGTGTCAGAAAAGTTAGTAATGCTGATTCTAGAATTTCTGTCCCTGTGAAAATAAATCCAGAGAAATATTCAGATAATTCACTACATAAAATAAATTCTCAAAAAAAATTACAGGAGCTTAAAGTTACAAACGCTATTGAAAAATTTTTTGATATTGTTAATCAAAATATAAAAAGAGTACATAACAAAATTAATATTAGTCCATCAAGATACGCTGGCAAAGTAATCTCAAATGATTCTAGAAACTTAAGAGGTTTAGCAGATGAGTCTATTGACCTAATTTTGACCTCTCCTCCCTATGCAGGTGCACAAAAATACATTAGAGCTTCTAGCTTAAACTTATATTGGCTAGGATATGAAAATATTGGAGATTTAGATAGAGAAAATATTGGTAGGGAAAATTATAAAAAAGATGAATATAGATTTCTTAAAAAAACAGGAATTAAAAATGCAGATTATTTATTAGAAAAGATTTTTGATATTAATCCTTTACGAGCTTATATAGCAGCAAATTATTTAATTGAAATGACAGCTGCTTTAAAAGAAAGTGCTAGAGTATTAAAAAAAGAAAAATTTTTAATTCTTATAGCATCTAATAATATGGTTTGTGGGCTTAACTTTAAAACCCAAGAATACTTAAAAGATATTATGTTACAACTTGGTTTTAGTTTAGTTTGTGAAATGGTTGATGATATAAAATCGTATGGTTTAATGACTAAAAGGAATAAAACAGCAAGTATAATAACCTGTGAACACATTTTGATATTAAAAAAAAATGAATGATAAGAATTTTGAAGAGCTACTTTATAAAATAAAAATTTTTAATGAAACTGTATGGGATCGTAAAGTTTCAATAAAAAAGATTAACCCTTGGCTAGATAATTTTAAAGATGAAGAAAAATTAGACTTTCTTTTCTTACTCACACAGTTTATCTATTTGAGTAAGTTTCAAATTAGAAATATGTTAGTTTCAATCTACAGAGATTTCATTAAATATTCTATTGTTGAGGACTTTAGAATGAAGAACTCCCACACTTTAGATGCAGCATTAATAAAAGAAAATATTAGGACAAGTCTCCTTAAAACAAGATTTATACCTATTGGAAATCCATCTGAAAGCAGTAGTAACCTGTTATATGAATTTCGTACTGTAAACACCTTATCTACAAAATTATTCATTGAGGAATCAAAGATAGAAACATTAGATAATAGTATAGAAAATTTTATTTTTATAGATGATATATGTGGTAGTGGTAGCCAAGTTGAAGAGTATACTAAAAATGCTGTAAGCATTATTAAAAATAAATTTCCTTCAGCTAAAATTCATTATTATACACTTGTTGCATCTGAAAAAGGGATTGACCATGTAAATAAGCTAAATTGGTTTACTCATATAGATACAGTCATGAAATTAGATGAAAGTTATAGATGCTTCAGTGACAAATCAAGATTTTTTAAGAACAACACTTCAATTGATCCAGATAAACTTAAACTTATTTGTGAAAAATATGGCACTAAACTAATTGAATCAATGTTAGAGAGAGCAGGTAAGCCTACTAAGTATGCAACATACCATAAGCTAGGATTCAATGATGGACAACTACTAATTGGCTTCGATCATAATACACCTGATAATACATTGCCAATTTTTTGGTATGATGAAAATATAACACCTTGGTCTTCAATTTTCCCTAGAAAACATAAAGTTTATTAGTTATGAACCCATTTGACGTTACAAAAGCTGTTGATTACAGTGACAATGAGCTATTTAATAATTGGGTAGATTTCCCTTCAATGAGCTTTGATAGCTTTATAAAACCAACTGCTGAAATGCCTATGATTATTTTAGGTAGCAAAGGTAGTGGCAAAACACATATCATGAAGCATTTTAGTTTTAATATGCAACAGTTTAGATCTCAAAACATATTTGAAACGATTGCAGATGAAGGATATATTGGAATATATCTAAGATGCTCTGGATTAAATGGTTATAGATTTTCTGGAAGAAATGAATCAGATGAGACGTGGGAAATAGTTTTTTCATATTATCTCGACTTGTGGTTGACTCAACTATTACTTGATTGCATCACAACAATTTTTAATGTCAACACTGATATGAGTAATTATCAATCTAGTATTATAGAAGAAATTACTAAAATCTTCAACAGTAAAGAAAAGTTAGAATTTGCCAATTATGATGAGCTAAAATCTTTTATTAATAATGAACAAAGGAAAATCGATTATGCCATTAACAATATATCTCTTACTGATGGTAGTATAAAAAATCAAATAGAAATTTTAACTAACCCTGGACAATTAATATTTGAAGTACCATATATCATTACAAGCATCGTAAAAGAACTATCAAACTTAAAAGTATTATTTCTACTTGATGAATTTGAAAATTTTTCTGAAAATCAGCAAAGGTATTTTAATACTTTGATTAGAGAAAGAAAAAATCCAGTATGTTTTAAAATTGGAGCAAAGAGACATGGGGTTAAAACGAAACAAACATTGAGTGGAGGAGAAGATATCAAAATCAATTCAGAATATGAAATTTTTGATTTAGATAATATTTTTAGAAGCAACTTTAATCAATACAAAGAGTTTTTAATAAAAATCTGTTTAAAAAGAATAGAAAACTCCAATAACTCAATATCAGGAGAGATTACAGACCATTTTGAACATTCTGATTATGAAAATGATATAAAATTAATTAGTGAAAAAGGTAAACACTTAGAAAAGTTAACTCTTAAACTGACTAAACTCAAGATAGACAATGTTTCTACAATAATTTCAAATATAAGGTGTGAAAAAAATCCACTAATCGAAAGAGTTAATATCCTTCTACTTTATAGAGGAATTAAAAAGAAAGATGATATATCTCGTCTTTCAATTAAATTAAGAGGCTTTACAGAGCAGTTCCTTAAAAACAAAGCTGTTAAAGAATATGATGTTATATTAGAAAAATATAAACAGGATATGATTGATGCATTATATAGAGAAAACAGTTTAAAAATTAATGCTTACTGTGGTTTTGATAATTTAGCAAAAATATCAAATGGAATTCCTAGGCATTTTTTAATGATAATGAAACATATTTTTCGTTGGAATAACTTCTATAATAAAAATAGTTATAAGGATATAATAACTACTGACATACAACTATTAGCACTGAAAGATACTGTATTATGGTTTTTAGAAGATGCAAACACTTCAATAAATAATCTTAATTTCAAAGAATGTATTGAAAAATTATGTAATTATTTAAGAGAACTAAGATTCTCAGATTTACCTCCTGAATGCAGTATTTCAACAATAGATGTGGATTACTCAACATTAAATAAAGAAACAAAAGAAATAATTACCTTTTTAGAACAATATTCATATCTCATTAAACTAGATTCAGGAAGAAGAGATAAAAACTCAAATGAAAGAAATTATACTTTTCAAATTAATGGACTACTAACAAGCTGGTGGGAACTCTCCTTATCAAGAAGAGGTATCGTAAAAATTAATTCGCAAAACCTGAAAAAGATATTAACAGAGGATGGAGAAGAGTTCAAAAAATTTTTAAAATCTGAAATGATAAAATACAATGTCCCTTTTAAAAATGTAGAGAATCAACCAACACTTTTCTAACAGATATGGAATATGAATATTTTTATAAAAGAAGCTACGAAATAAGAAACAAATATATCTCTAACAAATTATCTTTATCTAGCTATGATGTACTAGTATCTGCATATAATAAGAGTGAAAGGGTTAATTTTATTCTACAAGAAATTGATGCTATTGAAAAACATATTTTTATACTAAAAGAATATAAGTTTTCTGACAAAATACTAGAGACTTTAGATCCTTCTTACACAATTTTTAATTTTTCTGAACTGTCTGATGAGTCTGAGATATTAAATAATTATTTTAAACAAAATATTTTACCTTTAAAAGATAAAAAAATATTAGTTGACATAACTGGATTCCTAAGGCCTCATATTGTATATTTTCTTAGGTTGTGCAAAGCTAACAATATAAAATCTATAGATTTTTTATACTCAGAACCTAATAATTATAAGAAGAAGGAAGACACTCAATTCTCTATGGATTTCCAAACTGTAAGAGACATAAAAGGTTGCTCAGGCAGCCACATTCATGATACATCTAATGATTACTTAATTGTTGGAGCAGGATATGATTATGATTTAATACTAAAGGTAGCCAAAGAAAAGAAACAAACTGAAAAAGTACAAGTCTTAGGATTTCCTTCATTACAAGCAGATATGTTTCAACAAAATATTTTAAAAGCATATAATGCTGATGAAGAGATTCAATTAGAATTGGACTCTCAAAGTGTTATTCTAGCACCTGCTAATGATCCATTTGTTACAGCTTCTTTAATAAGCGATTTTGTTAAAAAAGCAAACATGAAGAAACCTATTACAAATTTATATTTGAGTCCTTTGTCTAGTAAAGCTCAGACTTTAGGAATGGCATTGTATTATGTTACTGAACGTATAGCCACTGCAACTAGCATTATCTTCCCTTTCTGTGATGGCTATGAGCAAGAGACTTCAGAAGGTATTTCAAAATTTTGGATTTATTCGATAGAATTATAGTCACTACAATGAGTGACTATAAATATTAACTCAAAAACCAATGGTATTTACTGTCACGATTGAGTGTTTTTTGAATACCTTTAGAAAACTCAAAGGCATTCAAATTCCTGTCAAGAAAAGTGTCTATATAACTGCTCTTGTTAGCTTGTGTAAAGAGATTATACACATTCCAGAGGTTAATATCTCCATTTTCATTCCTGCAAAAGTTTTCGTCCTCGTAGTAATCTTTAGCTATTGTATTAAGCTGACTATCATTGAAG
Organism: Chryseobacterium urinae; assembly: GCF_030518295.1. Lineage (NCBI taxonomy): Bacteria > Pseudomonadati > Bacteroidota > Flavobacteriia > Flavobacteriales > Weeksellaceae > Chryseobacterium > Chryseobacterium urinae. The sequence continues at coordinate 5,945 of NZ_JAULSJ010000051.1, read as the reverse complement.
TTAAGGCATGGAATTGCCAACCTCTCTTTCTTAGGCAAGTGTTGATAAAGTCTTGACTTACCCAAAAGTTGGGCAAATTGGTGCTCTGTAAGAAGGCTGTGAGATAAGGATTTCATAACCTCCAGGTGACTTTGTGCATTGTAATTCTGAATAACATTAGTCACTTTCTCCTGTAATTCATAATAATTTCCTACTCTCATTTCCTCTACAAAACCATCAGAAGATACACAGAGATTACAACATACCTTATTTTGAAAGCCAATGAAGAACTTGAATTTTTCAAAAGTTTTCTTATTATATAAATTCTCCAAGTTATAACTTCTTACTCCACCTAAAGTTAAAGCCAGTTCATTACCATTAATAGTATCTACAATGGATGGTATCTGAATAATAAAAGCCATTCTTTCATAATAAATAGTCTTTTCATGGTCAAGTAAATCTTTAGCACTTTTGTAGATGGCATCAGGAGTTCTGCCCTTGATTTGGTGTGACACCCTAATTTCAGGATTACTAATACTGTGATGGGGAAACATTTTCATGACAGTATTAGTAACAATTTCTATAAATTCTTGGTGGGCAATAGTTTTTTCATTGTCCTTGCTGAATACAGGAATGATGCAATCACTTTTAAGGTGACTTAAATCTACCTGTAAGGTGTTGGCTTCAATAAATGGTTTGTGAACATAGGCAGAGACTGTTGCATCAGTAGTAGTACTGATTGTATTAGAAATCAAAAGAGGTTGAACACTTCTTGGCTCAACCTCCTTTATTTCATTCATTCTGCTTGGATAAAATACCTCTGCATCTTGGATATTTACAGCCTCCAGGTTAAGGTGACTGCTTCTTTGAACATTGTGCAGTTCCATTACTGCTGTATTATTTGTGTACTCCATTAGTTGAAAAGTTTTGAGGGTTAGACAATTTGATTAAAAATGATTTTCTTGCTTCATATTCTGGCTTTAGCTCTTCTTGATACTGAGGATACTGCTTATATAAAGCCAAAAGTTCAGCCACAGTATTACAATCCCCAATCTTACTAATCAATTTACTAATCTCATTAGAGCCCAGGTAGCTTTGTTCAGAGGTTGAAGAGGTTACCTGGAGTTTAGTAATTGCTCCTGTATTACACCAGTCAAGAATCATTTTACCTGTTTGAGAGGTTATCAGAAATTCAGGTTTATTCATAAAGAGTCCTGTTCTGTCCTTACTTGCTTTAGCCAAATGATTATCATTGACTAACTCGAAATTGATGGTGAGTTCATATTCAAAACCATCTCTGGTGATTTCTTTAGTCCCATGTTTTACAACTTTAGTTTTACCATTACTACCAATATCTAAAGAATAATCCATCTTTCTTCTGGTAGTGGTAATGATGTGGCAACTTGATTGCAGAATTTTATTAATGAATGCCTGATGTCTTGGGGTAACCTGTGCCCAATCCTGAAACCTTCCACCCAATTTTTCATGAATTTCCAGACATCCACCAGAGCCATTCCATTCATGACTGGCAGAATCTATGATAATGACTTCTATTCCTGATTTTTCACATAGTTCAATAGCTTGTATGTATCTTTCAGGACTGTAAGGTGCTTGTAAATCCAGAACATTATAACTGCCCAGGTCAGAATACAAGGATGCAGAAGAATTTTCTGTATCTATAACAGCTATTTTACTCCAGTCCTGTGTCATTCCATAGGCTAATAATAATGCTGATTTGGTCTTTCCAAATCCAGAAGCTCCTGATAATCCTAATCTGAGCTTTACTTGTTGTCTCTGTGACTGTTTTAATTGCATAATGCTTTGTATTTAAAATTGTTAAGATTAATTTGTAACTTTTATAAGTTTCTTTTTATAGAGTTCTTAAGGTGTAAACTTTAAAGTGTTTTTGCTGTGTTGCAAATAAAGAAGCCAACCTTACTGAATTGTAGGTTGGCTGGATTTTAGTTTTGAAAAATCACACTTTTTGCGTGATAATTATATATATAAACAAAAAGTGTGACTTTATTCTAAGAGCTTCGAAATTTCACTGTAGTACTCCTCAGAGTCTTTATACTTAGGTGATGTGTCAGATTTTGATTTAGGAATTTGAAGGATATATTCTTCAATCATTTTTATAAAATCTTGGTCGAAATCACTCAACATGACAAGATTGATAGCTGTGTCAGCTCTAGGTAACATAATTGGCTCTATAATAGGTTTCACATTCCTTCTCTTACCATTAATAACAACCTGAGGATAATTAGTAAAGTCTTCAACCTTAAAGAAGTCGTCCACTAATATTTTATATAAAGACTTAATTTTGGACTCCAGGTTACTTTTACGTTCAAAATTTCTTCTCAAAGAGAAAATATCATTTTTGAATAGAGGGGCTTCAATAATGATTTTAAGGATATCATTCAGTATTTTGGTTTCATCAGGTTTTATAAAGTCTACAGGTGGGACTAATGGGAGGTATTGAAATTTTGGTTTATTGTTACTTTCACTAACAGATTGTATAAGCCTATCCCTCAAAAGTCCTAGATATTGAAAAGCCTGTATTCTCCTTGTCTGTTGTTCAGTGTATTCTGAATTTTCCAGGTTGATGCTATTAGAGGTTGAGATACAGTCTAACAAATACTGACTTCTTGAATATTCAATGTCATTTTGAGGTTGCTCTTTAATGTTATATCCCTGATACAATTTATGAGTAAATAAAATAAACTGAATTTCAAATATTTTATTACTATAAGGCTTGATATTATCATATTCTTTGGAACCTGACTTTTTAAATTTAAGCTGAAAATTGTTAATAAATTCATTTCTTAGCTTATTATAAAACATGCTGAAGTTAGAGTATGTGTGTTCCATTTCCAGGTAGTCTTCACCAAAGTACTTATCAAAATAGGTATATAATTTTTTCTGCATTTTACCTTCCTCAAAAAGTAAGGTGCTTTTGTAGTTAATACCTGTAAGATTACAGTTTATGAACTGATTGGTAAATGCACAATAGGTTACATAAGCTGAGATATCATCACCAAAGAACTTGTAAGTATTAGCTAAATATTGTTCACCTCTCTGTAGTTTCCAAATCTCATAAGGAGGAAAAGTAAGTCTTGGAAGCTCCTCTCTTTCTTTATTTTTTTCTTTTTTGGCAATAGTATAAATTTCATCTTTAAGAAAACCTTCTAAATCTTTATGATAAAAATTGTAAAGAAGATTATCCTGCACAGTCAAAGGAAGGTATTGTACTTTTTTTTCTTCTTCATCAAGAGTATGATGTTTCACTTTAGAATAAAAATCCTCAAAAACCCTAATCTGTAAATCATTAATATTGGCTTTTTTAAGGGAGCTTATATCAAACTCATCAGGTCTTGGAAGTATGATGTGTATTTCTCCTTTAGTTCTCTGTCTTGCTAATGCTTGGATAATACTAATTATACCACTTGAAAAAATACCATACATGTTTTTGAACCACATTCTTGTTGCTCTAGGAGGTAAGATGATGATGAAAGAATGGTTTTCCTTTTTAATATTTACACCTGTTTTGAAATTAGTTCCTACATTGCATAGGCCATTATTATATCTGTTTTTGGGGGCTTCATTTTCTAATCTTTGATTCGTTATTAGTTGAGAGGTGCAGTCATTCAACTTGCCAAATCTTTAAGTCAATTTTTTACCTATTCCTTCTCTGTCTTTAATAATGCTTTTTGCTAGGCTCTTTGAGTAAGAGAGAATGTCGATATTTCTATTTCTTTTTAATAGGTCATCTACAATATTTACAAGCTCATCAGTAGTGCTACTGAAATTGTAATCAGCAGAATAGTGAAGATAGAGTTCACTCTGCTTTTCAGGAAATCTTTTTCTGACAGACTCAATGATTTGTATTTTCATATCTGTCAGTTCAGCAAGATATTTTATTACAACTTTTGAAGCTTCATTATAGGTGGCACTTAGTATTATGTTTTTGTGTATTACGTCTTTCCATTTCCATAAATAGGGTATAAACTCTTCTTTAAAGTTTTGTATAGCATCATGAATTTCATCATAGATAAAGAAGGTTTTGGAGTCATTAGCTATACATTCTTCAACAATGTAGTTGAGGTATAATCTTTTAGCATCAGAATTTTTAAAGCTGTCTTCACCAGGATTTCCTAATAAAGTATTTACTGTGACAACATGGACTCTCTTATCCTTATATGATGGTTTCTTGTGCCTTCCCAAATGAGAATAGCTGTAAATTTCATTTTCAGAAATTTGAGCAACTTCCTGTATCTCATTTACATACTGCTCTACTAAACTGACAAATGGTGTTGCTACAATAATTTTACTTTTAGGTTCAATCTTGTAAATAGCCTTAATGAGCTTTATAATAGCATAAGATTTTCCATACCCAACTGGGGCATTTACTACAACAGTGTTTTTTTCTGATATAGATATAGTGTCTTTCAGAGCATCAAAAATGTATCCATCATTATTGGGTTCAATAATTACTTTGTCTTGGACATCAAATCCCACAGAACGAAATTCATCAGGATTAATTTCTTTAAACTCAATAGGAAAATTTTGAAAATGTTCGTTTGGTAATTCCATAAAATAAATTAACTGCTTTGTAAAAATACCACAAAGCAGTTAATATAAAGTTATTTCAGCCTAGAATTTAACTTACTCATCTGCTCACCAATCTTCTTTTTAACCACCTTAGCATAATGTTGTTGAGTAATTCCAATTTCTGAATGACCTAGTAGTTCAGATACTATCTCTATAGGAACATCATTGTAAAGTAGAATAGTGGAAGCAAAGGTTTTTCTTGCTATATGATGTGTTAAAGTCTTGTTGATGCCTACAATCTCAGCTATCTCCTTTAAATAAGAATTGAACTTCTGATTAGTAATAACAGGAAGAAGCTGTGTTTCTGTTCTGTGCTTATCTAAAATACCTTCAGCTTTAGATAACAAAGGAATATCATAATCTCTCTTAGTTTTCTGCCTGTGAATATGAATCCACTTATTACCATCATAACCTGTCTGAATATCACTTGTCTTTAGATTTGCCATCTCTGTATAAGCTAGTCCTGTATAAAAACAGAAAATAAACATATCTGCTACTTGTTGTAGCCTTTCAGAGGCAAACTGATGCTTTTCTAATGCTTCTAATTCTTCTTTAGATAAGAATACAACTTGTTTTTTAGGCTTCCTGTTCTTATAGAGTAGGAAAGGGTCTTTAGCTAAATAATCTAGTCCTACAGCTAATTTCACAATCTGCTTAAATCTCTGTATAGTCTTATGAACAGTATTCTGTTTAAACTGCTTCTCAGCCTTTAGATAGAACTCAAATTCAGTAATAAATGCCATAGTCATTTCTTTCAGAAGATAATCAGATTTTTTGTACTGATGCTTTATGAAAGACTTTACATGAGTCTGTGTCTGATAAAACTTAGCTACAGATACTTTAGTGGTAGAAATACCTATTAACTTTTCCTGTTTAGTGATATGAAGGTGAAACATTTCAGTAATTGATTTATCCTGTTTAATATTTTCTCCTTTGTATTGTCTGTAGATGTCATCTACATCAAAGTCTTTTTCCTGAACTTGTAGGAATAAAAAAGCCTGATTAATGTCTTGTTTAATCAGGCTGAGTTGTGTATTAATTTGATTGTTTATTTTGTTAGGAGGAAATGCCTTTTGCTTTGAAGCATTCCAAGAATTTGGGTTTATAAAAACACCTGTTGAAAATGGCTTTCTTTGACTATCTAATGTGATTCTACATTCAATTGCACAGACACCTTTTGTATTAATTCTGTTTCTTCTGATTAAAAATAGTATTGAGAGTTTCATAGTATTGATGGGGGTTTGAGTTGGTAACCTGAGAATTTTTTGGTAACCTAATTGGTAACCTGAGTTTAGATTATTAAGATGAAATATTAAGTAAATTAGATAAGATAATTCACAAAAAATAAGGATGAATTT
>NZ_JAULSJ010000050.1:0-17963 GCF_030518295.1 Chryseobacterium urinae | reverse complement strand
AGAGAAAATCACGCAATGGAGCGGCGGAGCGAAGAGGAGCCGCGCAATGAGGAATTGTAATGGAAAGCGGGAAAAAGCTCCCGATAAAATCCTAAACCAATAGAATAAAACGCAGAAGTGTGATTTGGATCACACTTTTTTTGTGACTTCAGTCCTTCGAAGGAAGCATTGGATCGGCATACATTTGCTGTAGAAATTCAATCAATTTCAAAAAAGATCAAACAAAATATTTTTAACAAACAAAATTGAATGTCATGAATCCAAAAGTATTAATCGTTGTATCCAACGCCAATTCTATCGGTCCGAACAATAAAAGAACAGGAACTTTTTTGCCTGAAGTGGCGCATCCTTATGCAGAATTTGAAAATGCTGGTTACCAGATCGATTTTGCCAGTTTAACCGGTGAATCTCCGTTTCTGGACGGATTAAATTTAGCCGATGATCCGGAGAACCTAAAATTTTTAACCGGAAAAGGCTGGGAAGATATGCATAGTGCAAAAAAACTTTCTGAGGTAAATACTTCCGGTTACGATGCCGTGTTTGTTCCGGGAGGTCTGGCTCCGATGGTCGATATGGCGGAAGCACCAGAACTTAAAAAAGTACTTGCCGATTTTTATGAAAGCAACCGTGTTGTAGGAGCGGTTTGTCATGGTCCCGTTTCGCTTCTGAATGTAAAATTAAGCGACGGAAGTTATCTGGTGAATGGTAAGAATATTGCTGCATTTAGCACTGCGGAAGAAGAGAGTTATGCAAAAGCGGATGTTGCTTTTGATCTTCAGACTGCCTTAACGGAGCAGGGTGCGATTTTCCATGCAGCAGAACCATGGTCTGCCAACAGTATTGCCGACGGAAATATTGTGACCGGACAAAATCCGGCTTCTGCAAAAGGTGTAGGAGAAAAAATAGTGGCTCTTTTGGAAGCGAAAAAAGCTTAATTTAGCTTTAAATTTAATAAAAAATGGATCAGAAAGCAGTTTATATCTGTGCCAAATGGCAGGTAAAAGAAGGAAAACTGGATTCCGTTCTGCAGTTGGTACAACAAGCAGCAGAAAAAAGTTCGCAGGAAGAAGGAAATCTTTTCTATAAAGTACATCAAAGCCAATCTGACGATCATACTTTGGTATTGTTTGAAGGGTATAAAAATGCCGATGCAGTCGAATTCCATAAGAATTCTGAGCATTATCAGAAAGTTGTGGCTGAGCAGATTGTTCCTTTATTGGAAAACAGAGAGGTGATTCTTATGGATCAGTTATTTTAAACAGTCGTTTTTTTAATGAGTTTCGGGCAAACCTTTGGTTTGCCCGAAACTTTTATTACTTAGCTAAAGATCCTTCGACAAGCTCAGGATGACAGGATTCTAATACTAACTGCTTTTATATTCCTTTAAATAAATATGCTGAAGATTTCGCCAAGTCATCCTAAGATCGTCTGAGAATTCATCCATTTTTATTGAGAATATCCTAAACAATCACGAAAAATCCGAATCTTCATTCGTTACTTTTACCAGATATTCAATTCCGTCGATGGCTTTGGAAATAATCTGATTCCTTAAAACATTCGCCATATTTTCCCAATAAGCTCTTCCATAGAAAGAATAATTCTGCGGAATGATCTCTACCTCAACCGTTCGGATGAAACCTTCTTTCGGTTTATTGCTGATCATGGTTCCTCGCGTTACTTTTACCTCTTTCAGCTCGTCTTTTAAAACCATTCGGCAATAGTTTTTCACGTCTTCCAGAGAAATGATCTTATCTCTTGTGGTTAAAGCATATTTATAAGCCTGAATACTGTCGGTTCCCTTCTGCTCTTCCGCTCCGCCGATCGTTTCCGTTAAAAGAACCAGCGTCTGTGATTTCAACTGATTGGAAAGTTCCGTTCCGGGACGCATATGATTGGCTAATGTAGAATGCGTGATCCAGAATGAAGCATAGGTGTGGTCTGTTTTATCAACCGGTTCCATAATCACATAGTTCAGTTCCTGTTTAATGCTCCGCTTGGCATTGTTTACTTTCTGAACCATGGATTTCATTTTGTCTGACATTTCGCTAAGAACACCTTTCACGTTATCCCGGTTCAGTAAAGAGAAAGCTGCAATTTCGTCTCTAGTGAGTTCCAGAACATTGGCAATCATATCAACAGCATTTCTGTTTGTAAAACGCTCCATTCCGCCCTTTCTTACCGTGTATAATCCTTTTCGGAGATCATCATTGGGAGTAAAAGGAATTTCGGTATATTTTCTTCCGTCACCGTCCTGAACCTCATCTACATACAGAAAATGTTCGCCTTCATCCGTTACGAGAGGAATATTATTTCCCATGATGTCTAAGCTGTATTCCGTTTTTTTCCAGCCGCGGTTATAGATCGGGAAAGCATTCAAAACAAAGGAAAAATTATCCAGAATTTCAGCAGAAAATTGTGGCGGAAATTCGAAAGTAAGCCACAGATAACGTTTTCCGTCGATGTATTTTGTAATTTCTTCTTTATAATCTACATAGCTGAGATTTTCGGGAAGCTGTCCCTGTTCTGAAAATAATGAGGCTGAAAGTCCGGAAATCTCAATGAATTTATGATGATACACACTTTTGATGTCTTCAATAATTTTATTCTGAATAGACTGTTCGCGGAACATCTGCTCATATCCTTCTGCCGGATTGTTTTTATAATAAGTTAAACCTTCTTTTACAAATAACGGATTTCCGTTGGACGAAACCGTAATGTAAGGCAATAATTTATAGGTAAAATCAAGATGTTCAAAAGCAGGATTTGAACAGTAAATGCTTACATTTTTAGGAAAAGTTTCGTTTGAGTATTTTGAAACATCAATTCCGATCGTCACTTTACGGTAATCTTCCGGTCTTCCCTGAAATCTTGCAATGGGAATTTTATTCAGCAGGTCATCAATTCCGTAGCAGGTGTTTCCTACAAACATGATGGCGGTCTGTATTTTGTTGATTCTGATATTTCCAATTGGCGTAAAAGGAATATTGATCTGCTTGTCCGATTCTGATTTTATGGTGGAAGTCATCTGTTTTTTAAAGAAAAACTCGGTATGCTCCAGTAAAATTTCTGACGGTTCATAAGGTTGCGTGAAGGCAATTGCATGAGACGGAATGGGATGTGTATAAATAGAAGGGGTTAATAATTTTGCCAGTTTTTCTAAAATTCTGGCGTTAACGGTCTGTATTTCGTTATTCGCTTTGAAAACTTCCGTGCTGAATGCATCAATTAATAATTTAACGAACGGATCAAGAGATTGCGGGCTTTTCAATCCCCAGACTTTTGTGGCATTCTGAAGCATTCTCGCTTTTACAGATTCTTTGGAATAAATATTCTGTTCTAAATTCATAGGATTTGGTGGTGGTTATAGAATTTAATCAATCGACATCGGACTCAGGAAAAGCTCTGTAGAAAAGCTGAAACGTTCTCCGGAATGCTCCATTTTGGCATTGATGGCGATTTTTACCTTTTTTTTGATTTCGGTATGTTCTTTTGTGTCGTAGCTGTGTTCTACGATCTGGATGTGTGCATCGATTTGCGGCTGAACAATTCTGGGTTCGTATTCCTGAATCTGCCTTTTGAGACTTCTGATGAAAACGGCTTCCCAGACTGCGCTTGTAATGCCGTTATCGAATTCAAGGTTCCAGACGTCGTTTCCGTAATTTTCATCGTATCTGTTTTCGCCTTTTTTGGTGGTGATGAGCAGCATAATGTTGTGCGCTATGCTTTCTCCCATATCGCAGGTTTCTATGCTTCCTCCTTCCGTCATTAAGGTCGACGGAACAAAAGGCATTCTGTAATTTGGTGTGTCCATGATTTCTCCTTCTTAATTTTTTACTTCATCGAACTTAATTCTTTGAAAGATACTACCAAATTAATCATTTTTAAGGAAAAAAAGGAAATAATAGTATTGATTGTTGTTTAAATTTTTCTTTTTTAATGCAGCATTTACTTGAAATTACATGAATTAATAAAAGTTTATTGTAAATAATCATAAAACTCTAAAGTTTAAACAGATTTTTGATTTTAAACCACCCCGTCAAAAATTTCGTTGAAATTTTTGCCACCCCTCCGAAGAGGGGAATTTTTAGAGCTTTAAAATTTAAGGATCAGTTGTCTACAATATTCATGTAAGATGGCTTCCAATAAGTTGGGGAAGACTTCCGGAAAACTCTGGAGGTTTAAAACAGAGTTATTTGTAATCAACGGAGAAGTTCTGTGGTTTCCTGCAAACTGCTGGGGACTTCCGGAGAACTCCGGAGATTTAAAACAGAGTTGTTTGTAATCAACGGAGAAGTTCTGTGGTTTCCTGCAAACTGTGGGATACTTCCGGAAAACTCCGGAGATTTAAAACAGGGATGTTTGCAATCAACGGAGAAGTTCTGTGGTTTCCTGCAAACTGCAGGAGACTTCCGGAGAACTCCGGAGGTTTAAAACAGAGTTGTTTGTAATCAACGGAGAAGTTCTGTGGTTTCCTGCAAACTGCGGGAGACTTCCGGAGAACTCCGGAGATTTAAAACAGGGTTGTTTGTAATCAACGGAGAAATTCAGTGATTTTAAATATTTTTAAAGATTTCGGGATTTCTAAACCACCCCGTCAAAAATTTTAATAAAATTTTTGCCACCCCTCCAGAGGAGGGGAATCTTTCGGGACTTCTGATTTATTTTCCTGTTTTTGATGGATTTAGCGGACAAAAATTGAAATTATACAGAAAAAATCCTAGCCCAGATTGCAATGAAAATCCTTTTTGAAAAAAAGATTGTAATGGAAAGCTGGAAAAAGCTCCAAAAAAAAGCTGCCCGACTTTGCGAACAGCTTTATATGATTATTTCTTTTTGGCAAAACGGATATATTAGAAAGGAGGAGTTCTTTGGATTTGAATACTTTTTGAATTATTCGAACTTTAAAACCACCCCGTCAAAAATTTAATTAAATTTTTGCCACCCCTCCAAGAGAGGGGAATTTTTGACTTTAGGGGTTATTTTTGATTTGGGGTTGACAAAAAATAAAAGCTGCCCAGATTGACGAACAGCTTTTGAATTTATTTTTCAGTTTTTTTATTCATATTAATGAGATAATACACGGGAAGTCCGAGTAAAACCATGAGAAAACCGGGCCATGTATACTGCTGTTTGTAGATGAGCAATAAGATGCAGAAGCCTGTTCCGATCAATAAATAAATAATCGGAGTCACCGGATACAGCCATGTTTTGTAAGGTCTTTCCAGATCCGGCTGTTTTATTCTCAGGTAAATAACACCGAAAACAGTAATCATGTAAAATAAAACAATGACGAAAGAGATCATATCCAGTAAATTTCCGTACTGTCCGCTCAGACATAAAATGGAAGCCCAGATTCCCTGCATCCAGAGTGCATTTGCGGGCACATTGTTTTTGTTGTTCTGCTCTGCCTGTCTGAAAAACATTCCGTCTTTTGCCATCGTCTGAAACACTCTTGCTCCGGCTAAGATCAGTCCGTTATTGCATCCGAAAGTTGAGATCATCACCAAAACCGCAATAATTGCCGTTCCCGCATTTCCGAAAATAAAGTGTGAAGCAGCCACCGCTACCCTGTCGTTTTCCGCAAAAGCAATGGAATCTCTGTCTAAAGCGTTCAGGTAAACGTAATTGACAGCAATATATAAAATCATGACCGCAGTTGTTCCGTAGATCATAGATTTTACAACATTCTTCTTTGGATTTTCAATTTCTCCGGAAACGAAGGTTACACTTTCCCACGCTACCGAACTGAAAACGGAACCTACCATTGCTGCGGCAATTCCGCCCAGTAAAGTCATTCCGCCGATGGGTTCCCATCCTTCTTTCAGAAAATTTCCTGAAATGTCTTTTTTAAGGTTGCTGAAAGCATCATACCCAAAGTTGAAATTATCCGCTAAATGCGAAATATCCACCAGAATAAATCCTGTGGCAATAAGTCCCAGTAATGCTATGATTTTGGAGCCTGTAAAGATATTCTGTAATAATTTTCCGCTTTCAACCCCTCTTGTGTTGAGCTGGGTTAATAAAAGGATGGTTGCTATTGCTAAAATCTGGATCCATGTAATTTTAAATTCGCCACTCTGAAAAATCGGAGCTGCATCATTTAAAGCGGGAACGAGATAGGCTGTAAATTTCCCGAAAGCCATGGCAACGGCAGCAATTGTTCCGGTCTGAATGACCGTAAACAATCCCCATCCATACAAAAAGCCCATTTTTCTTCCGAAAATTTCTTTAAGATAGGTGTATTGTCCTCCTGCTTTTGGAAACATAGCCGAAAGTTCTCCGTAACTGATGGCTGCTGCGACAGTCATGACTCCCGTAATAATCCAAACCACGATTACCCAGAATCCTGAGCCAAGATTCCGCATCATATCTGCGGCAACAATAAAAATTCCGCTTCCGATCATGGATCCCATTACCAGCATAATGGCATCCCAAAGTTTTAGTTTTTTCTGCATAATTGATTGTAGATTCCAAATATAAATAATTATAGGATTATTTTCTGTTTTATTTAATATTCGCCGGATTTTTCTATAAATTGATATTTAACGCAATGACCACAAGGTTTTTATTAAAAATAACATTAATTATTTTTGGTTCGCAAGGGCGTTTCACTCAGCAAATGATAAAAATGCGTAAAAGTGTTTTTCAATTTTTTGCGTGCCGATAGTTTATTAAAATCAAAGCAATTCAATATTATTTTCAAAATATAATTCTGCTATCATTCGCTGAGTGAAACGCCATTGCGAACGGAATTTCTTCAAAACTAATCTTCTTTTCTTTGTGAACCTTGCGTTAAAACAAATTTTCATTGTAATAATTTAACGCAATGACCACAAGGTTTTTATTAAAAACAACATTGATTATTTTTCGTTCGCAAAGGTGCTTCGACAGGCTCAGCATAAACTATTCACTCAGCGAATGATAAAAATGCGTAAAAGAGTTTTTCAATTTTTTGCGTGCCGATAGTTTATTAAAATCAAAGCAATTCAATATTATTTTCAAAATATAATTCTGCTATCATTCGCTGAGTGAAACGCCATTGCGAACGGAATTTTTTCAAAGCTAATCCTATTATCTTTTGCGAACCCCAAGTTAAAAATAGATAACAAAGCTGGTCTTAAGAAAATGCATTCAAATTCTGAAAGATTGAACCTGTTTTTTATCAAATTTTTAATGTTTGCCGTTCAGAATTTTATTATTACTTTTGAAAAAAATAATTCAAATGAAATTCAAAGCGATATTATTTGCTGTAGCCGTGAGTGCTTCGTCTTTAGCTTTTGCACAGGAAACAAAAAAATTCGGACCTCCTGCAGGAAATGCTCTTGTAGGTGATGTTTACGGTGGTGGAGTTGCTTCAAATGTAGAATCTAAAGCAATTTCTGTAGATAAGCTGAGCAAAAAGCTTAAAAAAGATAAAAAAGTAGAAAACGTTGCCGTAAAAGGAAAAGTAACAGACGTTTGCGATAAAAAAGGATGTTGGTTAACAATCCAGACAGAAGATAACTCTCAGTTTTTTGTAAAAATGAAGGATTATGCATTCTTTGTTCCTACTGCTTTAAAAGGTAAAACTGTTGTTATGGACGGAACTGCAGAAAGAAAAATAACTTCTGTAGACGAGCAGAAACATTATGCGGAAGATGCTAAAAAGCCTCAGTCTGAAATCGATGCGATCAAAGCTCCGAAAGAGGAAATCAGATTTGTAGCCAACGGAATTAAAGTGGTAAACTAATTTTCTGTTTTAATGAAATAAAGGATCTGTAATTGTACAGACTTCCTTTCTGAATGAACAGTATATTTATATAAAACAAAAGCAGAATCATTACGGTTCCGCTTTTTTTATTTTCAGTCTTCTATTGTAAAATTGACTTCTGCATCAAGTTTCGGATATTTTGTTTCTGAGACAAATTTCTTTCCGGTACAGTCGATTTCGAGCCAGCCTTTTTTCTTTTTCACATCTCCCACTTCCATGACAAAAGGAATGAATGAGATTTCATCTTTTCCTTCTTCTTTGATCTCACGATACTGAACCGCTACGTCTAAAATACATTCATGATCTGTATTCAGCTTCACATTTCTGTAAATGATATCATAGTGTGTTTCTCTGTTCTCAGGAATTTCGAGATAGGTTTCCCAGCCTGTGGTTTCGGAATTTAATTCTGAAATGGCTTTTAACGCATAATATAAAGCAACCGTGTAATATTTTCGGGTTCCCTTTCTGGTGTAGTCGTCTACAAAATGTCCGCCTTCAAATAAAATCGTAGGCATTCCTGCTTTTATAAAATTATCGCCTGTGGAAGTAGGATAAAATTCATCAGAATATCTTCCGATCTGATTCGGGATTAATTCTTTCAGATGCTGATAAACTTCTGCAATTACCGCCATGCATTTTTTCCGGTTTTCGGTTACGGTTCTTTCTACATTTTCTGAGGAAGCCAAAAAAGACAACGTTGCCGGATGAATTCCGTCTGTTGTAAAAATTGTTCTCTGCTCATGAAGATTCAGCGCATAATCATATTTTTTTGAAGCCACCGTATTTTTTAAGAATTTGATTTCTTTACTGGCTTCGTTATGAAAGTCTCTGTTCAGATCGATATCGGCTGCATTTAATCTTGTCCATTTTTCGGATCCGTCAGGATTTAGCATAAAAATAAAATCAAGTTGAATTTTACTGAATAATTCCTGTTTTAATTCGGGAGCCTTATCCAAAGAAAAAAGCAAATCGAGCATTGCGTGTGTTGCGTTAGATTCATTGCCGTGCATTTGCGACCATGCAAGAATATTAATATTACCTGTTCCGACTGTTAACTTATAAATAGGTTTTTCTAAATAAGACGTTCCGATCTGTTTTATATGATCACTGAGATTGGTCTGTAGGTAAGAAAATAATTTTTCAGGGGAAATATAGCGATTTGGGAAATTTGGATTTTGTAAATAGATCTGTTCGAAGTTCATATAAATAGTTTACAATAGTCAAATTTAAAGCTTTTTTATGAAATAATTAAATTTTACATTTGTGAAATAATTAAACAATTGGCTGTGACAAAATGTCTGTTGATAAAATTGTGGATTGATAATAATTTAATTCTTATATTTTAAATAACTAAATTTCAGCAATTTATAAAGTTTAATTAAATAAGTATTTGAATATTACTTTAAGTAGTAAAAGTCTTTGTTTTAAAGAAATATGAGGAAATTTGTTAAACAAAACAATTGTTGAAAACTTTGAATAAAACACTGTATACAAATGTAAATCATCGAAAAATACAGTCTTCTACTAAATTATTTCTGTTTTTAATTTCAGAAATTTAATCTGGTAAATCTTAAAAAATATCAATAACCATATTTTACATTAAAATAATACAAAACCCAGTCCAAATGCGTTTGAAAGCTGTATTTTACAAAAGTAAAACGTTCATTTTACCCTATTATAAAGCGTTTATCTGTTATTTTAAGTACATTATCTGTATTTGATGATACAGTGTATTAAACCGCAACAAAATTATGTTTATTACATCAATAATGGTGTTTATATGAACATAACTTATCAATAAGTTATCGACGATTCCAGTCAGATTTTATTGATTTTAACAATTTAATTGTGGATAAACTTTTGTAAAATTTAGAATTAGTGGTTTATCAATTGTTTATAATACTGATTTTTAGGTGTTTATTGAGTTTACAAATGTATTTTGCCTTAATTTACATTTGTTTATTCTTGTGATTTGCATTTGTAAATTTAATTGTTTACATTTGTAACACGTTTTAAGAATGGTTTTATGAGTCTAAACGAGAGAATTTCAAAAGTTATCGAATATTCTAATCTTTCTTCTTCGGAGTTTGCAGATGAAATTGAAGTACAGCGATCTTCTATTTCGCACATAACGTCCGGAAGAAATAAGCCGTCGCTCGAGTTTATCATTAAAATAAAATCGCGCTTTCCTGAAATTCTTTGGGACTGGCTGATTACCGGAGAAGGCGAAATGCTGAAATCTGAGCTTCCCGACTTGGACATTCCTGAACTGGAAGAAGAAAGCTATGAAGAAGAGAAACCAAGAACAACTTCTCTCCCCGATCTTTTTACGATGGTAAGTAACGATGAAGATTTTGGCAGTGAAGAAACAGAAATAGAACTGCCAAAAATGAATCGTCAGGAATCGTTTATATCGGATCAAAGTAAAGCTCACGAGAAAATATCGGATTCTCAGCGATTAGAAAAAAGTAATGACGAAATTGTTGCTCAAGCTATTGAAAATCAGCAAAATAAAATTAAACGAATTGTCATCTTCTACGAAAACGGAAAATTCGAAAGTTTTGAACCTTAAAAGATCTTTAAAACCGTTCATTTTTCAAAATTTCAATCAACTTATATTTAGATTATAAAAAAGCCTCACAAAATATTGTAAGGCTTAGAAATTTATCTTTAAAATTTATCTGCTTGCTTTTCTTCTTTCCAGTTCTTTTTTAATCAGCCCCAGTTCACGACCTGTTTGTCCTGCAACAGAAGTATTTTCCTGTGCTCTTCTGGTAAGATATGGTACAACGTCTTTTACAGGTCCGTAAGGAAGGTATTTTGCCGCATTATAGCCTTTATCTGACAGATAGAACGTAATATTGTCGCTCATCCCGTAAAGCTGCCCGAAATAGATATGAGGATTTTCGTTTTCCAGTCCTTTCGCTTTCATTTTATCCATGACAAGCTCTGAAGAAATTTCATTGTGGGTTCCGAAAAATGCCGAAACTTTGTCTAAATGATTCATAACGAAATCAATTCCTGCATTGTAATTTTTGTCGGAAGCATCTTTTGTCGGCTGAATAGGATCTGCATAGCCTTTTTCTGCGGCTCTTGCTCTTTCTTTTTCCATGTAGGCTCCACGAACGATTTTATACCCGATAAAATAGCCTTTTTCTCTCGCTCGCTGAAGATGCGCTTCCATATACTCTAATCTTCCGGTTCTGTACATCTGAATGGTGTTCCATACAATCGGTTTTTCCTGATTGTATTTCTCCATCATCTCTTCGCAAAGATGGTCTGCTGCATCCTGCATCCAGGTTTCTTCGGCATCCACCATTACTTTTTTGTCGTGTTCGTGGCAAAGTTTACAGACTTCGTCAAACCTTTTTACCACTCTATCCCATTCTTCTTTCTGGCTTGTTGTGAGTTCAGCATTTTTTCCGACAGCCTCGTACAAATCAATTCTTCCGAAAGCTGTAGGTTTAAAAACGATAAACGGAATTGCCGGATTTCCTACAGAAAATCTTACGATATCTTTGATCTCTTTGCAAACTGCATCAAACGTTTCTTCGTCTTCTTTGCCTTCAATGGAATAATCGAAAATACTTCCGACTCCTCTTCTGAAAAGCTGTTTCACGACTTTCATACTTTCTTCACGGGTTTCTCCTCCGCAAAACTGCTCAAACAAAGTGTTTTTTACAATTCCGGTAACGAAAGGAAAACTATTATGAACGGTGAAATTAAGAACAGAAGTTCCAATTTTTGTAAGAGAAGGCTGCTCAATCATTTTGAACATCCAATACGCTTTTCTTAACTGTGCATCGGATTTATCCGCAAATGCGACTTTAGTATCGTTAAAAATGGGCATTACTTTTTATTAATTTAAGGTTCTGCAAAGGTAAGAAAAGGATCAGGTTTTATAAAGAAAATTTTTTATAATTTACCTTCCAGCCCGTTCAGAAGCATTGCGATAATCCCAATAAAAACCCAAATTCTGAGAATATTAAGCGTGACGAAATTGCTTTTTCTTGTATGATTTAAAATAAGGTAAACACAAAGGATGAAAATAAATAATCCGGCAGTAAAATAATACGCCATGAATCCTGCAATTCCTGTTTTCATGATCAGCTTCATGGATACTGCCATGGTAATGATGAGCAGAGAAACGATAATTGTTTTGGTATTCCTGCTTTTAAAATAATTGGGAATTGTTGTGTATCCAAATGCTTTATCAACGCTTTTTGTTAACGTATCTTTTACAATATCAATGCATAAAAGAATCAGAAAAAGAAAAACCGCCATGAGTAAAACTTTCTTCGAAAAGGTTTCATAATAGACCATCATTCCGAAAAAAGGATACAATGTAAGGCTTACAAAAGTGAGGTTGTTTAATATTAAAATCCTGCTGAGTTTATGGCTGTAAAACCACATAAAGAACTGATAAACTACAAAAAACGCAAAAACATTGTGCGAAATCATCCATGCAACTCCCAAAGAAATTACGCTTAAAACGAGGTAAGCATAGAGAAAATATTTCTGCTTAATGAAGCTCTGAATCCTCGTTCTGAAAGGCTTTACAACATGATCTTTTTCGAAATCGTAAAACTGATTGATGATTCCTCCGGCAAGAATCGTAAGAACCGTACAGAAAATAATTCCGTGAACTTTAAAATCGAATACGAATTTTCTGAAATTTTCATCCTGATTAAAGAGGAAAAATGTGGAAACATAGAGGGCAAAAATCAGTAGAACGGCAACAAAAAAGCGAGCTCCCAAAAGAAAGCCCACGAATTGTGAAAATCTGTAAAAAAAAGATTTTTGGATATAATTTCTCTGTTGGAAAGTTTCTTTTTCAGAATTCATTCACAACAATTTTTAGAATCTGTAAATCACTTCTTTATGGAAGCCATCAAGCATTTTTTCTGCTTTTTCGTAATCTTTGGTGAAACCTAAAATATAACCTCCGCCGCCGCTTCCGCAGAGTTTTAAATAATATGCATTGGAATCTAAGCCTTTTTTCCAGACGTTGAATAAACTTTCGGGAATCATGGGACGGAAATTTTCATACGCCCAGTGAGAAAGCTTTTTCAGATTTCTGAAAAAAGGATTCATGTCTTTTTTAAGGAATGCATCGATACAAGCATTGTTGTAACGGATAAATTCTTCTTTCAGGGTTTTTCTGAAACCTTCGGTCTTCATTTTTTCAAAGAAAATCTGAACCATTGGTCCTGTTTCGCCAGTCATTCCGGAGTCGATTAAAAATATTGCCCCTTTTCCGGCTTCGCTTTCCGGAATGGCAACTTTATCTACACTTTCTTTGCTTTCAATAAGAATCGGAAGATTCATATAGCAGATAAGAGGATCGATTCCTGAGCTTTTTCCGTGGAAATAGCTTTCCATTAAGCCAAAAACTGTTCGAAGACTTTTCAGTTCGTCTTTTGAAATATTTTCAGGCTCATGCTTGGAAACAGAATATCTTTCGAAAATTGCGGCAACCAAAGCACCGGAACTTCCTACTCCATATCCCTGAGGAATATTGCTGTCGAAGAATAATCCTTCAGAAATTTCTTCTTTAAACTTTGAAACATTAAGCTCAAAAGTTTCAGGAAGTTCTAGACTCTGCAGATAATCTGCGTATTTTTTAAGATGATCATTGGATTTTTTTTCAAATTCGGAATCCAGTGAAGAGAACTTGAGGGTACCTTTATAGAAGCTATAAGGTAATGTCAAACCTTGGGAATCTTCTATGATTCCGTATTCTCCGAACAAAAGAATTTTTGCGTAAAATAATGGGTTTGTCATTTATTTAAATAAATTTTTTTGCAAATTTAATACTATTCTAGTGAATATAAGCAAATCCCGCGCCGAATTCTAACAAATTTTAACAGCAAAATATTCTTAAATTTTAATTAAATCTAAAATCAGGATTCCTATTACTATAAATATACAAAAAAAAACTGATTTTTTCAGGCTTTTTTACATTATGTTTAAAAACTGTCTGTCCGCAATTTATTATTAAAGAATGAAAAAGCTTAAAATTACTGCTTAATCAGCTTTTTGGTAATTTTCTGTTTTTCTGTTTCTACCGTTACCACATAGTTTCCTGTCTGCATGGAAGAAATAGTCACATCATGTTTATTGCCTTTTAATGAAGATTCAGATTTAATTAATCTTCCTGCTTCATCATAAATCTTGAATGATTTTAAAGCATCTTTTGAAGAAATTGTAATGATGTTTCTTGCCGGATTCGGATAAATATTGACAGTATTGTCTTTCGTATTAACATCTTCCACCGCCAAAACCGCACAGGAGAAGTTTGCTTTCCAGCCAATATCATTCACTGCAGGATCAGACACAAATCTTACCGTAATTGCACCGGAAGGATGAGTAGATGTAAATGTTCCCGGTAAAGCAGTTCCTGTTAAACCATTTCCATTCGCAAACAAAGGAGAACTTGTAGAAGGGCCGTTATAAATATACATAAAATCATAATCTTGCTCAAGACCGAATTCTGTAAAATTCATCGTTAAAGCTCCTGAACTTGGATAGAAAGTTTTCACAATAGTCTGGCTGTCCCCGTAGTTGGAAGTGGTTCCTCCTGTATCTGTAAACTGCGCTCCGTCGCACCAGTCTCCATCTGTTAAAAACATCTGTGTTCTCTGGTATCCTGCAGAACAATCTGTTCCTACTGACAGAAGGTAATAGGTTGCAGGCTGAAGATTTGCCAAACTTAAAGATTGTGTAGAAGTTGTTCCGTTAGTAACAATGGTACCGTCATATTTCGCCAGTCTGTATTTCCATGAAGCCGATGTGGCATCTGTAAATGTTGCGTTTGCTGAAATCTGTGTGATGTTGGAAACAGAAAGTGAAGTCACCGTTGTAGAACATGCCGTTGTACAATTCATTCCTAAACAAGGTTTGGATTCTACTGTATTTCTGATCAAAGCTGCCGGTTGAGGACCGAAACCGTTTGCAAAATTAATTCCTACTCCTGAAACTAAGTGACAGTAACTCATGATGGTTCCTTTCACTGTAGAAGAAGGAATGGGTCCAGTGGCGCAGGTTCCTTCAGGATAACCAGCCTGCGTTCCGCATCCGTCGATTGCTGTTGAATTTCCGTTCCACGCACACGCATGAGTGTGAGGCGAACCTAAACTGTGTCCCATTTCGTGAGTCATCGCTTCGATGGTCCAGGAATAGACAGGAACATTGTTGTAAGTCTGTGAAGCTCCGGAATAGGCATGTCTGTTTGTTGTACAAAGAGAATTGATGTAAGCAACACTTGTTGTAGAAGGCTGATTGACCAAATGAGCCAGATCTCCGTTAAAAGTCTGTCGGTTGGTTCTGAAACTTGCCAGATTTGCATTTGGTGTTCCGGTGTAAGGATCTGCCGTTGTCCATACGTAAATTTCGTTTAAAGCGATTTTGATATCATCATTGCTGTAAAGCGTTGAGATATTGTTATGAATTGCGGTTAGCCAATTCGCTGTAGTGGTTGTATTAGATCCGTTGTTTGTGTAAGGTGTGTAGCAAACTTCGTAATAAATTCTTACACAGTTTTGCGTCATGACCTTTCCTGTGGTTTTCTTGGCATCCGGATCGAAAGATATTTTTTGATTGTGATTATCCGTTAATTCATCCACGCCGCAGACAAAAGGATTTAATCCTGTAAGTTTTGAATCTGAATAGCTTACAAAGTCTGTAGAATTTTTAACTTTTCCGAGAATTACATTTCCCAGTTCAGGTGTGGAAGCCACTCCTACCACATCATCTTCAAAAAAGCTGAACGCGACCACGGATTGATTGTCTCCTTTTACAATTCCCTGATAATACGCTCCGGGTGTATAATCTACGATTTCGCCTTTGTTGGTGGTTACTTTAAAATCGTTTGTAAATATCTGATTTTTGTATAGTTCCAGGGTAATTAATCTGCCATCGAAAGGAAAAGAAATTTCAAGATATTCAGGTTTTTCGTGTACTAACTTTTTGAGCTGCTTAGAATCGATATTCAGCACAGAAATATCGGTTGCCGCTCTTTTGTATTCGGCAAGTTTTTCTGAATTTTTGTTGATGGTGAATAAATCGAACTTTTCAAAGTTCTTCTTTTGGGTATGGTATTCCGAGACTTTTTGGGCTACAGGTCTCATGTTTTGGGAGAAGCCAAAAACCGCAGACTGCAAAATACAGAGAGTTAGAAATTTCTTAATCATTTTAACGACTTATTAGATTTGCAAATAAACAAAAAAAATCAAAACACAGTGAATAAATAATAATATTTTCACATTTTTTAATTGTTAAAAGTAATGAAAAATTTAATTACACCATAAAATATATAATTTCTCATGATGATAAAATAAAAAAGACGCTTTATCAGCGCCTTAAGTTTTTTTAAAATATAATTTCAATTATTTTTTCTGGGTATTGAGTTTCAAAAATCGTATTAAAATTAATCCTACAAAGAAAAACAATGCCATTGAAAATGCTGCGAACCTCATTCCTGAAGCAGAAGGCAGCATGACATCAATTTTCGCGAAGATAGCGCGTAAGGAATCATATTTATCGATAAATAAAGCAAAAACAAATGTTCCCACGATGATGGCAATTTTTTCCAGAACATCGTAAAAACTGAAAAACGTTGTGTTTTCCATTGAGTTTTCCGGTAAAAGTTTGGAATAGGTAGATCTGGACATTGCCTGAAGTCCTCCCATTACCAAACCAACCACAGCAGCTACGCCATAAAACTGATACTCTACTGTAGGATTTTCTTTGTTAAGGAAATATGCCCAGATGCAGGCAACAATCCAAAGAATAATAGCAATGGTAATGACATTTTTGTTTCCGATTTTTCTGGATAATCTTGAGAATATTACGGCTCCGATGATGGCTTCAATCTGAATGACCAAAAGTGTTCCGATGAGTTTATCCTGTGGAAGATTGATCTCACTTTTCCCAAACAGGGTTGCCATCAGGAAAATGGTCTGCATTCCTACGCTGTAAAAAAAGAAGCTGGAAAGGAAAAATTTCAGGTTTCTATCCTTGAAAAGACCTTTTCCTACTTTAAATAATTCATGAAAGCTTTCTTTGGCAATATCTTTATAGAAGCTTAAATTGTCTTTTAAAACTTCGAAGAATCCCCCCTGTTCTTTATGTCTTTTGAAGATGTTTTTATAGTTTAAAAGGACTAAGTCTTTCGGAAGCTTTTCTTTCACATCACCGAACTGAGGCAAATGTTTGAAGGTATACTGAGAAAAACCGAACCACCAAGCTCCCGTTAATAAAAAGCTGATTCTTGTGAAAAGCAACTGTTGTGCAGCGCCTTTTGCAAAAACCTGAATTAAAAGTAAACAGATGATCACCAAAACTACCGAGCCGATATATCCGTAAACGTATCCTTTTGCGGAAAGTGCATCCTGTTTGTCTCTTGTCGCAATATCAGGTAAAAAGGAGTTGTAAAACACCAGACTTCCCCAAAATCCGACACTTGCGGTAATGCTGAAGAGTAATCCTAAGAATACGTTGTGCATTCCGGTAAACATTGCCAATCCCATACAGGAAGTTGCTCCAAGATAGCAGAAGAACTGAAGGAAAGATTTCTTGTTCCCGATCGTATCTGCCAAAGAAGATAAAAACGGAGATAATAAAACCACTACAAAGAAGGAAATCGTTAAGGAATACCCGTATACGGCATCGGGTTGATATTCTTTTCCGAAGATCTTAATCATGTGTCTTACAGGGACATCAATCCAGGATTTTGTTTCCGCCACATATTCTTTCTTTTCGTACGCTGTGGTAAGAATAGAATAGTAAATAGGGAAAATAGTAGAAGTAATTACCAAAGAATAAACGGAGTTTGCCCAGTCATAAACCGCCCAGGCTTTCATGATCTTTGGATTATTCTTTATGTTTTGAGTTTGCAGGTTCTCAATTTCAGACATTTCAAATAAATATTAATAAACACAAAAATAGCAAAACCGCTGAATATTCGGAGGTTTTTATTTTGTTTGAAGGAAATTTTATTATTGGGTTAAAGTTGCCGTACGTAAAATGGTTTTTCAGGATGCGTAAGTTATCTGAAAATGGTTCCTATTGTGCCTGACTATTTTTCGGACGAAAAAACGTTCTACATCAATTAGGCATTGTATTTTTTTGATTGGGTTTGATTTTTAAAAGTTTTTTAACCTTTCAAATAATTTTTACCGATAATTTCTATGGATGGCTGGAATTTTAGCCC